>NZ_MNUD01000030.1:0-84182 GCF_001917295.1 Akkermansia sp. 54_46
CCCTCGGAAAACCCTCGGCGGTTTTCGGTAGTCATTCCCTTCAAATCTTCTTATCGCAACCCCTTCCGGGGGGTTCTCCGGGTGGCCGGCTCCAGCCGCCTCCAGCGCTCTTCCGAGCCCTTCAGCCGCCGGGCTTTTCATCCCGTCACCGTGTTGGCGTGCCGAGAAATCTACCATACCACACCTTTTTGTCAATTTTTTTCGAGATGTTTTTTGCGTCCGCTTATTCCCACCACCCCTCCAATACTCACATAACCTACATATCATGAACAGTATATGCTTTTGTCATACTGCCTCTTTCCACCGCATCTTTTTTTGAACGTCCCTCTCTTCCCTACTCTTGTACCCCACCTTTCTTCGAGAAAAACTTATAACAGGTCTATATATTCCCTTTTCCATGAATACCGATTTTCTAATCGGCCGGAATTTTCAGAGAAAGAGAGCCTTCCAACAGAAAAAAGGCCCTTCCCCGCACCAATGAACATACCCTGTTCGGCAACCATCGACATGAACATTATTTCTTCGAATTTTGTCTAACAGGGCATGAAGAATCAGGAAATACACTTGCCAACGCCCAATCCCGAGCATCCTTATGGAGGAGGAAACGGACGTTACCGTTTTCCGGATATCAACGGCATGAATTTACTGGGAGACAATATTTCCCTGCCTCCCATCGTTCCAAAAAGTTTCCATATCATGCTGACTGTTTTTCACCCGGAAACTTTGTACGGAATGAAAAAGTGGCTTCCCTTCTGCGAGGACCTCCGCAAACAGTACAAACATACGCCAACCCCGGTGGAATATAGCATTTTGCTGGTTCTGCAGCCACCCCCAATTGAAGGTGATGTCCCCGCCTTTACACAGGCTCTGGGGGATTTTCCGGATTTTTACATGAAGACCAATTCCCTGATTTCCTATTATGACCAGTCTTTTGTACGCCGCAGACTTTCCCTTCACAAGAAGGCGGAAACAGCGATTGTCCTTCTGGACGGCAACGGCAATATCATCTGGAAGGATGACGGCGGGTTCACGGCCTCACGCGCGGAGCATTTGAAAGTTATCCTGGAAACTCTTTCTCCGCTGGCACCCAGGACAAGAACGCATTAAAAGGAGAATGCGTCTTCTTCGCCTCATCCGCACTTTCCGTTTGAGGTTCCCTCCGGAATATCCCATACTGGCCTCATGCCTACCATTTCTCTTGCTCTCGGTGAACGTTCCTACGACATCCACGTGGAAAACGGAGCACTGGACCGTACCGGAGAGTTTGCCTACCGCGCCGGTCTGGACGGCAAGATTGCGGTTATCACGGACAGCTGCGTCGCCCCGCTTTATGCAGAGCGCGTAATGAAGTCCCTGGAGAGCGCGGGATTCATGCCCAGCCTGCACGTAGTGAATGCCGGGGAAGCTTCCAAAAATATGCTTCAGGCCCAGGAGCTGTGTTCCGAACTGGTCCGGGCCGGGCTTGACCGCACCGGATGCATCGCCGCTCTGGGCGGCGGCGTAGTAGGGGATCTGGCCGGCTTCATCGCTTCCATTTATTACCGGGGCATCCCCTTCATGCAAATTCCAACAACGGTGGTCGCCCAGGTGGACAGTTCCGTAGGAGGAAAGACTGCCGTCAATATTCCAGAAGGGAAAAATCTTGTAGGAGCCTTTCATCAGCCGTCCGTCGTGGTAATCGACCCTACCACGCTGGTGACTTTGGATCGACGTACGCTGGCGGAAGGTTTGGCGGAAGCCGTCAAGCACGCAGCTATCAAAGACGCTTCCATGCTTCATGAATTGAAAGGGCTGGGGACGGAACTCTCCATCGGCTTCTCCCTGAATACTATTACCAGGCTTCCTGACCTAATCTCCCGGAACGTGGCCATTAAGGCCCGCATTGTAGAAAATGATGAATTGGAAACTCTGGATATCCGGGCTCTGCTCAATTTCGGCCACACCATCGGCCACGGCATTGAAGCTGCCGTCCCTTACGGAACCATCCTTCACGGGGAAGCAGTGGCGCTCGGCATGCGCGCCGCCCTGTTTCTGAGTGAACGGAAAGCCGGTTTAAGTTCTTCCGATGCCAACAAGATCCTTCGCACGCTTCAGGCGCTGGAACTTCCCTTGGTTCTTCCGGACGGCATTGATACGGCAACTGTTCTTCAAAAAACGGCATCAGACAAAAAGTTCCGGGCCGGAACCATCCGCTTTGTTCTGCTTTCCAAAGCAGGGGAGGCAGGCATTTCTACGAAAATTACCCGGGAAGATATGGCGGAAGCCATTGAAGAATTGCGCCGCCTCCTGGATTGAGTTTACCACCCGTGGCCCTTTGTTCTCCAGCAAGAAAACTCCGGGAGTCGGGCTGTACAGATATTTTCCCCTTCTCTTCGCGCATTTTCCCATCAGGAAGAGGAAAGGATTTACCGGGGGACCTGATACCATATCAAACCGCCCTTCATTCCGGCAAAACAGAATGAAGAGGAACATTGTAGTAATTACCCAATTCCCGGCACGGGGAATTTATTTTTACGGCTCTTCCGCGGTAGGTTCGAATCCATCCACATCCAGAGGCACACTGCCCGTGTATTCCCCGGCATCGAAATGAATTCCTTTCAAAGCATCTTCCAGAGACGAAGAACCATAACATTCCCGGCTGGCCAGACGCATCAATTCATTTGCAATATTTACGGCTTCTTCATTGGGAATATCCCCGGGCAGGGAGGCAGCCAGCTCTTTCACCTCCGCCGCGTGGGCGTTTGCCGTAGCCTGATCCTGAATAAGCAGCAGAACGGCCAGAATTTTTTCTCCCGGAGTTTTAGGAACGGCCTGTTCGCTGGGAACCGAAACATCCCGGGGATGATCCTGCTTCTTGCCGCCGTCACAGGCAACAAACACTAACGCCGCCAAAAAAGCCGTAGAAGGAATGAGATTTCGCTTCATCATGATGATTGGTTGAAAAGCCGGAGGCCTCATTGAATTCATCATGAACACTGAGGATTCCGGAGTCAAATCAGTTTTTATCCTTAAAAACTGTTTTTCAGGCAACATATCTCTTTAACCTCTGCCTCTCGTTCTGAACGCAGGAAACAGCCCTTCCCATTTAATAGGCAAAATATAGGGAGTTCATTGACTCCCTCCGCAGAGCACCATTTCCGAGAATGACGGTTGCGCCTATTTTTTGTGTCACCATTTCAATACGACGTTTGATTTCACAGGACGTCACCGTATAATTCCCCTGAGATGGGTTACCCTATTTGGAACAGACGCCGTTTTTTGAAAACCGCCGCAGGAACAGCCGGATTCCTTGCCGTCATGCCCTGCCTGAACGCAGAAGAGGCCCTGACGAACACAAAACCGCTCAAGGTGGGCCTGGTAGGCTGCGGAGGCCGAGGCCTGGGTGCCATGAAAAACGCTCTGGACGCCGATCCCGGAACAATTGCCTGGGCATTGGCAGACGTGTTTCAGGAACGTATCGATTTCGGCGCCAAATTACTGGCGGAACAGTACGGCAACCGAGCCCGGCTGGACAGGAGCCGCCTGTTCAGCGGCCTGGACAGTTACAAGAGACTGCTGCAAACGGATATTGACGTAGTTCTGCTCTGCACTCCCCCCGCTTTCCGTCCGGAACATTTGGCGGTGGCCATTGACGCCAGCAAACATATTTATGCGGAAAAACCCGTGGCGGTGGACGTTCCCGGCGTGCTTTCCGTACTGGAATCCGCACGGCTGGCAAAACTCAAAAATCTGGTGATTCTGGACGGCTTCTGCTGGCGCTACGACAAGGCGAATGAGGAAGCCCACCGCAAGCTTTCCTCCGGGCAGCTGGGCCGTGTCCTCTCCTTTGACGGGTTATATTATACCACTCCTCCCAAGTCTCCGCTGGCCCTGGATTCCCGACCTTCCTCCGATACGGACGTGGCATGGGCGCTACGCAACTGGACCGCATGGAACTGGCTGAGCGGAGGCCAGTTTGTGGAACAAATCGTCCATACGATTGACGGCATGGTCTGGTCCATGAACGAGCAGCTTCCTCTGGCGGCTTTCGGCTCCGGAGGACGCGCCCAGCGCCGGGATGACGGCGACGTATGGGATCATTACGACGTTTATTTTGAGTACGGCCACAACGTAACGGCCCACATTTCATGCAGACAGTGGGTTGGCTGCCACGGGGAAATCGTGGACCGCACCATCTGCGAAAAAGGAATGCTGGTTACTCCCTACCGCCCCTACATTCAGGCGAATAACCGCTGGCGTTTCCGCGGGGAACGCGGCAATATGTACGCAGACACGCATGTGGCCTTTTACCGTTTCCTGCGCTCCGGCACCTGGACCCAGACACTGGAAAGCGCAGCCAATAAAACCCTGGCTGCCATCATGGGGCGTGAAGCGGCCCACACAGGCCAGCGCATTACCTGGGAACAGATTAAGAAAAGCACCGCACGGCTGGTGCCTGAAGACCTGACGATGGATACGCCCCTGCCGCCCGCCCGCATCCCGCGCCCGGGCAGAACGGCCTGACGGAGGCTCCATCCCTTTCTCTCCACGGTTCATGGCCAACATCTTTCCACCCAATACCAACAAGCGCTTTTACGGGATTGCCGCCCTGGTTGCGCTCGCTGCCGCGTTCGTACTGGGGGGAATATATTATGTTAATTTCAGCATTCCGGAGTATGAACCCGTGCAACCCGTCCGCTTTTCCCACAAACTTCACGCCGGAGATCTGAAGATGAGCTGCACGGCTTGCCACAGCGCCGCACAGCGCTCATCCAGAGCCGGCATTCCGGATACGAAGTCCTGTCTGGGCTGCCACCAGCATATTCTTCCGGACAGCCCGCTCATCGCCCCCCTGAGGGAAGCGGCGGACCCGCAATACCCCGGTTACACAGGAGAACCGGTCCGCTGGGTGATGGTCAACCGCCTGTCCGGTCACGCCTATTTTAACCACATGGCCCACCTGAACCGGGGCATCGGCTGCACGTCCTGCCATGGAGACGTGGCGGGCATGGAACGCATCAGGGCTCCACGCGACGCCCGCATGCAATGGTGTCTGGACTGCCACCGCAATCCGGCTCCCCATCTGCGCCCGCTGGAGGAAACGGCCAGTTCCCGTTATTCCGCCGCAGACTACCTCCGCACGCATTCCATCCGGGATGAAGAAGGGAAAAGCATCCAAACCCCGCTTCAACTAGGAAATTTCCTGAAACGCCAATGGAAAATTCAGCCGAAAACGGATTGCACCGCATGCCATCACTGACCTCCATAGCCTGTTTGACATCCGCGGCGCCAAAGTTATTCCTCCCTGCGTTCCCGGATACTGCGTAATAAAAAGACCAAAGGACTTTTCATTAAATGATTCCTTCCTTGAATCCGTAATCAATGACATTGAATTCCACAAGAAAGATTTCCTCCTGTTCCCTGTTTATCCCTTATTGGCCCAAAGATAAAGACTACCGTCAATCACCACTTGATTTCATCCTTCGGATTTCCTAAAAAAAGCCATCCCTGTTTCATCAATCCCCATCATTACCCGGTTTGACTCCCCTCCCTCCATTTTCCCAGAATGAAGTTCCCCAGAACCACCCCGCTTTTCTTCCGGAAGAAGAACGGGGGATGACGCGGCGTTCCTTCATGAAATGGATGGGTGCAGGGGCAGCCCTGGCAGGGATAGGGCTGCCGGCCTGCCGCCGTGTGGAAAAATACCTGGTTCCCTATAACGAAGGGCCTGAATGGTCTGTTCCCGGCGTGGAAACGGCTTACGCCACCTGCCTGACCATGGGAGGAAACGCGCAACCCGTACTGGCCGCCTGTTATGAAGGGCGCCCCGTCAAATTGATTCCCTCCCTGCAATACCCGGAAGGTCCGGGGCTGCCGGCTGCGGCTCAGGCCTCCATTCTGGACCTTTACGACCCCGGCCGCAGCAAACATGTCCTGTTCAACGGCAATCCGGCCTCCGAAGACGAATTCCGGGGAGCCTTTTCTTCCTGGTCCCGCAATCTTCGGGATGGTGGCGGCATCGGCCTTCTCCTTCCCCCTTCGGCTTCCCCTCTGCTCCATTCCATGCTGGAGGAAATCACCAGGAAAAATTCACTCGTGCGCATCTACCGGTATTCCCCCGTGCCTGAACCGGGTTCCGGCATGCAGGCGGGGCTGCCGGAAGAAGTACGGTTCCGCGTGCGTTTTGCGCGCTCCAGGCGCATCCTCTCCCTGGATTGCGATTTTCTTCATCAAAACCCCTATGGAAACACGCGCGACTTCATTGCGTCCCGCTCCCCGGAAGGGCTTTATTACAAAGAAGAAAACAGGAACCGAACACGCCTTTACGCCGTGGAGGGACGCGTTTCCCTGACCGGGGCCCATGCCGACCACAGGCTGCCCGTTCCTCCCGCACGCCTGGCGTTTTTCCTGGAGGAACTGTTCCGCTATCTTTCCAGCAAAAAAAACTCCGGCCAAACGCTTTCCCCTCCCCGGCGAACGGACCATCCCCTGACGGAAAGGGAACTCAACTGGCTTCGCCACTGTGCGGATGACTTATTCAGCCACTCTGGAGAAAGCGTGGTCCTCCTGGGGGACAATCATCCGGAATTATCCGGCATCGTCTGGAAGCTCAACTGTCTTCTCGGCTCCATGGGGACATGCATCCAGTTGTTAAAGGCACCGCGCCCAACTCCCTATGGCACGCTGGACGATCTTGTTCGGGACATCCGGGGGAAAAAGGTGGAAATCGTTTTTTTACTGGATGCGGGAAATCCCGTGCTGGATTCCGGGCACAGTTCCAGACTGTCGGAAGCCCTGAACAGGGTGGAAAGCATCCACCTTGGAATGTATGAAGATGAAACCTCCCGCGTCTGCCGCTGGCACCTGCCGGCAGCCCACTTTCTGGAATCATGGGGAGTGGAGCGGGATTACCGGGGCAGATTTTGCTATCGCCAGCCCGTCATTCTTCCCCTGTACGGGGGCATTTCTCCGGAAGAAGTGCTTTCCGGCCTGCTTTCCTCCAAAGGCCATCTCTCCACGGCGGACAATTCCCCCACCCACCTCTCTCCCGTTTACCACAGAGCGCGCAAATGCTTTGAACGCGCCGTGAATCCGGAAAATAAAACTGCGGCCTGGGCTCAGGCGCTTCAGCGCGGCTATTCGGAAGAAACGGCCTATGCTCCCCTGTCCCCGCAGGAAGAAACGGCTCTTGGAACAGCCATGATGCAAACGCCCGCAGCGCCTTTTGGCGGCCACGGGAAAAAATTGGGAACCGGGATGCTGGAATTGCAATTCCGCCCGGACTATTCCATTGGGGACGGCCGCTGGAAACGCAATGCATGGATGCAGGAATGCCCGGACCCAATAACAGGCGTCAGCTGGGCGGCGTCCGCACAGGTCTCCCCCGCCACCTTTCTGCGGCTGGGAGGTTCGGATTCCGGGCCCATGCACTGCACGCTTACCGCCCCCTCCACGCAAATGGAAGTCATCCTGTGCCCCATTCCGGGAGTGGCGGATAATCTCATTATTCTTCCTCTGGGTTATGGCGGCATCAACCACGTAGCGGAAAGGCAGGAAAATTCCGGCGGATACGAACTCCGCAGACAGGTGGAAAAAACGGAAGCATACGGCATTGCCCCGGAACAGATTGCCTTGTCTGCCCTCCGGGAGCGGACGGAAGCCATTCAAAGCCCCGTTGTGCAACCTGCCCCGTTCTCCCTGCATCCCGGTCTGTCCCGCGTCCCGCCTCCCCCTCCCGGCGCGGATGCCGTTTACCAGTGGAAAATGGCCATTGACACGTCCCGTTGTATCGGCTGCAACGCCTGCATGATTGCATGCCGCGCGGAAAATAACATTCCCGTGGTAGGGCGTGACCAGATGGCCAGGGGCCGCGCCCTGGACTGGATACGTATCGACAGATACTTCACGGAGGAAGGGACGCTCACCTCCATCCCCGTGGCCTGCCAGCAGTGCGGCAAGGCCCCATGCGAATCCGTATGCCCCGTCAATGCCACCGTGCATACTGCGGAAGGCCTGAACGCCATGGTGTACGCCCGGTGCTGGGGTACCCGGTACTGCGCCACCAACTGCCCGTACAAGGCTCGGCGCTTCAATTTTTTTGATTACGCCAAAGCATCGGAACAGGCCACGCGCCTTCAGCGCAATCCCAATGTAACCGTTCGCTCCCGCGGCGTCATGGAAAAATGCACCTACTGCGTCCAAATGGTGGAACGTGCCAAAATCCGGCACAAATCCCGCTTGATGAAGGAGCATCCGGGCCAGCCATCCACCTCCATCCATGTGACGGCCCAGGACATGCTGCTTCCGGACGGGGCGGCTCAAACGGCCTGCCAGCTCGCATGCCCGATGGGAGCCATCACCTTCGGCAATGTGCTGGACCCCGCCGCAGCCGTTTTCCGCGCCAAGTCCCTGCCGCGCCACCAGGATCTCCTCTCCTGCCTGGGCACGTCTCCCGGCACGGGCTACCTGGTTCCGGCAAGAAACCCCAATCCGGCCATGGAGAAATAAAATGCCCTGCCCGGAAATTGATAAAAAACGGCCCTTCCTTAAAAAATAAGGCCGCCTTCTTCAGGAGGCGGCCTTACCAGTCAAAGGTCTTTTGATAAGCTGGTCACTCAATCTTCCACAATTTGCTCCACGGTCGTAATCGTTTCCACCACGTCGATGTTGGCGGCGTCGGCAAAATCATTCACCGCCTTGAGCAGAGCCGGAGTCATCAGCTTGTCCTTTTGAATGCGCTCGCAATTTTCCAGCATGTCCACGATGGTGTCCTGGGCGTCTCCGTTCAATTTGGTGATGCGGATAGCCTGCTCGGAAGTAAGCTTCATCTTTTCCATGGACTTGTCCAGCTGCTTGGCCTGCTGGGTCAACGCATTGAGCTGCTTAATGGCGATTTCAACCGCAGCGTTGTCCTTCACGTCGTCCAAAACCTTGTTGGCGGAAGAAATCAGGTCGATATTCTGCTTGACCATCTGCACGGGATCGGCAGCGTTCTGGGCAAAGGCGGAAGCGGAGCATACGATGGCCACCACAGGGAGTACTTGATACGTCTGAATCATTGTTTTATCGGTGTTCGGGTTGAAGAAGAAACATCTTCTTTGCTTCTTTAGATTCATTCCGGCGGATAAATCGTTGCCCTCTTATCTGTCATGCGCCTCTTACAAGCTGACCGTCAGCAAACGGCAGAAAAACAATCTTACCCGGCCACACGCCTCCCCGCCCCGTCTTCCAGCAAAAAACGGAGAGGGCAGTATTTGGCGGATTCCAGATTGGGATCTTCCGCCAGAATAGCCTCCGCCAGCTGCCGCCCGCGGTGAATCAGGCGCGCATCCAGCAGCCATTCCTCAAAACGTACTCCCTTCAAGCCGCTCTGGGACGTACCCAGCACGTCTCCAGGGCCGCGTAGCCTCAAATCCTGTTCCGCCAGGTCAAATCCATTCGCCGTAGTTTCCACGATGCGCAGCTTCTCCCATTGCTCATCCTCCGGACGGGCGTCCGTCATCAAAATGCAGTAGGACTTGTGCGACCCGCGGCCGATGCGCCCCCGGAGCTGATGAAGCTGGGAAAGCCCGAAACTTTCCGCATTATTGATGATCATCACCGTGGCATTCGGAACATCCACCCCCACCTCCACCACCGTGGTGGACACCAGCACGCTGATGCGGTTGGAGCGGAAATCCTTCATCACCGCCTCTTTTTCCTCTGAAGACATCCTGCCGTGCAGCAGCCCCACATCCACATGAGGCAGCAGAGCCTTCCACTCGTCCCATTCCTTCGTCACGGCTTTCCCCTTCCGGGAATCCTCTCCGTCAATCAGGGGGGAAACCACGTAAATCTGCCTCCCTTCCTCCAGCTGGTTCCGAACGAATGCCAGCACTTTTCCCTTATCCTTCTCCGTACGGATGGCTGTTACGACCGCCCCGCGCCCCCCGGGCACGCCGTCCAGGATGGAAACGTCAAGCTCCCCGTAAAAAGTCAGCGTCAGCGTGCGGGGGATAGGGGTAGCGGTCATCACCAGCACGTCGGGGCGCTCTTCCCGGTCAATCAGCTTCTCCCGCTGATTCACGCCGAATTTGTGCTGTTCGTCAATCACGACCAGCCCCACACGCTCCGGCACATTTTTCCCGTACAGCAGGGCATGCGTGCCAACCACAATCCCGCCCTGCTTTCCAAACGATACATGGGATTCTTCCTTCCTGTCCGCCGTCACCAGGGAAACAGGCACATCCAGCTTGTCCAGCATCTGCCGGAACTTCAAATAATGCTGTTCCGCCAGAATCTGCGTGGGCGCCATCATCACGGCGGAATAACCGTGTTCCACGGCCAGCAGCATGGCGCACAGAGCCACCAGCGTCTTGCCGGACCCGACATCCCCCTGAAGCAGGCGGTTCATGGAACGGGGGGCTTTCATATCCCGGTAAATCTCCCTCACGCAGCGCTTCTGAGCCTCCGTCAGCTCAAACGGCAGGGAATCCGCCAGATCCTTCACCAAATGGCTGGAACCTGCGGTCCGCATGCCGGGCATTTCATCCGCCCGCCTTCTTCTGTAGGCCACGTTCAACTGCTGAGCAAGGCATTCCTCCAACGCAAAACGGCGCCGCGCCCGGTCCCGGGCCTCTGCGGTCTCAGGAAAATGAAGATCCCTCAATGCCGTTTTGCACGGAGTGTCCGGCACAAACTCATACACCTCCGGTTCCGGAGCCGGGGAAAGCCTGGACAGCGTCTCCCATACGATTTCCCGCAGCCTGCGGACCGCAATCCCCATACGGCCGCCATACACGGGAACAATGCGGTTCAAATGAATGGACTGCTCATCTCCTTCCCGGATAATTTCAAAATCCGGATGCACCATACTGAGCTTTTTCCCATACGGTTTCATGCGCCCGTATACAATCATCTCCTGCCCGGCGCACAGCATCCTGGCTACGCCCGGCATGCTGAACCACAGGCAGGAAAAACGGGCCTGCCCCAAAGACTGCTCATCCGCCAGCACGGCTTCCACATACCGGCCGCGGCCCTTGCCGCCCCGTCCGCCCCAGCCTTTCCAGCCCACATCCACCACCCTCCCTCTCAGGCAGACGGGCACACCGGAAGACAGGGAATCATAGCGGTCAAACATGCGGCGGTCTTCATACCTGCGCGGAAGCATGAACAACAAATCCCGTACGGAGGCCATTCCCGCCGCCTGCATGGCCGCCAACTCTCTGGGGCGGATAAAAACGCATTCCTCCAGAGAAGATGTTAAAAGCAATTCTCCAGCCATGAACCCAAGAACGTATCCCTTATCATGCACCATGTGCGCGTACCCGTCAGAGCGCTGCGGCGGGCCGTGTCTCCAGACAGCGCCTGTAATAATCCACGCGGGAAATGAACCAGCTCCATTTATGTCCCGGACGGCCGTTGGTCAGCAGCGGGGCCGGGCAATTCTTCCCCGTCCAATAATAATGAGGAACCACATTACGGAGCGGAATATGGTACTGCTTCATCAGCACTGCCGTCAGCTTGGCGGAGCGGTTCCAGGTAACAATGGGGTTATGGCTCCTTACCTCCCCCATCTCAATGCCGATGGAGTACATGTCTCCGGGGCCGCCCCGGTCTGCGTGGCGGCCCGTCTCATTCAGCGGAATATGCTGGACGGCACAGTACTGGTCCACCGTAAAATGCCAGTTCAGGGACCCCATGGCCCCCCTTTTCAATGCCCGGGCATGCGCCGCGGCGTCACCCTTGGGATTGGCTGTGCTGTGAATCGTGATAAACCGCGGATGCATGGAATGGGCGGCCCGGCGAGCACGGGAGCGCGGGGACATGAAATCACGGTTAATGTGCACCTCTCTGGACATCTGGGCCATCGTGCGCGGCACGGGAGGCACATTCTGAATCCTGAAGCTGACGGCGGGCGGGCGCGGGGCGTCCGAACACGCCGCCAGCAAAGCCGGCAGCATCAGAAACACCGCATTTGCCGACAACATTCTGACATTCATGATTCTTCCCTAGACTATCGCAGACGAGCTGGCAAGCAGATTTCCAGTCAAAACAGTCTTTTTCACCCTTTCCGAGAAACACGGCAGCAGGAAAAAGGGATATCCTGAAGAAAGCCCCCGCGCACAGCCATCCGGCAATCAGGGCAACGCCATTCCCCGCATGCGGTTTCCATGCCCGGAGAAACAAAACCGCCCCATAAAAAGCCGCACGGGAGGCTTGCCAACGGCTATTTCCGTGCATACACTATCTTCACCATGAGTACCACTCACGAAGCAGCTAAGAAGTGGGTCGAAGAAATCGCCCAGCTTTGCCAACCCGACTCCATCTACTGGTGCAACGGCTCTCAGGAAGAAAATGACGAGCTTTGCAACATGATGGTAGAAAAGGGCACCTTTATCAAACTGAACCCCGAGAAGCGCCCCGGGTGCTTCCTCGCCCGTTCCACCCCCTCCGATGTAGCCCGTGTGGAAGACCGCACGTTCATCTGCAGCGAGAAGGAAGAAGACGCCGGCCCGACCAACCATTGGGCTGATCCCGTTGAAATGAAGGCCAAACTGAAGGGCCTCTTCAATGGCTGTATGAAGGGCCGTACCATGTACGTGATTCCCTTCTGCATGGGCCCCCTGGACTCCCCCCTGGCCAAAATCGGCATTGAAATCACGGATTCCCCCTATGTCGTGACCAACATGCGCATCATGACCAAGATGGGTGAACAGGTTCTCAAGCGCCTGGAAGACGAAGTCAAGGGCGGCGGCAACCCGAAGCGTGACGGTTACGGGACATTCGTTCCCTGCCTCCACACCGTGGGCGCTCCGCTTGCAGACGGCCAGGTGGACGTGCCGTGGCCCTGCAACGAAGAAAAGTACATCTGCCATTTCCCGGAAACGGAAGAAATCTGGTCCTTCGGTTCCGGTTACGGCGGCAACGCCCTGCTCGGCAAAAAGTGCCTGGCCCTGCGCATCGCCTCCGCCATCGCCCGCAAGAACAAGTGGATGGCTGAACACATGCTCCTTCTGGGCATTGAATCCCCGGACGGCACCAAGGCCTACGTCGGCGGCGCATTCCCGTCCGCCTGCGGCAAGACCAACCTGGCCATGCTCGTTCCCCCCGCCTCCTACCGGGAAGCCGGCTGGAAAACCTCCATCATCGGTGACGACATCGCCTGGATCTGGCCTCATGAAGACGGCACCTTCCATGCCATCAACCCGGAAAACGGCTACTTCGGCGTGGCTCCCGGCACGTCCTACAAGACGAACCCGATCGCCATGGACACCATCAAGGAAAACGTCATCTTCACCAACGTTGGCCTGACCGACGACGGCGACGTCTGGTGGGAAGGCATGGACGGCCCCGCTCCCGCCCACGCCATCGACTGGCAGGGCAATGACTGGACCCCGGATTGCGGACGCAAGTGCGCTCATCCGAACGCCCGTTTCACCGCCCCCGCCTCCCAGTGCCCGACGATTGATCCCGAATGGCAGAACCCGGAAGGCGTTTCCCTCTCCGCGATCCTGTTCGGCGGCCGCCGCGCCACCACCATGCCCCTTGTCTTCCAGTCCCGCGACTGGACGCACGGCGTTTACGTCGGCGCGACGATGGGTTCCGAAATGACCGCCGCCGCCTTCGGCAACATCGGTCAGGTCCGCCGCGACCCGATGGCCATGCTTCCCTTCATCGGCTACCATGTGGGCGACTACTGGCAGCACTGGCTGGACATGGGCAAGACCGTTGCCAATCCTCCGCTGATCTTCAACGTGAACTGGTTCCGCAAGGACAAGGACGGCAACTTCATCTGGCCGGGCTACGGCGACAACATGCGCGTTCTCGACTGGATCCTGCGCCGCGCCAAGGGCAAGGCTGAAGGCCAGAAGACCGTGCTGGGCGTCTCCCCGACCTATGCCGAACTGGATAAGACGGGCCTCGACTACAGCGAAGAACAGTTCAACGCCAACATGGCTCTCAACCCGAGCGAATGGCAGGCTGAACTGGAAAGCCAGACCGAGCTGTTCGACAAGGTGGGCAAGAAGCTCCCGGCCGAACTGGAAGAACAGCGCCAGCTCCTCATTAAGAGCTTTTCTTAAAAGTCCACCTGACTTAAGAAAAAACTCTTAAGGCAGAGGCCGCCCTTTGACAGGGCGGCCTCTTTTATTCCATAGCAACGAATTTCAAATCCGTTTTACAAGAAAAAAATCTATAATTTTCTCGTTTTCTGTATGGAACAGTGAAAATAAACAAACGAAAAAAGAAACCAATCTTGTAATAGGGATATTTTCAAAAACCTATTTATTAATGGGTTAAGATAGAAAAACATTCAACGAATTTGAAAATCGTTGAATCTTTTTGCAATTACGTGCTATTGTCATATGGCTATCAATCTATCCATTAAAAAATATTTGCTGCTGGCAGCAGGGCTGCTTTTCTGTGGTGCGGCAAAGGCGGCGGAGACAGCTACCTATACATGGGATTTTTCCTCCGCGGCTGCCGTCATGGGGGGAACTGCTACAGGTAATTTCAATACTGCCCAAGATACAGAGAAGGGGACGGTTCTTACCGGTTCCACCTTTGACGAACGCGGTACAAATGTATTCCGGGAAATGCTGAACGGAGCCCTTTCCGGGGAGGGGACCATGAGCATCACCATGGACATCTCATGGGGAGGCAACAATTCCCTTGAGAATATCATTCACGTTGCCCGCAGCGGATTCGGCTTCAGCCTGGGACTCAGCAATGGGGCTGTTGCCATCAACTCCGGCAATCTCTCCTCCGGAAGAGCAATCGCAGAAGCCGGACTGACGGCAAATACGTGGACAAACGTAACCGTTGATATCCTGGGACATGACGTAACCGTTACTCTTGATAATGGTACTGCTGCCAGCACCGCAACCGTTTCTATCAGCGATATCGCCTGGTACACCGGAACTGATGACGGAGGAGATACCCAAAACGAGATGTACAGCATTGGACATCGTGCTCCCGGTTGGAATAATGACGGCTTGAACGGCACGAAACTGAGTTCGCTCTCCGTCTCTTATGCCGCTGTTCCGGAACCCTCCACAGCGGCATTGTCTCTGCTTGCGTTCGCGGGATTTGCCGCACGCAGAAGGAGAAAATAACTTCCCTTTCCTCCTTTAATGCCAGCCGTTCCTTTCTTCCCAGGGAACGGCTTTTTTATTGCGCCAAGGCAATAACGGTGGCGGCGGCGCTCAACCTGGAATGGGTCATGGTCAGGAACCAGCCCGTAATGCCCAGCTCCCGGGCGGTCACTCCCGCAGCCCCGTGCAAAAGAATGGAAGGAACTCCCGCATCGCCGCGCACCACCTCCACATCCGTAAAAGCGCACTTCGCCCCGATTCCCGTTCCCAGGGCTTTCGCCACGGCCTCCTTGGCCGCAAAGCGCGCCGCCAGATGCGGCACGGGATCCGCGTGCTTCCGGCAATAAGCCCACTCATCAGGGGTGCAGATGCGCAACGCAAACGCCTCCCCGTTTTTCCGCAGGGCCTGGCGTACGCGTTCCATATCCGCCAAATCCATTCCCAATCCTGCAATGCGGCTCATACTCCGGCAACCGGGATCAATTGAAACGGCGCAATCAGCTCAGGCGGTCGATCGCCTGGCGCATTTCCCTCACGGCCTGCTCCATCCCCACAAAAAGAGCGCGGGATACAATCGTATGGCCGATGTTCAGCTCATGCAGGCAAGGGACGCCAGCCAGCAGCTGTTCCAGATTCTGGTAATTGATGCCATGGCCCGCATTCACCTGGATGCCCAGGGAATGGGCCAGTTCCGCGGCGCGTTTCAAACGGGCCAGTTCCTCCGTGCGCTCCCTGCCGGAATGGTTGGCAAAACATCCGGTATGCAACTCAATCATGGGGGCGCCCAGGCGGGCGGCAGCCTCCACCTGGGGCACTTCCGGATCAATGAACAGGCTCACCTGAATGCCGTTGTCGGCCATTCTTGCCATGGTTGGAGCCAGATCCTTTTCATGAAAAACGGCGTCCAGGCCGCCTTCCGTAGTGATTTCCTCGCGCTTCTCCGGAACCATGCAGATATAGTCCGGTTTCAGCCGCAGGGCAAAATCCACCATCTCCGGGGTATTTCCCATTTCCAGGTTCAGGGGAAGGGCCACGCTCTCCCGGACGCTCAGGGCATCCGCATCCTGCATGTGGCGGCGGTCGCCCCGGACATGGAGGGTGATGGAATCCGCCCCGCCCCTTTGCGCCGCATAAGCGGCGTCCAAAACACTCGGCTCCACATTGAAGGAATCCAGCATGGTCGCGTAGCGGGCCTGCCTCAACGTGGCGATGTGGTCTATATTTACACCTAGCAGCATATCGGTTTTAAGACAAAGGGGCGGGGACGAACATTCAAATTAATGGAGGAAATGGCGGTGTCCCGTAAATACCATGGCAATTCCCGCGGCGTCAGCGGCGGCAATCACTTCCTCGTCGCGGATGGAACCTCCGGGCTGGATGCAGGCGGTGGCTCCGGCGTCAATCGCCACCTGGAGGCCGTCTGCAAACGGGAACATGGCGTCGGACGCCACAACGCTGCCCTTCAGATCCAGGCCGGCCTGCCCGGCCTTCCAGACGGCAATGCGGGCGGAATCCACACGGCTCATCTGCCCGGCGCCGATGCCAAGCGTGCGGTCCGTACCGCCAAAAACGATGGCGTTGGAATGAACCTGCTTCACGACGCGCCAGTTGAAACGCATGGCGGTCAATTCTTCCTCGGTCGGGGGGCGCTTGGTCACCACCTTGGCTTCCAGATTGTCCAGCCCCATCACGTCCGTATCCCGCTTCATGGTCATGAACCCGCCGGGCGCGGAACGGATGATGGGTTCGCGGCGCGCCTTCATCCAGGCTTCCGTGTTCATGCGGATGATGCGGCAATTTTTCTTTTTCTGGAGAATGGCGCGGGCTTCCGCATCATACTCCGGAGCGATGATGACATCCGTGAAAATGGCGCTCAGCACACGGGCCAGGCCTTCCGTCATCGGGCGGTTGACCACGATCACGCCGCCGAAGGGGGCCTGCGTATCCGTTTCAAAAGCCTTCTGCCATGCGTTGCGCAGGTCTTCGTCGTCCTGGCCCACGCCGCAGGGATTCGTGTGCTTCAAAATGCCCACCGTCGGGCGGCGGAACTGGGTAATCAGCTCGGCAGCCCCTTCAATGTCCAGCACGTTCGTATAGGAAAGCTCCTTGCCCTGAAGCTGGTGGAAAATATCCCCGAAGCTGCCGTACAGGCTGGCTTCCTGGTGGGGATTGTCCCCGTAACGCAATTCCTGATACAGGGGAGCGCAGATGCAGAAGCTGCCCTTGGTGCTTTCCGCGCTCTGGTGGCCAAGATAATTAGTGATGGCGTTATCGTAATTGGAGGTGCGCATAAACACCTTCACCGCCAGGTTTTCACGGGTCTTCAGGGTCGTATCCCCCTTGTGGGTCTGCATTTCATCCAGAATGCGCGCGTAATCCGCGGGATCCGAAACCACCGTGACGGAAGCGTAATTCTTGGCGGCGGAACGGAGCATGGACGGCCCGCCGATATCTATTTTTTCAATAGCTTCCTCCAGCGTGACTCCGGGCCTGGCGACGGTTTCTTCAAAAGGATACAGATTCACGCAGACCAGGTCGATGGGCTTGATGCCGTTTTCCTTAGCCTGGCGCACATGCTCCTCATTATCGCGGCGGTGCAGCAGACCCCCGTGCACCATGGGATGAAGCGTCTTCAGGCGCCCTTCAAACAACTCCGGTTCTCCGGTATAGTCGGAAATCTCAATCACCGGAAGGCCCAGGCCTTTCAGGAAAGCGGCGGTCCCGCCAGTGGAAATAAGCTCTACTCCAAACTCGTGCAGGCCCTTGGCAAACTCCTCCAGGCCGGTCTTGTCGGAAACGGATATCAATGCGCGCTGAATAGCCATAAGATCAAATATCTGTAATGTACCCGCGGGCGAACCCCACCCCTCCGGGAGAGAACGCGATAAATGCGGTTCCTTTCCCTACATACTACTGCCGCGTGAAGCAAGCGCAATGTCACCAATCATGACAACCGGGAGGATTTTTCCTCCCAAAACATAAAAAAACGCCCTTTTTATCGCTCTTGTCTTGACATTCGGGCGAATACTTACTACTTCAACCGCTCACAAATAACCATTTCTTTTTAGCCATGGCAACGATGGAAGTAATTCTCGCAACAAAAATTGAAGGGCTCGGCGCAGAAGCCGACCTGGTGACCGTTAAGGCTGGCTATGGCCGCAACTACCTCATCCCCAAGGGTCTGGCCCACGAAGCAACAGCCTCCAACCGCCGTTTCATCGCCAATCTTCAGGCCGCCCGCGCCAAGCGCGAAGCGGAAGAACTCAGCGCCGCTCAGGAAGTGGCCGCCAAGATCAGCGGACTGACCGTAGACCTCACCCTTGAAGTGGGCCAAGGCGGCAAGGCGTTCGGCGCCATCACCAACCAGAACATTCACGATGCCCTGACCGCTCAGGGCGTGGAAGTGGACCGCCGGGCGATTGAACTCGAAAAGCCGATCAAGAGCGAAGGCGAACACGAAGTCGTCATCAAGGTGCATCCCCAGGTGGAAGCCACGCTCAAGGTGATCGTCAAGGAAAACGCCTAAGAGGCGCGCATCCCTTTTCCGGCAGGCCCGGTTCCCACCTTGGGGACCGGGCCTCTTTTTGTCACCCTTTTTACTTCCCTTCCCTGAACAAACAAGGCATCATGCCTGCGTTGGGTGTCACTCGACCTCATGCACGGCATCGTTCCATCCCCCCACCGAAATCAACGGCATGATCCGGCTCTATCGTCAAACTCCGGAAGGCATTGAGCGCACCACCCAGGTGGATGCGGCGGAACAACACTTGGATTCCGTCTTCTGGATTGACCTCCTTACCCCGGAACCGGCGGAAATCAAGTTTGTGGAACGCCTCTGCGGGCTGGAAATGCCGACCTATGACGAAATGAGGGAGATTGAGGCCACCAGCCGTCTGTACACGGAGGACGGAGCGCGCTTCATGACCACCACGGTTCTCAGCCGCGTGGATACGGAATCCCCCTCCCTGTCGGAAATCACCTTCGTCCTCATGGGGGCGAAAATCATCACCATCCGCCATTCGGACTCCTATTCCTTCCGCGTTTTTTCCCACCAGCTCCTGCGCCAGAAGCAAATCAGCCGGGACCAGGTTTTCACCGGCCTGCTGGAAACCATCGTGGACCGCCAAGCGGACGTGCTGGAACGTTTCGGCGCAGAACTGGACCGCCTTTCCAAAAACATCTTCCGCAGGGACGAACCTGAAGGCAAGACCAGCAAGCGGGTGCCCGTCTCCAGTGCCCTGCGCCTGACGCTCCAGGACCTGGGCCGCGTGGGCGACCTGCTCACCCGCCAGCGGGACTGCCTGGTCAACCTTCTGCGCCTGCTCACGTACGCCAGCAACGAAGAGGCCTTGGACGACACCAACTCCACGCTGTACATCAAGCTGCGTCCTCTGAGCCGGGACGTCACTTCCCTTTCCGAATACGCCAACTTCCTTTCCAGCAACGTCAACTTCATGCTGGACGCCGTTCTGGGACTCATCAACATCGAACAGAACGAAATCGTTAAAATCTTCACCGTGGCGGCCGTGGTCTTCATGCCCCCCACGTTAATTGCCAGCATTTATGGGATGAACTTCGCCCACATGCCCGGCCTGGAAAACGAATACGGCTACTACATCTCCCTGGTAGTCATGCTCGTTTCCATCATCCTGCCCCTGGTTTACTTCAGAAGCAGGCGCCTGCTTTGAACGGGTCCTGCCTCAAAATCTCCCTCTCCTTCCGTTAAAACTCCTACCGTTTCATTACTGACATGGACTCCAAAATCACCCGCCTGATTGAACAGGCCTCCGTCATTGTCGGCGCCCTCCCCTACCTCCAGGCCTACCGGGACAAAACATTCCTCATCAAATTCGGCGGCAGCGCCATGGATGACGCCCGCCTGGTCAAAAAGCTCATGCGGGACATCGTTCTGCTGGAAGTCCTGGGCTTCAACCCCGTGATTGTCCACGGCGGGGGCAAAGCCATTTCCAAGGCGATGGCGGAGGCAGGGCTGGAAGCCCATTTCGTCAACGGGCTTCGCGTCACGACTCCGGAAGCCATTTCCATTGTGGAACGCACCCTTTCCGGAACCATCAATCCCGGTCTGGTTCAAATGTTCCGCGACTACGGCGGCAAGGGCGTAGGCATTCCCGGCACGGAAATCTTCGTTGGGGAACGCATCCATGAAAAAGATGAACAGGGCAACCCCATAGATATCGGTGAAGTGGGCAACGTCATCGGTTGCCTGACGGAGCGCATCACGGAAGCGCTGGAACTCCAGATCACCCCCATCGTCTCTCCGCTGGCAAAAGAACTGGGCACCCATAAACCGCTCAATGTGAACGCAGACCTGGCAGCCGCCGCCCTGGCCAAGGAACTCAAGCCGGTGAAACTCATCTATATTTCCGATGTCCCCGGAATCATGAAAGACCCTTCGGATCCCTCCACCCTCATCAAATCCGTCACGCGTACGGAAGCCCTCGACCTTATCAAGGACGGCACCGTATCCGGCGGCATGATACCTAAAATCCACTCCGCCATTGACGCCCTGAACGCGGGTGTGCGCAAAGTGCACTTCATTGACGGACGCCTTCCCCACACCCTGCTGCTGGAAATTTTCACTCCGGACGGCATCGGCACGGAAATCATCCGGGAACAACGCTGAACTCCCTCGCCGTGAAATTTTCCCTCTTTCTCCCGGCCCTGTTCCTGCTGGCGGCATCCTGCTCCATGCAGCCCACTCCCGCCAGCCTCTCCGGCTCCTGGACCCAGCCCGTCCCCGGGCAGCCTGGGCATGTCCAGGGAATGCAGCTCCTGCCGGACGGCAGGGCCGTTTCCATCAACATGCACACGCTTCTCTACCAAGGCTGGCAGCTGGACGGCAGCCGCCTGATCCTGACGGGGAAAAGCATGGGAAACGGCAATTCCTCCCTCTTCACCGCTACCTCCACCATTGACAGTCTCAGCAGAAACACGCTGATTCTGAACACGGACGGAACCCGGGAGGTTTACACCCGCATGGCGGACGCTGACGGGAGATAGTCCCCCGCGCCTGCCGTCATTCATCATCCAGCAGGGACTTGTTGGCTGCTTTCGCCAGCTCGCAATTCGGGCATTTGTCAATCAGGCGGTCCATCAGGGCTTCAATGCGGGCATCCTTCGCCATCAACTGCTCATCCTTCTTTTTGAGCAAATTCAGCGTGTAATTCACGGCAATCGTCAGAACGCCCAGGCCTCCGATGGCTCCGGCGGAAGACACGGCCGTGTCTGCGGAAATATTGCCTAGGATTGTCGTGCATCCTCCTATGGAAAACAAACACCTGGCTATGGAAAAATTCATCATGGGTCCCGTCTAGCAGACAGTTTTCCCGCCTGCATCACGCCCAACCCGTCCACACCCTTTGTCGGCACGGAACGGCAGATGAATTGCCGCCGGATACACCCGAAGAAACGCGCCCTCCCTTCCGTTCCCCCTCCGGAAAGGCTCTTTTGCCGGAAATAGTCCTTACCAGCTCCGCACGGGAACCAAAACCGAGAAGCGGAAGGAACATACTTTCCTCCGTTGCCGCATTTCCTTCTTCGGCTTTGCGGCGTTTATGCTAAAGTGGCGCCAATCTGCCCGGTACGGGGCTTTCAGCAATACTTCACACTATTCAATAGAAAGGCATCAACATCATGCATATGGCGGACGGCTTCATCTCACCGGCGGTAGGCTGCACCATGTGGGCGGCTTCCGCTGCAATTACAACGCTCTGCGCACGTAAGGTCAGGCAGGAAAAAGAAATGCGGCTCGTCCCGCTCATGGGCGTGCTGGGAGCCTTCATCTTTGCCTGCCAGATGCTGAATTTCACCATTCCGGGCACCGGCTCCAGCGGCCATCTGGGCGGCGGCCTCATCCTGGCGGTCCTTCTGGGACCGTATGCGGGGTTCCTGGTCATGGCGGCCATCCTGACGGTGCAGGCCCTTTTCTTTGCGGATGGGGGACTGCTGGCCCTGGGCTGCAATATTTTCAATATGGGGTTTTTCTCCTGCCTGGTGGCTTACCCTTTCATTTACAGGCCCCTGGCCGGAACAAAAACCGGCACGGGCCGCATCACGCTGGCCAGCGTCATCGCCGCCGTCATCGGGCTCCAGATGGGGGCCTTCTCCGTCGTTCTGGAAACAACGGCCTCCGGCATCTCAGCCCTGCCCTTCGCCCAATTTGTTGAATTGATGCTGCCCATTCATCTGGCCATCGGCACCGTAGAAGGCCTTGCTACGGCAGCCGTCGTCATCTTCATCAGCAAGGCACAGCCGTCCCTGCTGCGCCCGGCCGACTTGGAAACCGGAACCGTCAAAAAAGCATCCTGGACCGTTTTGGGCATCTTTGCGGTAGCGGCCCTGCTCTGCGGAGCCGCCCTCTCCTGGTTCGCCTCCGCCTATCCTGACGGACTGGAATGGTCTGTAGCCGGAGTCACCGGGTCGGAAGAAACCAGGCTGGCGGAACCGTCCCCCCTCCACCGGAACCTGGAAACCGTACAGGAGGCCACCGCCATTATGCCGGACTACGCCTTTCCCGCTGATGACGGGGCAAACACCGCGGAAACGGAAGCTTCCTCCTCCATTGTCAACCCTGAAACGAGCATGGCCGGCGTGCTGGGAAGCGCCATTATCGCAGCCCTTATTTTTGCGGCCGGTTTCCTGTTCGGCAGAAAACCGCACAGCCACTGCCCCCGCTGACCCTCCCCATGCCACTGTTTACGGACGCCTCGCAGCAATTCCGCCAGATGGATCGGTTTTCCTGCGGAAATACCGGCATCCACCGTCTGGACGCCCGCATTAAAATCGGAGCTTTCCTCGTCTATCAAATCTGCGTTCTTTCCTGGCCTCCGCAGGAAATTACGGGGCTCCTGCCTTTCTTCCTGTTCCCGGTCTGTGTCATCCGCCTGGCGGGCCTTCCCCTGGGCTACCTTCTGAAACGTACCCTGTGGCTGCTGCCCGTCGCCGTCATGATAGGCCTCTTCAACCCTCTGGTGGACAGAACTCCCATGGGAGAATGGTTCGGCATTCCCGTCACGCAGGGCATGATCTCCTTCATCTCCATCATCCTGAGGTGCATGCTCACCATCCTGGGTGCCTTCACGCTGTTGGCCTCCACAGGCTTTGCGCCTCTCTGCCGCGGCCTGAGGCAGCTCGGCGCTCCGCGCATTCTAATCACGCTGATGACCTTCCTGTACCGGTACGCCTTTATCCTGGTGGATGAATGCCAACATATGCTGATGGCATTCCGCTCCCGGCGGGGAGGCTCCGGGCCCATCCCTCTTTCCACGTGGGGGGCTATGGCCGGACAACTTCTGCTGCGGACATTCGGGCGGGCGGAACGCATTTACCAGGCCGTCCTGTGCAGAGGCGGGGAAGATCCTGAATTCGTCAATTCCCGCAGCGTCATCACTGGCCGCGGCGCAGCGGGAGGCCTTCTTTTCTGCATTCTCGTCATTCTGTTCCGCTGTTTCAACATCACCATGCTCGCGGGCCAGTACGCCCGCAGCCTCATCCCATGAGCCACCACCTTGTAGAAACTATTGACTTGTGTTTCAGTTACCCGGATTCCCCTCCGGCGCTGAACGGCGTTTCCCTGCGCATCACCCACGGGGAATCCGTCGCCGTCGTAGGCGGGAACGGCGCAGGGAAATCCACGCTGCTGCTCCACCTCAACGGCCTGCTGCCCCCCTCTTCCGGCCAGGTACGGGTAGGGGACATTCCCGTGACCCCCAAAACCGTCGCCCGCGTCCGGGAAAGCGTGGGAATGGTCTTCCAGCAGGCGGAAGACCAGCTATTCATGCCTACTGTCCGGGAAGACGTGGCCTTCGGGCCGCTCAACATGGGGCTCCCCCCGGAGGAAATCCGCCGCCGCGTGGAACAGGCCCTGCGGGAAGTCCATGCGGAAGCCCTGGCAGACAAAATGACCCACCATCTTTCTGGAGGGGAAAAACGGGCCGTCTCCATCGCCACGGTCCTCTCCATGAGTCCGGACATCCTGGTGCTGGACGAACCGAGCGCTAACCTGGACCCTGCCTCCCGCCGTACCCTCATCAGCCTGTTGCGCCAATTCACCCATACCAAAATCATTGCTACCCATGATCTGGACATGGTCATGGATCTGTGCACGCGCTGCATCGTAATGAAAGACGGTTCCATCCTGGCAGACGCTCCCGTTCCCGACATCTTTGCAGACCGCTCCCTTCTGGAAGAAGCGCGCCTGGAACAACCCCTCAGCTACCTCCTGATGCGGCAGGAGAGGCAACGGAACAATTCCGGGGCATCCTGAAAAAACCTCATACAAACTCCAGCCGGGCCTCCGGCAGGGACTTGAGAAAACGCATTCCATACCTCTTGGTAGCTACGCGCGGATCAAGAATCACCACCATGCCGGAATCGCTCCTGGTGCGGATCAGCCGCCCTACCCCCTGCCGCAGCTTCAGAATGGCTACAGGTACGGAATATTCGTAAAACGGATTCCCCCCGCGTTCCCTGATACTCTCAAAACGGGACTCCACAAGCGGATGATCCGGCACTTCAAACGGCAAGCGCGTGACAATAACGTTGGAAAGAGATTCTCCCGGCACATCCACCCCGGTCCAGAAACTGTCCGTACCGAAAAGCACGCTGTCCACATCCTTCCGGAACGCCTCCAGCATGGCATGCCGCTGCATATCCTGCCCCTGCACATACAGCGTCCATCCCTGTTCCTCGCAAAAAGGACGCACTTTCTCCGCCGCCTGAACCATCAGACGATAGCTGGTAAACAGCACGAAAGCCCTGCCGCGGGACTCCGCCAGATACCTTTTAATCCATTCCGGCAAAACTTCCGCATACTCCGGCTGGTCCGGCTCCGGCATAGAGCGGGCTACAATCAGCCGCATCTGCTCCCGGTAATTGAACGGGCTTCCAATCTGAAGCTTCCGAACGCTTTCCGCCCCTACGCGCCCCGCAAAATAACTCATGTCCGCATCTCCGGTCCCCAGCGTGGCGGAAGTCAGAATGGCGGAACGTCCGGCGAAAAACAGGCGTTCCCTCAAAATATCTCCCACCTCCACGGGAGCGGAGCAAACGCTCATGTTCCTTCCATCCGGACCGGAACGCTCCGCCCAATATACGTGACCTTCCTCCGTCATGTCCATCAGCACCTTCAGGGAAGCCTGCGCCTCCTCCATCCGGGCGGCCATATCCGCCAGTTCATCCTTCGCGGCTGCGTTTTCCTCCTGTTTCTCCCTCTCCGTTTTCAATTCCCCGATCAGTTCCATCAAAGGCTGAGAAAGAATATCCTGCGACCACTCCGGCTGAAGAATGCGGACAATCTTTCCGGAACCAGCAAACCCCAGGTCATCCCGCGCATTCTGGAAAAACAGGCCGGAGGCGTCCATCACGTCCTGAACCCGCTGAAACAGGGACGGATTGTTCAGCGGTTTCAGCAACCCCTTGTGCGTGCGCGGATTGTACATCCGCAGCAATTCATAATTCAAATGCGGTTCCGAGAGCTGGACGCCTAGCTGGCGGGCGGCGATGTTCTCAATCATGTGAGCCTCGTCCAGAATCACAAAATCCCCGGGAAACACGAACCCCGCCTCCTCGGAATCCTCCGCCTGGGCCATCAGCCCGAAAAACAGGGTATGGTTAAGCACCACTACTTTGGCCTCCAGAACCCGCTTGCGGGCTGCCTGGTACGGACAGGAAGGGCCGCAATGGCGCATGCTGCACGCATGCGGTTCGCTGCAGACCATGGCCCATACCTTGGAAGACGGCCGAAATGCCATATCGCTCAGGGTGCCGTCCTGCGTTCTCAGGGCCCAGTCCTGGATCCTCTTCAACTCCGCGGCCTCACCCTGCGTAAAGAGGGAATCCATCTGCGCCAGCGCACGCCGCAGGCGGGTATGGCACAGGTAATTCTGCCTGCCCTTCAGCAGGGCGGCGGAAAAATCAATCCCCAGGGCGGTGCGCAGCAGCGGAATATCCTTGTTGAACAACTGCTCCTGCAAATTGATGGTATGCGTGGAAATCACCGCCTTCCGGTCAAAATCCAAAGCAAACTTCACCGCCGGCAGCAAATACCCCAGGGATTTGCCCACGCCTGTGCCGGCCTCCACCAGCAGCGGCGCATCCACCTGGAGCGCCCTCGCCACAGCCAGGGCCATGCTCTGCTGCTCCTCCCGGTACTCAAAATCCCTGGCGCGGGAAAACAATCCGTCCGGGGCAAATGCCCGGTGGACATAAGCCTCAAAAGCGCTGACGCCTTCCATGCCCTCTTCCCCGGCGGCCTTCATATGTGGGAACCTGCCCCCCTTACTGGCCCACGGGAAGCTGGCGGGAAGAAACCGGCGGAAGATTCACCTTTTCAGGCAGGTCATAGAACATGGAGCGCAAGCCGTTCGCATTCATTCTGGAAGCGTCGATGAACGTCCAGGGCCCCTTATCCTTCAAATCCTTCACCAGCACCAGAACACCGGTATTCTCCACCTTCACGGGCACCCCGTCCGGACGCTTCATGGAAATGACCATCCGCGTGGGAAGCACCACCAGCACCTCCCCGCCTCCCTTCACCAGATGTTCCGCCGCAGGCTGGCCTATTTCATACGTCTCCACCACCATGCCGCGTTCCTTCATCACGGCGGCGGCGGCCTGCATCTTTTCCCTCATGGTCTCCATGAAGGAGGCCTCCCCGCCTGGAAAGGAAGCAACAAGCTGCTTCTTCATGGGCGGGTACATCTTCTCAATCATCCACATCATGTCGCCCGTCTTCACCGCCCCGGAAAGCTCCCGGGCGGCCCGGACGGCGCTGTCCCCATATTCACCGGCCTGGACGGCGCATACAGCCGCCACCATCATGCCTGCCAACAAACTCTTAATCATGGACGGAGTGTAACGGCATGCATCCCCCTCCGTCAAGGCAAGGCCTCCTGCGGAATCATGTTTTTACCGCGCGTCATCCTGCATCACCAGGCCGGACCACATCCATAAAGTGGGGTCCAGCTCCCGGGCGGCATCCTCCATCAGCGCGCGTCCGGTTCCTTCATCCTCCACCACGGCGAACATGGTGGAACCGGAACCGGACATCATGGCGCCGCGCACCCCGGGCCGCCCCATCAGCCAGCGCTTCACTTCCGCCAGGAATAAATGCTTTTCAAACACGGGCCTTTCCAGATCATTGACCAGCACATGGCCGCCCACATCCTGCTCCCCATAAGGAATGTCGGGCAATTCCCTGGAACCGGACCAGCGGCGGTAGGCGTCCGGTGTGGAAACCCCAAACGACGGCTTCAATAAAACAACCCGGGGACGCCATCCCTTCCACTCCGGCAAGGGCTCCACCTTCTCTCCGCGCCCGGTGCAGCGGCTCGCCGCGCCATAAATGAAAAACCCCACGTCGGAGCCGATTTCCCCTCCCAGCTCCGCCAGACGCTCCCGGGACAAACCTCCGTGTTCCAGCTCATTGAGGGTACGCAGCACGCATGCGGCGTCACTGCTGCCGCCGCCCAGCCCCGCACCATGGGGCACCTTTTTCACCAGGCGGACATGCCACGGCATGGACCTTCCCAGCTCCCGCTCCATCAGCCGTCCCGCTTTCATAACCAGGTTGCTCTCATCCAGAGGCACGCCCGGGGCGTCGCAGCTCATTTCCAGACAGGCCGCCGGGGAAAACTCCAGCACATCGCACAAATCCAGGGGAACCATCACAGTATCCACCTCATGGAAGCCGTCCGGCCTCTTTCCCAGAACGCGGAGGGAAACGTTCACTTTGCACGGAGCCTTGCAACTGATCATACGCCGTGGATTCCACCAAGGGACGGCCTCCGGGTCAAGCTTCATCAAACACAAACGAACGGGCCCTCATTTTTTCTTCGCAAATTCCGGGGGCGCCGCTATAATAAGCGCGACCCCGTTGCACATGGCCTACGACGAAAACAGCATCAAAACCCTGGATTGGAGGGAACACATCCGCATGCGCCCGGGGATGTACATCGGCAAATTGGGGGACGGCGCTTCTCCGGACGACGGCATTTACGTCCTTTTAAAAGAAGTCATCGACAACTCAATCGACGAATTCGTCATGGGGTTCGGCAAAAAAATCACCATTGACGTGACTCCGGACGGCCTGTGCGAAGTGCGCGACTTCGGCCGCGGCATTCCGCTGGGCAAACTGCTGGACTGCGCCGCAAAAATCAACACCGGAGCCAAATATGACAGCGACGCTTTCAAAAAATCCGTAGGCCTCAACGGAGTGGGCATCAAGGCGGTCAACGCCCTGTCCGACTTTTTTGAAATCCAGGCCTACCGCGACGGGGAAACGCGGTCCTACCAGTTCTGCCGCGGAAAGGAAATCCCCAAGGGACGGAAGGACGGCGCCACGGAGGAACCCAACGGCACCCGCACGGCTTTCCACGCGGACCCGGATATCTTTCCAGCGGCCACGCAATTCCGGCCGGAGTATATCGAAAAAATGTGCAGATACTACTCCTACCTCAACAAAGGGCTGGCCTTGCATTTCAACGGCCGCCGCTACATCTCCAAAAACGGGTTGCTGGACCTGCTTGCGGAAGCGATGAGCGAAGAACCCCTGTACCCCATCATCCACCTGGAAGGGCATGACATTGAAGTGGCCTTCACTCATGGCGGCCAATACGGGGAGGAGCACTACTCCTTCGTCAACGGGCAGCACACCACCCAGGGAGGCACCCACCAGGCGGCCTTCCGGGAAGCCATCGTCAAAACCCTGAGGGACTTCTTCAAGAAAAATTATGAGGCGGGGGACATCCGTTCCTCCCTCGTAGCCGCCATCTCCATCAAGGTGAAGGAACCCGTCTTCGAATCCCAGACCAAAACCAAACTGGGCTCCAACACCATCAGCCCGGAAGGGGAAACCATCCGCACCTTTGTGGGCAACTTCATTGCCAGGGAGCTGGACAACTACCTGCACAAAAACCCGGAAACGGCCAAAGCCCTGGAAGCCAAGATTAAGGATTCCGAACGGGACCGCAAGGAACTCTCCGGCATCCAGAAACTGGCGCGCGAAAACGCCCGCAAGGCCAAAATTCACAACAAGAATCTCCGGGACTGCCGGGTGCATTACAACTCCAAGCACTCCCGCGCCGGGGAAACCACCCTCTTCATTACGGAAGGTATCTCCGCCTCCGGCTCTATCACGACGGCGCGCGACGCGGAAACCCAGGCCGTTTTCTCCCTGCGGGGCAAGCCGCTGAACTCCTTCGGCATGAGCCGTAAAGTCGTCTATGAAAATGAGGAATTCAACTTCCTCCAGCATGCCCTGAACATTGAAAACGGGCTGGAGGAACTGCGCTATGACAAAGTGGTCATCGCCACGGACGCTGATGACGACGGCATGCACATCCGTATCCTGCTGATGACATTCTTCATCCAGTTCTTTCCGGAATTGATACGGGAGGGACACCTTTTCATCCTCCAGACGCCCCTCTTCCGCGTGCGCAACAAACAGCAAACGATCTACTGCTACTCGGACGCAGAAAGGGAGGAAGCCATCGGCCTGCTGGGGAAAAACCCGGAAATTACCCGGTTCAAAGGCCTGGGAGAAATCTCCCCCCAGGAATTCAAGGCTTTCATCGGGGAAGGGATGCGCCTGGACCGCGTCCGTCTGGAAGACTCCCACAAGGTGAAAGACCTGCTGTCCTTCTACATGGGCAAAAACACGCGGGAAAGACAGGAATACATCCTGAACAACTTGCGTGTTGAACTGGATCCGGTCATGGACTAGAGTAAAGCAACGCCTATCTATGCTTACCATTCCCAAGGAAAAACTGCCGATTCACATCGCCTGCATCATGGACGGCAACGGCCGTTGGGCGAACAGCCGTCATCTGCCGCGGCAGGCAGGCCACCGGGCGGGAGCGGATACGGTGGAGCGCTGTGCGGACTTCTGCATGACCCATAATATTCCCTGGCTCACTCTTTACGCTTTTTCCTCGGAAAACTGGAACCGCCCGAAGACGGAAGTGCACGCGTTAATGCTCCTGCTGCACGAATTCCTGAAAAAACGTCTCCATCAAATGATGGAAAAAGGCGTGCGCCTTCATGCCATAGGCGACCTTTCCCGTCTTCCCGCCCGCACCCGGAAACTTCTTCAGGACAGTCTGGAAGCCACTTCGGGAAACACCAGGCTCAACCTGGTTCTGGCCATTTCCTACGGCAGCCGTGGGGAAATTGCCTCCGCCGCCAGGAAAATAGCGGAAAAAGTCTCCCGCGGGGAGCTCCAGCCGGATGCCGTGACGGAAGACCTGTTCGGCGAGTATCTGGACACCGCCGGCATGCCGGAACCGGACCTGCTTATCCGCACCTCCGGAGAAATGCGCGTCTCCAACTTTCTTCTCTGGCAGATCAGCTACGCGGAAATTTACGTGACGGACACATTGTGGCCGGACTTTGGCGACCGGGACATGGAAGCCGCTCTGCTGGACTACTCCCGCAGAAAACGCCGTTTCGGAGCGCTCTGACCTTTTTTAACCCCCATTCCTGCGAAACAGACATGAACCAATACGCTCTTATCCTGGCCGGCGGCAGCGGCACCCGTTTCTGGCCCCTCTCCCGCGACCACCGCCCCAAACAGCTCCTGAACATGTTCGGGGAAGGAACCCTCCTCCGCCAGGCCATCGACAGGCTGGACGGGCTGGTGCCCCGGCAAAACATCTTTATCCTGACCAACCATCTGCAGGAAGCGGAAGTGCGCCGCCAGGCCCACGATATTCCCGTGGACAACATCATTTCCGAACCCGTGCGCCGGGACACGGCTCCCGCCATCGCCCTGGGCATCGGCCTCATCAAGGCGGCGGATCCGCACGGAGTCATGCTCGTCATCCCCTCCGACCAGCTCATTCAGGACCAGGAATCTTTCCGCACCCTGATGAAAGCTGCCATGGACACGGCTGCCAGGGAAAAAGCGCTTGTCACTGTGGGGATCAAGCCTACTTGGCCCTGCCCCTCCTACGGCTACATTGAACGCGGAGAAGAAATCCAATCCGTTCCGGGCTGTTCCTGCCGTGAAGTCATTCAATTCCGCGAAAAACCGGACACGGCCACGGCCGCATCCTACCTGAGCCGGGGCAATTTCTGCTGGAATGCCGGCATGTTCGTCTGGAGCATTCCCGCCGTGTGCGAACAGCTGGACAAGCACTGCCCGGAACTGGCCTCCTTCGTGGAACACGTTGCCGAATCTCCGGCCCCGCAGGAAACCATTCGGGAAGAATTTCCGGCGCTCACCCCCATTTCCATAGACTTCGCGCTCATGGAGCATGCGGACAGAGTGCTGAACATAGAAGCCACCTTTGACTGGGACGATGTAGGATCCTGGATATCCGTAGCCAACTATCTGGAAACCCACAATAAAAATACCACCAACACGGACATCACCGTGCAGGACGCCTCCGGCAACATTGTTTTCTCCCAGAAAGGAGACAAGCACGTGGCCCTGCTGGGAGTGGAAAACCTGATTGTGGTGGAAACGGCGGACGCCATCCTCATTGCGGATAAAAACAAGGCGGACGAAATCAAGAAAATCGTCAACCAGCTGCCGGACGAACTCAGATGACCAGTCCGCACCCCGCCTTGGGCATCGATTACGGAGAAGCCCGCATCGGCATTGCCGCCACGGACCCCGTGGGCATCATGGCCCATCCCGTAGAAACCATCCACAGGCATCAGACGGACGGAATTTCCCGCATTGTCCAGCTCGTCCAGAAACGGGGAATACGCACCCTGGTGCTGGGTCTTCCCGTCCGCATGGACGGCACGGAAGGAACTGCCGCGGCCAAGGTGCGCGCTTTCGGAAGGGAACTGGCCGCAGCCCTTCCCGGCCTTCCCCTGATCTTCATGGATGAATGCCTCACCACCGTCATTGCGCAGGAAAAACTGCACGCCGCCGGGAAAAAGGCAAAAAACTTCCGCCCCGTCATCGACCAGGTAGCCGCCGTGGAAATACTCAACACCTGGCTTGATTCCACGCTGGGCTGAAGCCAAACGGCGCGCACGCTCCGTCCCTCCCGGCTCTACGCTCCTACGGAACTCCTTACTTCCCGTTTCCTGAGCAAGACCATTCTCCCGGCAAACAAAAACGCCGCCAGCCAACGCCCCCAACCACGGAACGCTGAAAACGTCCTTTCAGCATTCCGCAGTACGGGAAAACAAAGCTCCCTTTCCGCGCATCAGGCGCAATCCATGCTCAGCACCACCTTGCCGCTGCGGAACTCCTCCTGGGCCTTCTCCACAGCTTTCCGCACATCGCTCAGCGGATAAACGGTGTCCACGGCCTGCTTCAACCTGCCGTCCGCCATCAGGCGCGCCAGCTTGTCATAGGCGGCCTCAATCTCTGAAACAGGGGCATTCTTAAGCCACTGCGTCACCCACAGCCCCTCCAGTTTAATACCCTTGAAAATCAGAAAACCGTTCGGCACCTTGATGCTCTTCCGGCTCATGGCTCCGTACGTCACCATGCTCCCGCCGGGAGCCAGTATATCCATCAGGCGCAGGGCGCTTTCTCCGCCCACGGCGTTGGAAGCCAGCACAGGCCTCTTTCCATCCAGGCGGGCCAGCGTATTCTTCACCACATCCCCGTCATCCTCGCCCACCACCAGATCGGCGCCCAGCTCAGTCAATTCATCCCTCAATTCATCCGGCCTTCTCACAAAATTCACTGTCTTCACGCCCATTTCACGGGCCAGTTGAATAATGCACCTTCCCACTCCGGAATTGGCGGCATTCTGCACCAGCCAATCCCCCGGCTCCAGGGAAACGAACCCTTCCAGCATGCGCAGGGCGGTCAGGGGATTCACCTTCAGCATGGCCGCCTGGACGGGATCTACCCCCACCGGAAGCTTCATGACATTCACGGAGGGAACCGCCACATACTCGCTCCAGGAACCCACGCCGCGCAGGAGAATCACCTCATCTCCCTCTCGGAATCCCTCTGCGCGAGACTCCTGCACCACGCCGCAGCCTTCCAGGCCGGCGCGGGAGTGCGGCAATACGGGCTTCAAACCATAAACTCCCTGCACAAAATTGATGTCCGCCGGATTGATCGGGGCCGCCTTCATCCGGACCAGAACTTCTCCCTCCTCCGGAACGGGAATGGGGCCGGAAACGTACTCCAGCACTTCCTGGGGCTTCATGCTGCATTCGGAAAACTCTGCATAATGATTCTCACTCATGCTTTCACTTTCTCATGGAACGCCCCTCCGTGCAAGCGCCGGATACGTTTTACCCGGGAGCAGTCAGCCATAATACCGCTGCCGTGAAAAAACCCAGGGGTGCAATCTTTCCCGCATTCTGCACTTTTCCTGTGGAGAAAGACCTTCATCCGGCCCGGCTATCCGGCCTGCCCCTGCTCCACAGAGGAAGTCCGGGAAAAAATACGGAAGAACGCCTCATTTTCCTCTTTATCTGCGGTACCGTTCATTTTCCCGGATCAGCCTCTCCCGCTTTCAGCTCACCGCCTCTGCAGCCCCTCTTCATCATGGAAGAAAAAACCGGAGTTCACGCAAAAGAAAAGGCATGCTTCCGTACAGTCCAGGATAAATTCCAGGGCTTTCGTCCGGTTGTTCTTGACCTTAGGCAAAAATACGCTAGACTATCTCTCTCGCATTAACAAATAACTTCGATTGCCATGTCCCGAATTTGCATCATCAGAGGTACCATGCCTCACAAAGGTCGTCGTATCCATCGCTCCGGTCTTGCCAAGAAAAAGGGCGGTATTGGTCGTCACGTCACTAAGACTGTCAATCGTACCGTTTTCCCCAACCTTCAGGAGAAGCGCATCTGGGTTCCTGAACTCGGTCAATTCGTGAAAATGAAGATTTCCGCCAAGGCCCTGCGTACGATCAACAAGAACGGTGCTTACAACACTCTTAAAAAAGTAGGTCTCCTGTAAAAAAGATTCTTTTTTTTGAACGTTGTTTCACCACTTGAACTCTAAGGCTTCAACGAGGTGAGCAACTGGCAGAAAAAGATGTCCAAAAAGACAAGGGATCATCTGCTTAAGTGAGGCACCTCCAAGTTGAAGGTTTTATTGAAACATTAATACGCCAACGGACGTAAACAATACGTCCTCTACTGGAAAAGATCACACAGATGAAAGCCCAAACCAAAATCGCTCTTAGAATTAATGATGACAACCCCAACCACCACCTGTGGAATAACAGGGGGGTTTGGTGGTGCCACGTTACGGTTCACAAGCCGGACTCCACGGCGGAACGCCTGAGATTCTCGCTGAAAACCCGTGACATTGAAAAAGCCCGCGCCCGTCGCGACAAGATTTTCGCCTCCATTCAGCAGCATTTCGGCATTGCCGCCTAGAAAAGCTGTCGGGAGAGATTAAGGCAAGTCACATCAATCTCTTTTATAAGAACCGCTCCGGATCTGCCGGAGCGGTTTTTTTATTACACAATAACAAAGGCTTCCCGGGAAAAACTTTCCGGAATTGAAGCGCAAGCTCTGGTACAGGGGAGGCATTCACAGCCCCTCCTGCCCCCTGGAATCCGGCAATCCGCAGGCAGGTACTTTAAAAGTGGGATTTTGTGCAGAAGGTTTGTTTCTATGGATGCCGGTTCAATTAAAAGCCTCCCCTGCCACAGGCTTCAGGGGCGGCATATACCTGCCGCCCCTGAATGAATACAGAGCCGTCTCCTTCCCGTTACTTCTTTTTGCTGAACCGGAACATGGATGCTCCATGCCCGTTCAATTCTACCGCCATATCTCCCTGTACGGTCCCCTGGTCAGCGCGTTTCCAGAGGTCCCTTGCCTCATACGCGCCGGAAAGCCCCAGCTCCTTCAGATTCACCTTCAAAATTCCTTTCTCCTTCCCGGTATTGAAAAAGCCGGCCGCCACGGAACCGTCGGACAACTCCTTCGTCCACACCTGGAAACTCCCCTGGCGCCACGCTTTGCGGGCGGGGCGGGCAGCCGGATCCTGATCCACCGCTATCACCTCGTCATTGGTAAGCAGCCCCATCGTAAACGAATCAATATGCTCCAAATCACAGGAGACGATGAGCGGAGCGGACAGCAGGCACCACAGGGTCACGTGAGTGTACTGTTCATCCGGAGTCAGCCGCGTCTGGACAAACGTGGTGTTGGGCTGGTTAGGTTTGCCCAGCTTCCCAATCTGGAGAATGTCCGGGTCATTCCAATGTCCCGGGCGCATATGCTTCTGCCAGCGTTCCTGGGAAAAACCGATGCCGCTGACGCTGCCCCAGTGATCCTGGATATCCCCCGTCGTCCGCCATAAATTCGCCAGCTTGCCCAGCTCTTCCACATGTTCGTACGGGGCGGCATTGGACAAGCTGAGCACGATATCCCTTCCGGACTCGTCCAGCGCCTTGCGGATACGTTTTGTCGTAGGCACATCGTTGGGGTTCCAATCCACCTTCACATAATCGACCCCCCAATCCGCCCATTGTTTAGCGTCACGGTCAAACAGCCAGACGGCTCCCACATGATCCGCCTTTCTGCGATGAACGCCCGGATAACTTCCAAAAATTTGATCCTCCTGCTTGCGCTCCTTTTCCGGAATGGCCATTTCCCCGTAGTCCGACTTAGCGTTAGGCGCGCTCCCTCCGATAAAACCGGCATACGTTCCCATCCAAGGCGTGGAATAAATGCCCACCTTCATGCCCATGGCGTGAATAGCGTCGCACATGGCCTTCATGTCAGGAAAACGCTTATTGGGTTGAATGGCGCCATACTTCCCTCCGCGCCTGCCCTGCCAGCAGTCGTCAATGTTGATATAGGTCCAGCCATGATTGACCAGCCCCCGTTCCACAAAAAGCCGTGCCGTCTTCAGCACATTATCCTGCCCTACAGCCTCACTGTAGGAATACCAGCTGCTCCAGCCCATGGGCGGAGTCAGGCACAATTCGTCCCCCACCTTCAGAATCAGCTCCTTCATATCCTTTCCATGCCTGTTGGAAGCCTGGATATTTACCTTGTATTCCCTCTTCCCGGACGGAGCGGTACCCGCAATCAATCCGCGCGAATCCATCTTCAGGCCTGGGGGAAGCCCTGTTGCCTGAATTTTCATGGGCCGCTCCCCGGAGACGGGAACCTGGAACAGCATGCGGGAACCGGGGGTAGCCCCGACGATACGGGCGCCATTAATGGAGGGTGAAAGCGGAATTTCTGGAGTCAGGCGGACACCGGGAACAGGCGCAGGATAGGGATTAGGAAACTCTGCCCCAAATGATGCGGATACGGCAGCGCTGACAACGGCAGGGAGTAAAAAATGGTACAATCTCATAAATAGGGTTATAAAGGTGTACCTTAAAAACGTAGTTGCTTTGCCATTCCTTTCATTGCCCCCATTCATCCCTCCTTCCGCAGTCCATCCTGTTTCTGCGTTTCCCCCGCAGAACATGGCGGACTTTGAAAAAAGGCCGGAACGGACACTCCCGGCAATCCGGCCGCCAGGGAACGGAACTCCTCCTCACGCATCACACACCCTGCCGTCGCCAGGGCATCCGCCAGCGCAGCGGAAGACGCCCGGACGCTCACCTGCCTCCCTTCCGTAACGCCCAGCCCCGACCGGGGATCAAGCACGTGGGAATACGCTTTCCCGCCAATTTTCACCATCTGACGGGCGCTCCCGGAAGTGGAAACGGCCGCATGGCTCAACAGCAACACTTCCCCCTGCCCATTTCCCGTATCCACCCGCAGCCGCCATCCCGGTTCCCCGGGAGGAGGAGCGCCGGCCAGAACATCGCTGGTACTGTCAATGAAGAAGGAACATACACCCCTTGTTTTCAACATCTCCGCCATCCGGTCCACAGCAAAGCCCTTTCCCATGCCTCCCAAATCCAGCCTCATTCCAGAAACCGCCTTGACCGCCATTCCCTTACGGACGGACAACTTTTCCCATCCGCATGCACGGAGCGCGCATTCCCGTTCCTCGCCGGACGGAAGAATGCCAAGGCGGCGGCTCTTTTTCCACAGACGGATGCAGGGCCCCAGCGTGGGATCAAAAGCGCCGTTCGTCAGCCGGGCATAATCCAGGGCCAGAAGAAGCACCCTTTCCAATTCCGGAGAAACAGGCACGGAAATGCCGTATTCCGCAGCATTAAGCCGGGCCAGACCGCTTTCCGCATCCATGGCGGACATCACTTTTTCCCAATGGGCGGCACAGGCCAGAGCCTCCCCGCAAATCCTCTCCGCATCTCCCGCGTCCATGCCACTCCCGGGATAAGCGCGCACCGTGAACACCGTACCCATAACCGCCCCCCGAACTGTTACCCTCCCATCCGGGGAGTGCGCGCAGGAAAGCGGCTCCACAGAAGGGAGCTCCGCTTCCCCTTCCTGCCCCCGGATGGCGCCAGCAACAGACAGCAGGCAGGCGCAACATGCAGGAAAAGCAGCCTGCCGGAAAAAGGAACTCATGCGCACCCACGGGGACATAAGCAACAACCTACTCCGTACAAATGAACGGGGGCAAGGGCCGAATATGCCATAGGAACGCCCCTTTACCGGAATCCCATCACTTGAAAACGGACTCTGCTCTTTCCCGGTCCAAATCCGTAAGAAAGGAAGATGACCTTTTTACAGGAGCCCCCTCCCGGCAGGAAATGCAATGCCACGGTCATCAACTCACCCGAAAAGAAATACACAGGCCGCGGTGTTTTGCACCGCGGCCTGGACAATCTGTCTGAAAACGCCCTTCTATCTGGCAAACAGGCTGTGGATGCGGCGGCAGACTTCATCCACGTTTTCCCGTGAATTAAACGCGGAAATGCGGAAGAATCCTTCCCCCCTGGAACCAAAACCGGAACCAGGCGTAATAACCACATTCGCCTCATGCAGCATCTTGTCAAACATTTGCCAGCTGTCCAGACCATCCGGACACTGTACCCATACATAAGGGGCGTTTTCCCCGCCCCACACGCGCATGCCCGCCTGGCGGCAGGCATTCAGCAGAAGCGAAGCATTCCCCAGGTAATGGCTGATGAGCGCGGCGGTCTGGGCCATGCCCTCCATGGTGAACAGAGCCGCGGCGCCCCGCTGGACAATATAGGAAGCGCCGTTGAATTTCGTGCTGGTGCGGCGGCTCCAGAGCTGGCTGATAGAAACCTTGTTCCCTTCGGAATCATATCCGTGCAATTCCCTGGGAATCACCACATAACCGCAGCGCACCCCTGTAAAGCCTCCTTGCTTGGAGAAGGAACGGAACTCAATGGCGCAATCCCGCGCGCCGGGAATTTCAAAAATGGATCTGGGAATGGAAGAATCCTGTATGAAAGCCTCATAAGCGGAATCATAAAGAATAATGGCACGGTTCGCCCGGGCGTATTCCACCCATTTCAGCAGTTCATTCCGGGAAGCCACGGCTCCGGTGGGATTGTTCGGGAAACACAGGTAAATCAAATCCACATGCTCATCAGGCAATTGCGGCACAAAATTATTTTCCGGAGTGCACGGCAGATACACCAGCCCTTCATAAGAACCATCCGGGCTGGAACTCCCGGTATTCCCGGCCATGACATTGGTATCTACATACACGGGATAAACCGGGTCCGGCACGGCGATTTTGTTGCCGGTCCCGAAAATATCCAGAATGTTTCCCGTGTCGCATTTAGCTCCGTCAGAAACATAAATCTCATCCACTTCCACATGCACGCCGTGAACCTGATAGGCTTTTTTGGCGATTGCCTCCCTCAGCCAGAAATACCCCTGCTCCGGACCGTAGCCGTGAAAACGTTCATGAGTGGACAAATCATCCACGGCCAGGTGCATGGCTTCAATAGCCGCCATGGGAAGCGGCTCCGTCACATCGCCGATGCCGCAGCGAATCAGCCTTTTGGCCGCCTCCGGATGGGATTCGGCAAACGCATGTACGCGGCGCCCTATTTCCGGGAACAAATATCCCGCCTGCAACTTGAGAAAATTATCGTTAATGTTAGGCATGGTTTTAGTAGTAAGCGCTTTTATTCCATACCCGGAACGGGACGGAATCAAGGCCCCTTTCCGGCATGCCGTCCTTCCCTGCGTCACGAAACGGTGCGTCTTCCCCTGATGCTGTTTCCACCGTGCCAAAGCGGCTGCTCCTGTCCCTCTGCGTTTCATGCTCCTCACCAAACGTCTTGTCTTCCCTGATTTCCCTGAGTTTCTTTCCGGGCAAGATTCCCAAAAATGGGCAGGCAGATGCCCGGCAAGAAAAAACCTTCACTCTGCGGGGCATTATGGTCCTGAAGACGCCGGCAATCTTCATCCCCCCTTCTGCGCCAGTCCTGCTTTTGAAACCGGAACTTCCAGGGACATGACATGCTTCTCCGGAACGGAAAAACCCGTTTCCCTGTCTAAAAAGAACAAGAAAAAATCTTATGATCATGAATGAAATGGAAATCATCGACGTCCGCGGCCGTGAAATTATCGACTCACGGGGCAATCCCACCGTGGAAGTGGACGTGGCCCTCGCCGGGGGAGCTATCGGACGCGCATCCGTCCCCAGCGGAGCCTCCACCGGAGAGCATGAAGCCTGGGAACTCCGGGACGGGGACGCCAAGCGCTACGGAGGCAAGGGCGTGCTTAAAGCCGTGGAAAACATCAATAAAATCATTGCCCCGGAAATATCAGGGCACGATGCCACCCTGCAGCCGGCCATTGACAAAATCATGATCGACCTGGACGGCACGCCCAATAAATCCCGCCTGGGGGCCAACGCCATCCTGGGCGTCTCCCTCGCCGTGGCGAAAGCCGCCGCCATTCAGCTCAACCTTCCCCTTTTCAAATACCTGGGCGGGCCGAACGCCAAGGTTTTGCCCGTCCCCATGATGAACATCATCAATGGAGGGGCCCATTCGGACTCCCCCATTGACTTTCAGGAATTCATGATCATGCCCAAGGGGGCTCCCACTTTCCGGGAATCCCTGCGCTACGGGGCGGAAGTTTTCCATGCGCTCAAGGATGTGCTGCATGACCGCGGCCTTTCCACTGCCGTGGGGGATGAAGGGGGATTCGCCCCGGCCCTGAAATCAGCGGACGACGCCCTGGAATGCATTGCACAGGCCGTAAAACGGGCCGGGTACACCCTGGGCACGGATATCTTCATTGCCCTGGACGTGGCTTCCTCCGAATTCTATGATCCCTCCCGGAACCTGTACGTCTTCAAAAAATCAGACGGCCAAGGCAGAACGGCGGAGGAACTGACGGCTTACTATCAGGAACTCCAGAAAAAATACCCCATCATTTCCATTGAGGACGGCTGTGCGGAAAACGACTGGCTGGGCTGGGAACAGCTCACTAAAGCCATGGGCGGCAATACCCAGCTGGTAGGGGACGACCTGTTCGTGACGAATGTGGAATTCCTGAATCAGGGCATTTCCCGCCATGTAGCGAATGCCGTCCTGGTGAAAGTCAACCAGATAGGTTCCCTGACGGAAACGCTGGATACGGTGGAACTGGCCAAGGATAACAAATACTCCGCCATCATCTCCCACCGCTCCGGGGAAACGGAAGACGCCACGATCGCGGATATTGCCGTAGCGACGAACGCGGGGCAAATCAAAACCGGCTCTCTAAGCCGTTCCGACCGCATGGCCAAATACAACCAATTGCTTAGAATTGAAGAAGAACTGGGAAATGACGCAGTTTATGGTGGTAAAATTCATATTCTATGATCAAAAATGTGTCGTTTGACTGCAAGGAATGCTCTGGAGACGCCGCTACTACCACCGTTTTACCCTGGCGGAGCTTGAAATCCGCCGGGAGAAACGTGCCCTGATCGTCCAGAGAGCCCTGCGCCTCTTTGCCATTGTCCTGGCCCTGTGCCTGACGATGCTGCTTTCCCTGGTGTGTTTCAAGCCATGGAAGGATCTGCGCTCCCTGGAGCATGAACGTTCCTTCCTTCAGGCTCATCTGGAAAAATCAAGGGAGCAGATGGAACAGGCAAAAAACGAATTTATCTGGATCTCACAGGATCCCCACTACTTTGAAATGATTGCCCGGGATAAAGGCAACTTGGCCCTTCCCGGAGAGCACATTCTCCGCATTGCGGAACCCAAGCGCCTGAAATAAAGCGTTTTTCAGCGGGAAAAGAAAACCATGCACGCGGTTCCTCCCCCTCTCCCGTCGTGGGAGGTTCCCAAACGCTGGCATGCAGAACGAAATACGGGCTAAATCTAACGCAGCCTTACTCTGGCTGTCTGTCCGGCTCAGTCTTGTCATACTCCCTCATCAATTTGGCGGACCAGCTGATACTGTCGGGAAAACGGCATGCAGGCGTCGTAGTCAGGTATGTTCCCAGCTTTTTAGCGAGGGAATCCGCATCCTGGTGCCTGGAAAAATACAAATCCCTCTGTTCCTGGGGATCATCCGCCACATTGTAAAACTGCGGAGCGCGGTCCGGTACCAGCAGGTACTTCATATCACCGGCCAGCACAGCGGACGTATAATCCGTACACCAGAAAAAGGTGCGCGGAACGGAAGCTCCCTTGTTCCCCACCAGCTCCAGAATATCCATGCCGTCCAGCTTCCTGGGAATGTGACGGCCATTCGCCTTCAGCAAAGCAGGAAGCAAATCCACGGAGGAAACAGGCTGTCTGCAAACGCTTCCGGGAATCAAACGCTTGTCCGCCGGATATCTGATAATAAAAGGTACGCGAACACCTCCCTCAAAATGCTGCCTCTTGGCACCCCGGAAAGGGGCATTGCAGGAAGAAGCTTCCGGAGCGCCTCCATTGTCCGACAGGAAGACGACGATGGTATCCTTTTCCAAACCGTCCGCTTTCAAGGCATCCAGAATGCGGCCTATTCCCCTGTCCATCGCATATACCATGGCGCAATAAACCCGTCGTTCCCCGTTCTGCACGTTCCTGAATTTGGCGATATCCTCCGGTTTGGCTTCATTGGGCCAATGGGGGGCATTGTAGGAAACGAACATGAAAAAAGGTTTCTTATCCTTTCCGGCTTCCCGCAGAAATTCGACCGCCCGGTCTGTAATATCGTCCGTCAAATAGGTGATGTCCGTCTTATCCGTAAAATTGGATACAATCATGGAGGGATTCAGGCCTTCAGCCTCCTTCTTCACGGGGAAATAATGCCGGGAACCGCCCAGGAACCCCCACCAATGCGTAAAACCGCGCTCCGGCGGCGTGTATCCCTTCGTATGGCCAAGATGCCACTTGCCGAATACCGCGCTCCGGTACCCGTAGGGGGCCAAATACTCCGGAATCAATTTTTCCGTCTGCGGCAGCCCGTAGTGGGACTCCGGAAGATAATCCATCTGGATATTGGGATTCGTCGTGATGCCGTAACGCTTGGGGAAACGCCCCGTCAGCAATCCCATGCGGGAGGGGGAACACATCGGTGCCGTCACATACGCCCGGGAGCAAAACACGCCCTCCTTGGCCAGCCGGTCAATGGAAGGCGTTTTAATCTGCCTGGAACCAGTACAGCCCAAATCCCCATAACCCAGGTCATCCGCCAGAATGACAATCATGTTCGGCGGTGTGGGAAGACGGGGCTGCGCCACTGCCGCTCCGCAAAACAAACCGCATAGAATCAACAAAAGGCGCTCTTTCTTCATCATGCGTTTATCTACGTATCTTAGCCGCCCTATCAATCAAAAAACCTCATTCAGAAATTCCCTGACGCTTCGTTTCCGCAAACCAGATCCTCCGGCGTTCCATGACTTTGCCTGAAATTACGGAACGGCAGAACTACTCTCTCATCTGTCGTAAAAGAGCCGCTATATACTGCCGGGCCTCCGCTTCCTCAATACCCGTACAAAACTCGAATGGCTTTCCTCCCGGTTGCTCCACCACAATTTTATACAGAGTTCCATGATTCCGCCGTATACTGCTTTCCTCGATGGAAATACGGGAATCTTTCTCCAGCAAAAAATGCTGTCGGCGGCCCAGATTACCTACTCCTCGGAACAATTCCCCCCTGCTTGGCGTCAGGATCAGCGTCATGCGGCCAAACAACACATAAAAAGCTCCCGCAAATGTACCAGCCCCAACCAGAACAAAAGGGATTAAAAACAATAGTCCGAACAGATTTTCGCAAGACATTTCCTTCCTCACCGCAAACAGGGCAACGCATGTTACAGAATTCCAAAAAATCGAAAACATCAGTAGAAAAAGTCCCGCACCTTTTGGTTTCTTATACGTTATTTCCAGCCCCCTCGCCGTTTTCGTCACGCTCATGCGGCGGGGAATGGAATCAAGAATTTCCTCATCCCTTTCCTCCTGAACAATCTCTGAAAATTTGCTTATCTTATTGCAGGAGCGGCATAACACCATATCTGCAGCCATATTCACATCTTCCATAGCCAGAAAGGCGCCGCATGCCAGGCACTTCCATTCAGTGTGGATAGCCATATCGGGCACTCTAACAAACTTCCATATTCGTTAAAGAATAAAAAACATAGCCCGTTCCCACACGCATCCCATTCATGGGAATACCACTTTTTAAAAACAGGAAAAAAGGACGTCGGTCTTTCTCTTCCTACACAATCCGGCTTCATTCTATTTTTACAGATAGAATATAAAACAAACCACATTGGCTGTTTTTACTGCCTTGTCCGGCAAACTATCATCCGTGACACAGGGCGATCCAATGTCATTTTCAAAATGGGGAGCTGGAACCTTCGCCCCTTCCAGCTCCCTCGGAAGGGTCACGCGGACCTCTTGTGAATCATGCGTTTTCCCATCACCTTGATCACAGTGGCGGCTGTATCCATCTTCATATTTTTTATGTAGAATGTCGTGGTATTGGACTTTTTATCCTGACTCATGTTGACAGTTTTCTCTCCGCCAAGCAGAACCGCTTTCACATCACCCTCAAACGAGCAGGGAATGGTCAGCTCTCCATTATCCGGTTTATCATAAACAAAAATATAGGTAATATCTTCCCCCTTTCTGGTAAGGCGTCCCCATGTCAGTTCAATATTCAGCGGATTGGCTCTGGTTCCATAAATGGCTTCACCGTTTTTTTTCATCCAGAAACCGATTTCCTTGAAAATACGGATGCTTTCAGGAGGAATGGATCCGTCGGGCATGGGGCCTATATTAAGCAGAAAGTTCCCTCCGCGGCTAACTGTATCAATTAACTCCCGAATCAGGGCTTGAGATGTTTTCCATTCCTGATTATCCGCTGAATATCCCCATGTTCCATTAAGAGTCTGGCATGCTTCCCAATCTCCATTAATGCCAGTTGCCGGAATATGGTGTTCCGCTGTGGAATAATCCCCTTTCCATGCGGGAGTTACTCTGATTCCCCCTTCACTAAGATGATTTGCAGAATGGTACAAGCGATTATTTTGAATTGCCTTGGGATTTTTTTCAAAAAGATTCTTCATCAATGCTGTCGCATTCCACGCCTTATCTCCCTGAAAACCAGGCTGGCTGAAATCCCACCATACCAGATCTACCGGGGCATAACTGGTCAGCAGCTCATTGAAAATATTGTAAAGGTAATCCTTGTATTTTTCATGGTTCCCGAATTGCCGCCGTCCTTGTTTTTGAGCCTCATAGTTACCCTTAGGATAAGAAATGCCTGAACCTGTCGGATCGTAATCCGGATGGCTCCAGTCAAGAAGGGAAAAATAATATCCTGCCTTCATTCCATATTTTTTACATGCCTCTGCATATTCCTTTACAATATCAACACCCTTGGTCGTTTTAACGTTAAAATCACTGAATTTTGAATCAAACATGTTAAAACCCTCATGATGCCGACTTGTCAGGATTGTATAAACGCACCCGGCCTCTTTGGCCAATTTTACCCATGTCTCAGCCTTTCCGCGTTTGGGCTTAAACCGGGGAAGGGCCTCTCTGGCGTATGTTTCGCTATCCACTCCGGAATACTGCATAATCCATTCCACGCATCCCTTATATTTTTTCCCCTGAATTTCCCCCGCCAGCCCGGAATACAACCCATAATGGATGAACATGCCGAATTTTCCATCTCGCCACCATTTCATTCTTGCGTCCCGGGCATCCTCAGTCTCGGGAGGCGCTCCTTCATGCACCTGCGGTTCCGTTCTTTTTTGAGCATTTTTCTTTAAAGTAAACTTTTGCATAAACTCCAAATACGGTTTGATTTCCTCTTTATTTTGCATCATTCCACTCATAGCCAGCCGTTTAGAGGCATCATGCAATTTCCCCTGCAACTCCATTGCCGCTTTATAAGCCTCCTTTAGTTGAGGGGGACATGATTCTGAAGTAAGCTCAAGAACGGCAACAAGATCGGGATTACGCCCACATTCCTCCACCAAGGCACGGAAATACTTCATAGCCATAGAAAGATGATCCGGAGACTGAACGGTATCAAGTTCCCGAACCGCACTTTTCAACACTTCATGAAGTTCTTCAAATCCCCTCACGCTGGGGTCGATTCCATATGCCGGAAACAGATGAAAGAACAACATCATTATGGAAAATACATTCGCCTTCATTACCAATGAATACAAAACGCAACACTTTTTCTTTCAGAATTATTCATGCCGGTTCTGCTTTCTTGTTCCCCAATTTCATTTCTCCGGACGGCCTTACTAAAAAGGCCGAAAAGAAAAAAATGCCGATTCCGCATGATGGGAATCGCCTGTTCCGTTAATTTAAGAAGGGCATGACCCGCCTATACTGACGGTGTCAAATTCCACAATCTTTACAATAATGTTCTCCGCCTCATCCGCCTCCTGATTCCTGATGGCTGCGAGAAGGTCGTCATGCAGCTTCATGGCGCCGGAGTCGTATTGCTTCTCCTGAAGCAGCTTTTCCAGATTCTCCTGCACATGGCGGATGACCACGTTATATAATTCCGAGAGCACCGGATTATGCGTGGCGCGGGCCACGGCGGCATGAAACAGCATGTCATCCTCAATGCCCTGCCTTACCCTGCCGTGGCAGTCTTCCAGGGCATTTTCCAGCTCCTTCAAATCTTCATCCGTCCTTTTAACGGCGGCCAGCCGCGCAATTTCCTTTTCCAAAGCCAGCCGCGCCTCCAGAATCTGAGGCAGCTCGGATTCCTTGAGGCGGTTGCTCACCGCGACGGCAAAGCGGTCTGACGCCATCACGTACGTGCCGTCCCCGGGGCGCGCTTCCAGCATCCCCATGTGAATCAGGGATTGAAGGGCTTCGCGGATGGTGTTGTGGCTGACGGAAAAGGCACGGGCCAGTTCCGCTTCCGCGGGAATGCGGTCTCCAACCTTCCATTTGCCGGACCGTATCATGGATTCCATGGCGGTAAGCACCTGGCGGGCCAGGGACACCCGCACCGGTTTCTTCAGCTCCATTGTCTTGGACTGCTTCATGAAAAATTATCGGATAACGGTCCAGAGACGCCCCTTCTCCGTCTTGATTAACTGGATATCCAGCCCAAAGGCGTCTTTCAGGTTTTCCTCCGTCAGCACCTCGTCCCGGCTTCCATGCGCCACGATTTCTCCAGACTTTAAAATCATGCCGCGGTTAAATACGGGAAGGATATCTTCAATGCGCTGGGTGATGAACACGATGGTCAGATCAGGCCTCGTTTCAGCCAGTTCTTCAATGGTTTTCAATAAAAATTCCCGCCCTGCCAAATCCAGATAAACGCTGGGTTCGTCCAGAATCATCAGTTCCGGATTCGTCATCAGAGCCCGGGCAATCAGCACTTTCACCTGTTCCCCGGAAGACATGGCTACCACCGGTCTGTCTATCAAATGCTCCGCTTTCAGGGATTTCATGATTCCTGCGGCTTTTTCCTCCTCTTCCGGCGTCGGCTCCCTCAAGAGGCCGATAGTGCCGTCGGGGCCGGAAAGCACCATGTCGCGCCCGTTCCAGGAGCCATCCTCCAGCCACTTGTGCATGAACGGACTCACCCACGCAATGGACTTGCGCAATTCCAGCAGGTTCACGTGCCCGAAGGTCTTGCCCAGAACCTGCACCCTGGCTCCGAAGAGCGGCCACGCAAACCCCATCAGCACCTTGACCAGCGTTGTCTTTCCGGCGCCGTTGGCCCCCAGAATAAAACAACGTTCTCCGCGCTGCACCTGCCAGGAAATATTGTGCAGGATTTCGTGCCCGCCCAGGTATACCCTGGCGTTTTCCACATTGACGGCCGGCGTGGCGTGCTCCATAAACTGAACAAATGGCGGATTTCCGGGAAAAGCCCGGGAATATCCGTGCCGCTCCGCCGCATTCCGGCGGAACGGCACGCGTTCCAGGTAAAAGAAACCTTAGTTCCTTTCAAACAGGCTGCGAATCTTGGCGCCCACGATTTCCACCGGGTGCTGGCCCAGGGCTTCGCGCTTGGCTTTGAGGTTGGGAGCGCCCTTGGCTGCCTCTTCCAGCCAGTCCTTGGCGAACTTGCCGGATTCAATGCGCTTGAGGGATTCCTTCATGCGTTCTTTCACCTCCGCGGGCAGGATCTGCGGGCCGTTGTAATATTCGCCGAATTCGGCCGTGTTGGAAATCACGGAGTTCATTTTCTGAATGCCGCCGTTATAAATCAGATCCACAATAAGCTTGGCTTCATGCACGCATTCGAAGTAAGCCATTTCCGGCGGGTAGCCGGCTTCCGTCAGGGTTTCAAAGCCGTACTTCATCAGGTCCACCAGACCGCCGCACAGGACGTTCTGTTCACCGAACAGGTCTTCATACGTTTCCTGGGCCATGGTGCATTCCAGCACGCCGCCGCGGGTCAGGCCTTCAGCCTTGGCCATGGCAAGAGCCACGTCACGGGCCTTGCCGGAGGGGTTCTGATGAACGGCAATCAGGCCGGGGCAGCCGAACCCTTCTTCAAATACTCGGCGCACTTCCGTGCCCGGGCCCTTGGGGGCCACCATGATGACATCTACATCCGCGGGGGGGACGATGGTATTGAAAACATACGCGAAGCCATGGGAGCAGCAAAGCGTCTTGCCGGCCTTCAAGTGAGGCTTGATTTCAGCTTCATACACGGCGCCGTGGCTTTCATCCGGCAGCAGAATGTGAATGATGTCCGCTTTTTCGGCGGCTTCCGCGACGCTCATTACCTGGAATCCATCCTGGGCGGCGGCGTCAAAAGACTTGCCGGGGCGAACGCCGATAATCACGTTCACACCGGAATCACGCATGCAAAGTGCCTGAGCGCGCCCCTGGGCGCCATATCCGATCACGGCAACGGTCTTGCCGTTCAATGCGCTGAGATCAGCGGCGTTGTCATGAATAATATCCATTGTTACTCCTTCTTTAAGTAATTCATCCAAACATCCAATGTTTGGATGAATGTCAACATATCCATCCTTCTCATGATTGCAAGCCTATTTTAAGCAGGCGCCTGTGTTTTTCCCTGTTCTTTGCAAAAAAACGGAAAGGACGGGGCAGGAAAAAGCGGAAAAATACGGGACCGGAGCCATGCAGGAAGAAGAACCACACCGGAGAATTCAAAAGCATGACATTCCCGCACGGCGGAACACTGGAAAGGAACGCCCGGCCCATGCCCAAAAATTTTTTCCTGGCAGGAGAAAAGCCACCTTTTCCACATTCCCCATTTCAAAAATATCCCATATTCACGGCACACCGCTTCTTCAAGCCCGCCCCATGTCATTTGTCCGGAGAGGCCTGGACATTGGCGTAAATCAACCGGGAAGTATCATACCCCAGTTTTTCCGCGCAATGAAGCATCGGCTGAAGCTCGTCATCCTTCAACTGCGGCGAGCGGGCAAGCAGCCACAGATAATTCAGGGAACCGCCGGAAACTACGGCGCGGGTGTAATTTTCATCCAGGAAAGCCACTTCATACCGGCCGTATACCAGTGGTACAAAGTACACTTTCAAATGATTGGGGGCATCCCCCGCCACCGCCCGTGCACGCGCCTCCTTCCGTTCCCCGGTACGAACGTCATAACCGCTGTTAACCACGGAAATGGAACCGTCCTCCCTGCGGTCATACCGGGCAAGAACCCTGCTGAGCCCGCGCTCGAACCAGTTTTCCAGACGGGCTATTTCGTGCCATTCCCCCAGATAACGTTCCAGATTGAAATCCGGCATGGGATCGGTTTTGACGGAATGACCGTGAAACAGGGAAGTAACGATGGTCTGTATCATGCTCATGATTTGACAGAAAATGCTTTGTTAAAAAAAGTGCGGATATCCGGATATTGGAACGTAAACCCTTCCCTCATCAGCGTCTCCGGAACGGCGCACTGGCCGCCGGTAATCACCTGGGAAGCTTCTCCCATCAGCAACCGCAGAACGGCGTCCGGAACACGGATGGACAGACGGGTGTGGAAATGTTCCGCGGCTGCCCTGTAGAATTCCCGGTTGGTGGTGCGCTCCGGCGCCGTTACATTGACCGGGCCGGAAATATACTGCCTGCCCATAATGAAGACCAGGGCATCCGCCAGATCTTCCAAAGCCACCCAGGAAAAAAGATGATCCGGATTTCCTGCGGTTGCCGTAACGCCGAACCGGGCCGGCCGCATCATCTCGGGGAGCGCCCCTCCATCCGGAGAAAGGACTACGCCAAACCGGGTAAGGACCAGCCGCACGGAGCTGTTCACCAGCCCGGCCTCCTTTTCCCAGGCCACGCACAATTCCGCCAGAAAGGAATCCGCTTCCGGAGCGTCCAGTTCCCCATGACAGCCGCCGGACGAGCCATAGTACCCGACAGCAGAGGCGGAAATCATCACTCCCGGCGGTTCATGCAGCCTGTTGACCGCTTCCACCAGCTTGCGGGTGGTCATGATGCGGCTCTCCACCAGCTCCCTCTTGTAGGCATCCGTCCAGCGCCGGTCGATGGGCGCTCCGGCCAGATTGATGACGGCATGGCATCCCGCCAGGGCCTGCGCCAGGCAATCCACGCCCTCCTGGGCAAATAGATAGCGCCGCAAGGGCGTCACCCGATGCCCGAACATCTCAAGACGCTTGGACAAATGACTCCCTATAAATCCTCCGGATCCCGTAATGGCTACATTCATCACCTTAACCCAAATGGAGGCCCGCCTCCGGGGCGGAGGTCCGGCACCTCGCCGGAATCTCCCCCACGGAACAGGCAGCCTTTGCCGGATAAGACATTTCCGGCACTCCCCTGTGTTCAGAAGAGGACATACTTTGCCGCATTCCCTCTTCCGGAAAGAATTTTTTCAGTGGAACACTTTTCCCGGCCGCACAGGAAAAGATAACTTGATTTTCACCAGCCTCATCTTATGTTGGATACCGTCACAACCGCTGCCCTGTCATGAATAAATCTCCCAAAACCGTCTTCTCCCTGCTCATTCCCGCCGTCATCTTCGTCGCTGCGGGCGCCGCCATTTTTGCCTTCCAGAATTTCAGCAACAAGCGCGTATTGTCCGGCTTTGCCGGATATGTCTATTCCAAACCCATTTTCGGACAGAACAGGTTTGAAGGCATCCTGATCGGGCCGTCCTCCACGGGATGGGCGTGGAGAAAGGAAGTCAGCAAGGTTTCCATCACGCCGGATACCACGGTGGAAGAATTCGACGCCCGCAATGGAGGGGCTATCCTGGGCAAGGACAAGCTCCCCATTTCCTGCAAAGCTTCTCTGGTTTACCGGCTGGACCCGTCCCGGGTCAAGGAATTCATGGAAGATTACGGAGGCATCGCCCAAAGCTCCGGCCGCAATGATGACGAAGTGGCGGACGAAATCATGCTCTTTGCCTACAAAAATTTCATTCAGCAGCCTTTCCGTACAGCCGTGCGGGCGGAATTAAGCCAGTACAATGCCCTGGACGCCTCCGGCAGCCTGCAAAAAATTTCCGACAACGTTTACACGCAGTTAAGCAAGCGGCTGGACGGCACCCCCTTTATTGTGGATTCCGTAGCCGTGGGGGAAACAAATCCCCCGCAGGCCATCATTGAATCCGTCGTCAGAAAAGTTCAGACGACTCAGGAAAACGAACGCAAGGAAACGGAACTTCAAATCGCCCGGAAAGACATCGCTATCCAGCGTGCACGCGGGGAGGCGGAAGGCGCCATGAAAATGGAAATAGCGCGCCAGGAAGCAAACGCCAACCTGGCCCGGGGAGAAGCGGAGGCCAAAGTCATTGTCATGCGGGGCAAGGCCCAGGCGGAAGCAGCCCTGGAAGCAGCCCGGGCGGAAGCGGAAGGACTGGCATTGAAGGAAAAGGCCATGGGACCGAACATGCTCCGCGCCAAGGCCTTTGAAAACATGCTGAACAATGCGAAGGTCTATCTCCCCTCCGGAAAAGATGCGGAAGGCAACATGTCTGTACTGGGCATCCTGAACCTGGACAAGGAACCCGCCAAATAAACTCACCTGTTCCCGGCCCGCCGGAAAGGCGGCAGCATCACGAGGCCGCAGGCCCGGAAGGGGAAAAGCTGCCGTCCTCTTCCTCCCCGGCAAATTCATGCTTGAGCATGAACAGTCCGCACATATTCATCAACACGCAGGCGACATACAGCTTCACGGGCACCATGGCGAAATCCATCAAAGGCCCTGAAGGAAGGTTCAGGATGATCCATCCCCCGGCGCATATGGCGCCAAGTAACCCGGCATAGGAAAAGGGAGCCCTTCTGACCAGCCCCCACCAGCCCACGGGAGAAAGACCGGAAAAACGTTCCCGAACGGAGGTTCTCATGAATACACCGGGAAAGTAAATCACACCCGCCGCCAGGAACAGCCACGCCAGGGTAGTATCCGCCGCCCAGGCCGCAGTATGCGCATACACGGCGAAAGGCAGGAAGGAAACGATGATGCACACCACCAGCCGGACAAAAGGCAACATGAGGGAGACAAGCCATTCATCCAGTTCAGGAAAGGGGCAGATATCCTCTTCTCCCATGGCGGACTGCCTCACCATTTTCATGAAAAAGGCGCACATGAAAGGCAACAGAAAACAAAAGGCGGCAATCCATCCGATGAGAACATCCCGGGCCGCCAGGAACACGCCCCATACCATCATGACGGAAAAGACAAAAACCATGGGCCTTCCACGGAAAGGATAGCCCAGAGAGGAAAGGTAGTCGGACATACCAAAAATGTTAGAACATTCATTCACGTATCGTCAACGTCTTATCCAACTGTCTAACAAAATAATCCTCCCTTTTCTTCAGGAATAGAATGCCTCCACAATCCGGGCGATGCGCTCCATGTCCTGCGGCCCGCAGCGCTGGTCCACAGGAAGCGGCAGAAGATGCAGCGCCAGTTTCCGTTCCAGGCTGCCGGCAGGGGACTGTTCCAATACCTCCGGCCACAGGAGAGGAATCAGAACGCGCTTATCAATCAGCACGTTCCTCAGCTCGGGAAAAGCTGTCCAAAACGGATAATAACACGGAGCGGACAAGGAATCCGCCTCCACGGAAAGACGGTTCAAATGGCCCAGCCTTTCATGAAGAAAAAGGAAATGATTCATGCGGAGCAGCCGCGCCTGTTCATAATCAATGCCGCTCATCAGTCGCTCCGTCAGCCGGGAAACCCTTCGCAGCGGGGTATTCCGCAAGCGCCGTTCATTCCGTTCACAGGCGGCGGAAGCCCTTTCCTGCCCATGCTCCAGGCATTCCAGCAAAAAAGCGGCGGCAGGCAGGGATTCGTCCCGCTCCTCCGGTTCCGGCAAGGACCGCTCCGCATCCATCACGGCGATCCCCCCGTCAGGAAGACCGGAAAACTTTCGCGGGCTGTACAGGGAGGCCACTCCGGAACGGGCCGGAGAATACAGGGCCAGCGCATTGTCCACAATCAGGCTGCCGCCATACCGGGAAGCCAGACGGTCCACGCATTTCTCTTTGATTCCGAAGTAATTGGTGTACAAAAGGTATTCCCCCTTTTCCAATTCCGGCAGTTCCTCCGGTTCCAAGCGTTCGTCAATGCGGTAAGTAATCACGGGAATGCCAAGCCGTTCCATCGTTTCCACCACCGTCCGGCATGTATACAGGGGAACACGGACACAGCGCACATCCCCCAGGCGGCGCAGGATATATTCCAAAGCGCGTCTGCCGGAATTAACGGCTACACTCCTGCCGGGATGCCATTGCGGGAAATTGCCGTACTCCGGCAATTCCAGCCCGAAAAAACCGCCTATGCCCGTCCTCCTTTCCATACACCATGCCATACTACATCTCCCCTTTAAAGAAAAGCGCCATCTGGTACGGAATCCCCTCCTGCATCAGTCCGTCGGAAAAGCCGCCGGAACACGGATCGGAGAGGGCGCGGTACGCCATCCCCAGGAAAACAAACCGTTCCCTGTGGAAAAAATCTCCCGGAAAGCCATTCTTCAAAAAATACCGCGCTTTCATGTCTCCCGCCGCCATGAAACATTCATCCCTTTTCCTCCTGCCTCTGCCCCCTGTTCCATGTCTCCTCTCCAAAATGCCCCTTGCGGAACCGGATGCATCCTCCGTCCGGATAAATCACCGGCTTTGGCAGAAGACGCTAAAAAGCGTCCCGCAAGTATCGGGAAACATCATTGCGCCGGCCCCCGTTTCTTACCGGTGTTCCGGAGCGGAAACCTTCCCGGCGGCCAGCCATGTCGCCCGGTGCCACAATCCTTCCAGCACCCCGTAGCGGTGCCGCTCCAGCCACCAGCGGCAGAACCATATCTGTCCGGTCATGGCGGCAAAGCCGACCGCAAAACTGGTCAGATACCCGCAGTAGGGAGCCAGCCCCAGTGCATACGGGAAAAAAATCAGGGAGCCGATCACGGACTGGGAAACATAGTTGGTCAGGCTCATGCGCCCGTAGGTCAGCAGCGGAGCCGTCGCTTTCCTGAAATATTCCAGCCGGTACAACAGAACGAACCCGGCCACCCATACGCCGGTAAAGCAAACATTGTGCCACATGCTAAACACGGTATGCACAGGCCCCGGCAGCCCCGGCAGACACATCACCACGTAAAATGCACAGGCCCCGGCCAGGGAAAACAGCAGTCCGCGGGTCCAGAACACAGCCGTTCCGTCATTCTGCAGAAAGAAATCCTGGCGCCCCAGAACAAACCCCAGCAGGAACAGACCCGGGGCCTGCATCAAACGCCCGGCTTCAATACCCCATGCCAGGCTGGCCCATTGTCCTGTAGTCAGGTTCTCCCAGGCCATCACCCAGAAATTTCCCGTATCCACGGCGGATTTCAGGGAAGCGTACGATTCCGCAACAGACAGGGAGGGAGGAACCCAGCCCGGATGCATCCACTGAACCGCCGCATAGGCCCACTCCAGCGGCTGGGCCAGGAAAAACAGGGACAAAGCCACCAGCGAGGATGTCTTCAACCGGCGGCACGGCACCAGCAACAAACCTGCAAGTGAAAAAGTCAGCAGAACATCACCGCCCGGGAAAAACGCTGCATTCATGCAGGCGAACACCGCCAGCAGGCACATGCGCCAGACAAACCTGCCCGCAAAATCCCTTCCCTTCCGGGCCTGGTTACGGTACTGGACCGCAAAAGAGAATCCGAACAGAAGGGCGAAAATGGTGTAGGACTTGCCGGCAAACAGGAAAAAAAAGACCTCCTTGAACTGCTGGTTGGCCGCTTCCATCATTGGGGAAGAAGCCACGGGATAGGAATTATAGATGAAATGTTCAAGAAAATGCAGCAGCATGATCGCCATTACGGCAAAGCCGCGCAGAGCGTCCACCACGTAAATGCGTTCGTTGCCGGGGGGATATACGGAAGGCATGACAATAATACATGCCAGGAAACCTTCTTTTTTCAACAGATGGAACATATATTGCGGCAATTCCATTTACCACTCAAACCCCGCAGGGTATTTTCTCTTCATATTACTGAAAATTAACAGGTCCCGCTATCTTTCTGCTTGCAGCCCCTCTGGATGCATGGCATAAGTTCATGAAGAAATCTAACAAATGCCCGGTCTTTTTCCCAAAAGCCGCGGAAATCCGTCAGTTTCCCATGAATACCCCCCCTATCCTCTCTCAGGAAGAACTTGGCTGCGCCATGCAAAAGCTCCGTGCTCTGGCTGCCGCCATGAACCAGGTCCTGTTCGGTCAAAAGGATCTCATTGAACTGGTTCTCATTGGCGTACTGGCTCGCGGGCATATCCTGCTGGAGGGCCTGCCCGGCCTGGGCAAGACGGAACTGGTCAAAGGCCTCTCCAGGGCACTGGATATCACAGCGCGCCGCGTCCAGTTCACACCCGATCTACTGCCGGGAGACATCACGGGAACCCCGGTTCTTCAGGAAAGGGACGGAACAAAAAACTTCATCTTCCAGGAAGGGCCCGTCTTCGCCAACATCATGCTGGCGGATGAAATCAACCGCGCCTCCCCCAAGACCCAGTCCGCCCTGCTGGAAGCCATGCAGGAACGCCGCGTCACCGTCATGGGAGAGACCCATGCCCTCCCCTCCCCCTTTTTCGTGCTTGCCACCCAGAACCCCATTGAACTGGAAGGAACCTTTCCCCTGCCGGAAGCCCAGCTGGACCGCTTCCTTTTCAAAATCAACGTCAACCGCACACCGGCGGATGTGCTGGCCCGCATTGTCCTCAACCGGGAAATGGGCGTGGAACCTGAAATATCCCCGGTTTTGAACGCGCAGGAATTGCAGGAACTCATGCAAATGGCCCGGAATGTAGCCATTCCCGAAGTGGTGGCGGACTATATAGGCAGGCTGGTCAACGCTACGCATCCCGGAGAATCGGAAGCCTCCGGAGGCGTTAAATACGGGGCCAGCCCCCGGGCGGCCCTGGGCCTGGCGGCTGCCGCCAAAGCCCGAGCTTTGCGCCACGGGCGCGCTTTCTGCTCCTTTGAGGATGTGCAGGCCGTTATTCATCCCGTGCTGGAGCACCGTATCCTGCTCAACCACACAGCCCGTCTGGACGGACAGACACCCGCCGCAGTCATCAACCGCCTGGTCAGGGAAATCCCTGCCCAGAACAAGCCCCTGCCGGATTCCCTGGCCGCCGCAAAAATTCATTGACCACACCTCCTCAGCCCTTCCCCCATGCGCCGCCCTCTCTCCCGTTCATGGCTGTTCTTCAGCCTCTTCCTTCTTTCGGCATTCAATATTCTCCCGCTCCACGCAAAACCGGCCGCCGCTCCCCCCATCGCCGTTTCCGTGGAGAAAGCATTTGACTACAGCGCGAACGGCGCCCGCGTCCCTCTCCGGGTGAAGCTGGAAAACACCACCGGCTCGGACAGAAAAGCCACTCTTCAATTCCATGAAGGGTGGAACGGAAACAGGAGAACCAGCCATACTTATCCGTTCTTCATTCCGGCCCGGGAAAGCGTTCATGCAGTCGTTTACCCTCCCCTCTCCTACAATCTCGTCTACGAAGTGAAGGAAAACCATGAAGGAGCTTCCCCCATTCCCACGGATACGGAGCACAGGAAAATTGTCGCGGTTATCCAGGAAGGCGCTCCGGCGGACTGGCACCTGCTTTCCGAATCTTCCTATAACGCGGCCGTTTCCTCCTGCGACCTGATGAAATGGCCAGCCGACTACCGGATGTACGAGGGGCAGACCTGCCTCATCATCCCGGAAAAAATCTACCGTACCCATTTTGACGAAGCCCACCGCAAAGCCATCCGCCAATGGGTGACGGGAGGGGGAAACCTGTGGCTCATCGGTGACAGGGGGCTTTCCGTTTCCACCCGGTTGCTGGGAAACGGGCGCATTCTGCACGTTCCGTCCCTGGACGGCCTGCCGGAAGAAGAAAAAAAGCTGAAACTGGAGGAATTCATCAACCTCCACGAAAAGGGAAACTGTTACCCGGAGATTACCTCCGCCGCTCCCTATTATTTCTCAGCCCCATCCACCACGCTGGGGCTGGGGCTGATCATCTTTGCCGTGCTTGTCGGCCCGCTGAGCCTGTTCCTGTGGGCTCCCGCAGGCAAAAGGCAAAGGCTGTTCCTGCTGATCCCGGCCATTTCCGTGGGATTTTCCCTTCTTCTGCTGCTCCTGATTCTGGCCGGAGACGGCACGGGAGGGACGGGCAGCCGGGAAGTTCTTATCCAGGTTAATCCGCAGGACCACTCCGCCCTGATCTCCCAAAACCAGATTTGCAAGACCTCCGTCCTGCTGAACAATACATTTCAATTGCCGGAAAACGCAGGCATCACCGGAGCACGCATGAGCAAGGCGCGCGGCTCCATTAAGGAAAAACCCATAGAAGGCGCGGCTCGGCAAGGGGAAGAATGCGGGGGAAAATGGTTCACCAGCCGCTCCACGCTCCAGCACCGGATCATCATGCCGGTTTCCACACGGGCGGCGCTCACTCTGCTGGAGACGCGCCCCGGCGGGGCGCCCGTATTCCAAAGCACCTTTCCCGGAACCCTGAACGGACTCACCTACCGGGACGCCTCCGGAAAATACTGGACTCTTGAACAACTGCCTCCCGGCCGTAAAATGCAGGCATCTCCGTTCCTGCCGGAAGAAGAACCGGACGGCCCTCCCCCGCTGCACTTCCGGGCATCCATGGAACCGGCGGGCGGGGAACTGGGCCCCATCCCCACCCTGCCTTCCATTAACTGGGAAAAAACCTCCGTCACCGTCTCCGGCCCCGTCACTCCCCAGCCGCACGAATAACCATGAGTACGCCCCTACTGCTGGAAGTTTCCGGACTGTCCAAATCATTCGGTCCGCTGAAAGCCGTCAACAATGCCTCCTTCGTCATCCGCCAGGGCCAGGTCGTCGGCCTGATTGGCTCCAACGGAGCCGGCAAAACCACCCTCATGCGCATGCTGGCCACGCTGGAAATGCCTGACTCTGGCCACATCAGGCTCAACGGGGCCGATGTTGTGGATCATCCCGAACTGGCACGTTCCCGCATCGGATGGATGCCGGACTATTTCCACCCCTATAAAAACACCAGCGTCCGGGAATATCTGGATTTTTTCGCCAGGGCCTGCGGCATGGGCAGGGAACGTTTACTGGACGCCGTGGACGAAGTGATGGACTTCACGGAACTGGCCAGCCTCCAGAACCAGATGATCGATAAACTTTCAAAAGGGCAGACGCAGCGGCTCTGCCTAGCGCGTACGCTGATCAGCGACGCGCAATTCCTCATTCTGGACGAACCGGCGGCAGGATTGGACCCCAAAGCGCGCCTTGAATTCAAAAATCTGGTGCATCTGCTCAAAGCGCGCGGAAAAACGCTGCTCATCAGCTCCCATATTCTCTCGGAACTGGGGGAAATGTGCGACGCCCTCATCTTCATGAATGCAGGAACCGTCATCCATGACGGCAATATGGAAGACCTGCTGCACCGCCAGACGGAATCCGGATACGCCTTTGAAATCCGCACCGCCGGAGACAACACCGCCTCACTGGAGGAATGGCTGGCCCTCCGCCGGGGATGGAACGTGCGCCATGTACAGCAACAGAAAGTAGTGGCCGCCTTCGTCTCCTGCGAACCGGAAGCTGTGGCTGCGGAACTCCGCCAGCTCTGCCTCGACCTCCCCGTAATTGATTTCCACCGCAGCGAACGCCGTCTGGAAGAAGCTTTTGTGGACATCCTTATCCACGGCAGCGGGGAACCGGCCCCGCGGCAGAATCCCGCCTCTTCCCAGGAAAGCCCATCCATCCCCGCCTCATGAATACCTCCCGCTCTCTTGATTTCCCCATATGGATGCCCTCCGCTCTGGTCAAGGAATTGCGCCAGGGTCTCAGAACGCCGTCATTCATCCTCCTGGTCAGCATAGTGCCCTCCCTGCTCTCCTTTTTCTTCCTGTTCAGCTTCATCATCAATCCTCTTGACGGGGAGCCCTTCGTCAGCCCCGACGGATGCCAGATCATCTTCTGGGTTACCATGGTCGTCGCCCTGCTCTTCATCATGCCGCTGAGGGCCTCCACCTCCATCAGGAACGAACTGTTCACCCGAAACAACGAACTGCTGCTGCTCACCAGGCAGAGCGCAGGCCGCATCGTGCTGGGAAAATGGATATCCTTCATGGCCCAATCCCTGCTGATTGCCTTTATCTCCCTGCCCTTCTTTCTCATCCGGTATTACTACGGGGAAATTAACCTGGTACAGGATGTAACCCTGTTTTTCCTCCTTTACCTGGGTTCCGGCATGCTGACCGCATATACCCTGTGGGCGTCCGCCATGCCCTCCCTGATGCGCATCATCGCTTTCTCCCTCATGGGCATCGGTATATTGACCCTGGGAGGCAACCATGCGGAGCTGGATTTTTTCCGGGATGGAGCGGGAGAAGGCGTTCTCCTGATATTCCTCGTCCTGGCGGACGCCTTCCTGGTCATCTCATCCCTGCTTCTGCTGGCAAGGGAATGGTTCTCCCCTGCCGCACAAAACACGGCCGCCTCCCTGCGGAAGCTTCTGCTGGCTTTTTTCGCAGCCTCCATCCTCCCCCTCCCCTTTCTGGAAAACGCAAGCGGCTCCATTCAAAACATCATGACCGGAAATTCCATTTTTGTCATGGTTTACGGAATTTTCCTGATGATTATCAACCTGAACACGCCTGCCCGCCTTCTTCCCATTCACATGGAGCAAATGAAAAACAAAAGATTCTCCAGGCTCCAGCAGCTGCTGTTCCTCCCCGGCATGCCGGGGAGCGTCCTGTTCACCCTGTTGCTCTGCGCCCTGGCGGCTATCGCCGTGTATCTGATAGACCGCATGGCATCCGTCCCCGAATTCCAGTCCCCTCAACGGCTCTTTTGCCTCGCAGCAGGCAGCTGGTACGCCATCACCATGCCGGCCATGCTTCTGAAACCGTTCTGGGAAAAACTGAAAAACAATACCCTGCTGACGTACACCATGATCTGCCTCATCCTCTGCCTGGTGCAAAACGTGCTGTGGGGCGTGAATCTGTCCGTCCCCCTTCTCCCCGGAGGGTATTTATCTGAACTTTTGAGACAAGAAACATTGCCGGCTTTCAGCAAATTTTCCCTGTTCAGCCTGATGGACCTGGCTGCCGGAATAGCGGTTCTGGCTCTCACCAGCAAACACTGGATTGACATATTCCGGAACGCATCCCCCGAACCTCTCCAGAAACCGGGAAATTCCCGCAGGGAACGGGAATAGTTCTTGCCCTCCGTTTTGCATCTCCCCCATCCCCATGACTTCTTTCCCCTTCCCCAGCCAGGTGATCCAGCCGGACGCCGAACAGGCGGCGCGCCGTCTCCGCCTGCCCTTTTCCTGCTGCGCCTGGAAAGGAACACAGGGCCATTGGGAGGGAACGGGAGCAGGCAACTCCATCGACTTTCAGGGAAGCCGCTCCTACCAGTGGGGGGATGACCCGCGGGATATCCATTGGGCGGCGTACGCCAGAACCGGTCAGCTCACCATGAAAGTCTTCCGGGCGGAACTGTCACCGCAGGTAGACGTGGCGGTAGATGTTTCCGAATCCATGTTTTTTCACGAAGAGCGCGCGGCACGCACGCGGGGCCTGCTTCAATTTTGCCTGCTCTCCGCCATCGGAACGGGAGCCCAGGTGAAGATTCATGCGGTGAAAGGGCGCCGTATCATCCCCCTGGACCAGGAAGATGTTCTCTCCGGCCAATGGGAAGCGCAGCTCCAGAGCCTTCCCCCGGATGAATCCATGCCCTCCATTTCCATCTGGCGCCCCAATGGAATGAAAATCTTCATCTCCGACCTGCTCTACCCGGGGGAACCGGACAACCTTCTGGAAACCATGGCCTCCTTAAAAGGGATGTCCGTCATCCTGGCCCCCACGCTGCAGGAAGAAGCGGAACTCCCCGCCGGCAACGCCAGACTCAAAAACTGTGAATCCGGCCACCTGCGCCGCCAGCTCATCACCCCTTCCCTGTCCCGGAGGTACGCCCGCGCCTACGCCGCCCATTTTGAACTCTGGATTTCTGCCTGCCTGCGCCGCCAGACCGTTCTTGCCCGCGTCCCCTGCAAGGGGACGCTGACGGAAGCCCTGTCCGGAGAAGCATTACGGCAGGGGGCCGTGGAACTCTCCTGAACCGCACCCGCACCCTTTACTCTCCCCCCAAGCCCATGATCCCCCACTTCACCAACACGACCGCGTTCTGGGCGCTTCTGGCCATCCCCCTCATCACCGCCATCCATTTCCTCCAGCATAAAACAAAAACCCAGGCCACGGCTACGCTCTTCCTGTTGGAAGCGCTGGTTCCGGAGGCCCATGAGGGTAATGCCTGGGACCGGCTGCGCGCATCGCGCTCCTTCTGGATGCAAATTCTGGCCGTCCTCCTGCTTACCTGGGTTCTGGCCGCTCCCGTCTGGCCCGGCAAAGGCTCCGGCCAGACCGTAGTCTTCATTCTGGATGATTCCGCAAACATGACCCCTTTTCGTCAAGAAGCCGTGAATGCCGTTTCCGAAGACATGGACGTCATCCTCCGGTCCGGAATCCCGGCCACATGGGTTCTCATGGGCAGCAGGGCTTCCGGACAGCCGCTCTACCGGGGGCCGTCCGCCCGCCAGGCCCTGCACGCCCTGGATCTCTGGCAGCCGCGCGAAGGAACACATGACCTGGCCCCAGCCCTGCGCACCGCCACAGCCGTTGCCGGTCCAACGGGCATCACGCGCCTGATTACATCCACTGCCCGGAGGGTTCCCGCCGGGCAATCCGCACGGGGTGTAGGGAAACCTCTGGAAAATGCGGGTTTTGCGGGAATAACCCCGGTGGAGGCCGCCGGCCCCGGCCATTGGAGGATTGCCGTTAAAAACAATAGTCCATCCCCTCTTCGGAGCGAAATCTCCATCCATACGGAAGGCGGGCGTCCTCCTGCCCGGCGTTCCCTGTTCCTGAATCCAGGAACTGTCACGGAATTTGAATACAGCCTCCCTCCTGAATGCGGAAAAGCCGTGCTCCGGCTCCCGACGGACGCCTTCCCGGCGGACAATGAGCTCCTGCTGGTCCGCTCCGCTCCCGCCCCCGTTGCCGTCAGCATGGGAATTCCGGAACAATCCGGAAAAATCTTCCTCAATATCATCCATAGCCTGCCGGGATTCTCCCCCGTCCCGGACGGTTCAGATCCCGACCTCCTCCTGCTGGAGGGGAAAACGGAAAACGCCAGGGCCCCCGGAAAAGCGGCCATCATATTTGCAGCCAGCGGCAAGCCATCTTACGGCGCTGTCACGGCGGAACGGCATCCGCTGACTGACGGGCTGAACTGGAGCGGCCTGCTCATCCCCTCCATCGGTTCCATGAAGCCGGGGGAAAAAGCCAGCGTCCTGCTCTGGCAGGGGGAATCCCCCCTGGCCTGGGTGGACGGGAAACGCCTTTTCCTCAACTGGCCCTGGGAAAAATCCAATGCGGACCGCGTTCCGGCGCCCTTGCTCATGACCCGCAGATTTATGCAATCCGTACAGGAGAATCTGCCCGGAACACATTACGGCAACCTTCCCGGAGGAACTCTCTTATCCATGCCCGCAGGCGGAAAACTCATTCAAACCATGCCGGGGGGAGAACGCCGTGAAACTGTCTTTAACGGCAGGCTCCCGGAAGAAACCGGATATGTGGAAATCTTCCCCCCCGGAGAAGGGAAAACGCCCCTGTTCCAAGGCTCCGTCTGGTTCTCCGACGCCCGGATGGGAGATTTTTCCCACTGCTCAACGTTTGACACAGGACTTCCCCAGCCCCATGAAGAGGCGCTCCGGCACATGAAACGTGACCCTCTGGCCCCCCTCTGGCTGGCGCTGGTGTTCCTGGCCCTGATTCTTTCCTGGCTCCCTCCCGTCCCAGACACCTCCCTGCGCCCATGATTCAATTCAACACTCCGGAATGGTTCTTCCTGATCCCCCTGCTTCTGGCGGCAGGCTGGAAATACAGGCGTCTGCGCCTGGCCTCCCCCCTGCGCCTCCTCCTGCAGACCTGCCTGCTGCTGGCCCTGGCTCAGCCTGCCCTTGACAGGGGCGGCAAAGACATGGACTTGTGGGTGCTGGTGGACCAATCAAATTCCACGGCGGGAATTCCGGCAGCCGGGGCAGAGGAAATCCAGGCTATTCTGGAACGGCACAAACATGCCGGGGACCGCGTCCGATTGGTGGATTTCGCGCAATCCGCCGTGCTCCGGGGACGCGGAGACCCCGTCTTTGCCGGGGGAACCTCCGGAACGGACATGGAACAGGCCCTGGCCTATACCATGGCCCTGATGTCCCCGAACCGGACGAACCGCATCCTGATGTTGACGGACGGCTGGCCCACCACGCCGCTGGACCAAGCGGCGGAACAGCTCATCCAGTCCCGGATTCCGGTGGACTACCGCCTGTCCGTCACCTTCCGGGAAGCGGACATCCGCATAGAACAAATCCGAACCCCGGCGCGCATCCGGCCCGGCGAAGCCTTTATTTTAGAGGCAACCCTGGCAGGCCCTCCCGGCCCGGCCATCACCGTTCCGTGGCAAATCAGCAAAAACGGGGGGGCTCCGCTGCGGGGGACGGCTACCCTGCTCAACGGCAAAGCCACGGTGAGGCTGGCGGACAGGCTCTCCACCCCCGGCTGTTCCGCTTATGAAATGACCATAACGCCGCAAAACGATCCAATCCCTGAAAACAACCGTGCCGTCAGCTTCCTTGAAGTGACGGGAGGAAACGGCGTCCTGCTGCTCTCCGGCTACGACCGCGATCCCCTGGCGCCTTTCCTGGAAGCGCAGGGGTTCCGCGTCCAACAACCGCCCGGCCTGAACCGGCTTGATGCCCGCCACCTCTCCGGCGTGGGGCTGGTCATCATCAACAACCTCTCCGCATCCTCCGTCCCGCCGGACTTTCTGCATGCCCTGGACTATTACGTAAGGGAACAGGGCGGCGGCCTGCTCATGTGCGGGGGCAGGCATAGTTTTGGCTCCGGCGGCTACTTCTCCTCCCCCATTGACGAACTGCTCCCCGTTTCCATGGAAATGAAGAAGGACAAGATGAAGCTCATGACGGCCATGAGCATCGTTCTGGACCGTTCCGGCTCCATGTCCTGTTCCGTTCCCGGAGGAAAGACGAAAATGGATCTGGCCAATGCCGGAACCTGCCAGACCATTTCCCTGCTGTCCGACCAGGATCTCATCTCCGTCCACGCCGTGGACAGCGAACCGCACCCTATTGTCACGCTAAGCAGTCTGGGCCCTAACAGGAAGAAAATGATATCCAGCGTCTCCAGGATTGCCTCCATGGGCGGAGGCATCTTCATCGGCGCCGGGCTGAAAGCGGGCTGGCGGGAACTGCAACGTTCCGTGGCCGGAACACGGCATCTGCTCCTCTTTGCAGATGCCGACGATTCCGAAGAACCTGCCGACTACCGGGAAACTCTGAAAGAAATGGTTAAGGAAGGGGCTACCGTAAGCGTCATCGCACTGGGAACGGAAAAAAGCGCCGATGCCGGACTGCTCAGGGAAATAGCGGAATTGGGACGGGGGCGCATCTTTTTCTGCGACCGCCCGGGGGATATCCCCAGCATCTTTGCACAGGAAACCGTCAGCGTGGCCCGGGCCGCCTTCATCAGGGAACGCACCTCCCTGCGCGGTACGGCCGGCTGGCTTCAAATTGCAGCCGGTCAGCCGGAATGGCCCCCTGCCGTAGACGGTTATAACCTGTGTTATTTAAGGAATGGAGCAACAGCAGCCTGCGTAACGGAAGACGGAAACGCGGCTCCCCTGGTCTCCTTCTGGAACAGGGGGACGGGACGGACGGCCGCCGTTACGTTCGCCATGGGGGGAGAACTCGGAAAAAACATCCAGCAATGGGACGGCTACGGAGACCTTATCCAAACCCTGGCCCGGTGGCTCAACAGGAAAAATCCCCCACAGGGATACTCCGTGCAGGCGGACACGGCAGGAGACCGGTTACGGATTCGCCTTTACTACAGTGAGGAAAACATCCCGCGCCTGGCGGAACGCATGCCGGAAATATCCCTGGAACTCTCCGGAAAAGAAAGCTCCCGTACACAAAACGGTATCTGGGAACACCTGCAGCCGGGAATATTCCAGTGCAGCTTTCCCCTCCCGCACGGAGTCATGGCGCGAGGCGCGGTCCGCATCGGCGGCAGCGTTATCCCCTTCGGCCCTGTCAGCCAGCAGGTGGACCCGGAATGGGCCATGCCGCCTGAATCCGGCAACGCCTTCCTGGATCTGGTGAACCGGACCGGAGGCAGGGAAAGGATGGACCTTCCCTCCATTTTCCGGGAACCGAGGCCCGGAACATACCTCCAACTCCGTCCCATCCTGCTGTGGAGCGCCTGCGTCCTCCTTGTTCTGGACGCTCTGTTTACCAGGACCGGCCTGCTTCCCCGGGGACAACCGCGGCAGGGGGGTACGCGCTCCCGGCCTTCAGGAGAAAACAATCAATCTATCTGAAAATTTCCTTCAGGGCTGACTGTTCCTGAGGAGTAAGGCAATCAGACCACACGGCATCTCCACCGCGGGCCGGACGAGCCCCCCGGCCGCCGTGTTCCTGTCCATTTCCAGCCCCTTCCGGGGAGGGAGCCGCCGTCTCCACCCCCGCAGCTTCCCCCAGAGCGGCGCGGCTCAAGTCCTCATGAACCACCCGTCTGGAAACCGTGTCAAGCCGGGGACGCTCTTCCATCTCAAAGGCAAGGGGAGCGTCCCCGCGTCCACGCCCCGTTCCTCCGCGTCCGGGTTCACTTCCCTCTCCCTGCCCGGCTTCCATCACGGTACGCTCATCCGGAGACGCCATCAGGGATATGCCGCACTGCCCGCACATGCTCCGCAGCTGCTGGGCGGCCCGTTCCAGCTGTTCCCGCAGACGGAGGGCCGTCTCCGGATCAATCTGCCGGGAAGGCAGGGAAGCCTTCAGCTTCTGGAGCTGGCGGCTCATGATGCCGCCCGGCTGCAGGGCGAGGGACTCCATTCCCGTCAACGCCTCCTGAAGGGACTGCATCGCCTCCGGGCTGGACGCTCCATTCAGGCTGTCCAGCAGGGAAAGGGCGGAATCCGTCCGATACATCTGATTGGATAATCCGGCAACGGCCGCTGCCGTTTTCCCCTTCAGGGCATCCGCCGCTTCCAGTCCGGCATGGGAATACATCTCATTCCGGTGCATTCTTTTCAAATCCTCCAACTGCTCCCGGAAAGGCTCCAGGCTCTTATTATCCACGCTCTCCATCTCCGCCAGGCGGTCCAGGACTTCCCCCACCCGGGCCAGAACGGGCGGCAAATCCGGAAGCTGCCCTACGGCTTGCGGTGCGGGCAACGGCAAAAAAGCCCCGCAAGCCATAAGAACCGCGCCTCCCGCCAGCCAGGCCAGGCACCAGGCGGAACGTATCCGCAGCACGGAATTCCCCTGTACCGCGCTTTCCCCTGCCTCCACGGCATGGCCCCATTCCTCACCGGCGCTCAACGCCGCATGCAACCCCAGCTGTTCATCCAAAAAGGCCGCCGTATCACGTCTGCTGAAAAAACGGCCCCGGAGCCGCAGCCACCCCCACACCGCCAAAAATAAACCTGCGGCGGCAAGGGCGCCTCCCGTCAGCCAGCCCCAGTCAGCCCCCATCCTGCGTCCGCCGTACCAGACCATCCCAGCTACCGCCCCGGCGGCAAAAAAAGGCATGCTAAGGCACTCCACCGCCAGCACGGCATTCAGCAGCCACTGCATGCGGGAAATTCTCCTCCGCCATTCCTGTCCCACGATTAAGGGCATAACCATATCATGGCTCAACAGGTTCCTCCCGGAAAGACAAAAATGCTTTTCCGCAAACGAATGGGGGAACGGCCCTTTCCGCAGTTTCCCGGCATTGCCGGACGGAGGGAAATTTCAGCACAGGCGGGCGATATCCGCCATCAATTCCCGTACGTCTTCCTCTCGGGTGGCCCAGCTCGTGCAGAAGCGCACCGTGCTGTGGGTTTCATCCTCCCGGCGCAAATAGGCAAAACCGTATTTCCTCCCCAGCTCCTCCAGAACGGAATCGGGCATCGTGACAAACTGTTGGTTCGTTCCGCTGGAAAAGGGAAGCGCCAGCCCTCTGGAACGGCAAAAATCCCGCAGCATCACAGCCAGGCGGTCCGCATGGGCGCCCAGCCGGAAATAAAGGCCGTCGCGGAACAGCTCCAGGAACTGAATGCCCAGAAGCCGCCCTTTCGCAAGACGGCCGCCCTTCTGCTTGGCGATGTAACGGAAATCCTCCTTCAGGGCCTCATGCCGCAGAACCAGGGCTTCACCAAACAGAGCGCCTACCTTCGTGCCGCCGATGTAAAAAGCATCGCAAAGGGAGGCAATCGCCGGCAAATCCAGGTCATTGTCCTCATCGCACAAGCCGTAGCCGAGGCGTGCTCCGTCCATATACAAATACAGCCCCCGCCGGCGGCAGACTCCGGAAATTTCCTGAAGTTCCTTCCTGGAATAAATGGTGCCCAATTCGGTTGGCTGGGAAATATAAACCATCCGGGGCTGAGGCATATGCTCACGGGTCTCGTCATCCCAGTGGGCATGCCACGCCTCCTCAATTTGCCGGGCCGTCAGCTTCCCGTCCGGGGAAGGAATAGCGGAAACCTTGTGTCCGCAAGCTTCAACGGCTCCCGACTCGTGCACATTGATATGGCCCGTGTCCGCGCACAGCACGCATTGATGGGGGCGCAGCGCCGCCGCAATTACCGTGAAATTGGTCTGGGTCCCGCCGATAAGGAAATGGATATCCAGATCCGTTCTGCCGCACAAGCCGGCAATCAGCTTCCGGGCCTGGTCGCAATAGGGGTCCTCCCCGTAACCGGCAGTCTGCTCCATATTCGTTTCCGCCATTCTGCGGAGAATATCCGCATGGGCGCCTTCACTGTAATCACAGTTGAAAAGAATCATTGCCTTGCTGAAAAACGCGGGGACCATATCCCCCGGAACCTTTGATGTAAAGGAATATGAAAAATACACCGGAACCGGAACAGCGCTGCTGGAAACTCCAGAAAAAACGGAAAGCCGCATGCAGTTTGAGAAAATGAATGCCACGTACCTTAAAAAGGCAATAATAACCGGCTTCCCCGCCCATACACGGAAATTGTCGTTTCCCGCAGCCTAAGAAAAAGCCGTCGTGTCTTCATGCAAGACGCATCAGAACTTGGAGAACAGAAAGACATGTGCCTTTCCTTTTCGGAAGTCTCGGAATTGACAGGCACCACGCCGTCCAATCTGCGTTTTTTTGAAGAAGAAGGAATCCTGGACATCCCGAGAAACGGGGCGGGATGCCGTGTCTTCCACCGCAAGGAAATGGAAGAACTGCCGGAGCTGGTTTGCTTTAAGCATTCTGGATTGAAACTCAAGGAAATCAAACGCTTTTTTCACCTGGTTCGCCAAGGTAATTCGACATTGCGCGAACGTTACCGCATGTTGAAGGAAGGGCATCAGGCCATGAAAACGCGCATTCGGGAACTGAAAAAATGCCTGAAATACTCCAAAATCAAAATGGAGTATATCGGCCAGTGCTGCGAGGCATATGACAAAGGCGAACCTCTGCCACAGGTGAACCCGGCATGGATGGATTCCTTCCTGAAACAAAAAATTTGAAGAAGGTGCTGACGCCTGGGCCTGCTGCCGGGAGGGGCAAATGGAGGCTACTCGCTTCGCGCAACAGCACATCCCCTTCTTCCAACAGAATGCTTTCAGAAGGAAATGTTTTTCAGACAATCCGTAAGAACGGAATCAACAAGGAATTCCGGAAGTATGGAACGCCTGACGGACGTTCTGCGGAGGCCGCCGTTGCGATTGCCGTTTATCCCGGCAAACAAATCGGGTCAATGCCCTACTTGCCTTTGCTGTTCCACGTTGTAGCGTGCTCCGGTCACGGGTATGGAGGCTACGGCGTTCTCCAGTTCCGCCCACTCCTGCGGAGAGCAGGTAAAATCAAGCGTGTGTAGGTTTTCTTCCAGATGGGACAGTTTAGTGGTGCCGGGAATGGGTACGATATAAGGAGCCTTTTGCAGCAGCCATCCCAGGGCAACCTGGGAGGAAGTCATGCCGCGCATCCTCCCAAACTGTTGCAGAATATTGACAATACGCATATTGGCTCTCATGGCCTCCGGCGTGAAACGCGGCAGGGTCTGGCGGTTGTCGTTGTTCGGGTCAAATTGCGTGTATTCATTGATGCAGCCCCCCAGGAATCCCCTGTTGAGCGGGCTGTAAGGGACAAAGCCTATACCCAGTTCACGGCAGACATCCAGAACGCCATTGTTTTCAACATCCCGGTGCATGAGATGGTATTCACTCTGAATGGCTGTCAGGGGATGGACGGCGTGGGCCTTGCGAATTGTACCGGGAGTGACTTCGCACATGCCCCAGCGCCGCACCTTGCCTTCCTTGACCAGTTCGGAGATGGTTCCCGCTACATCTTCAACGGGAACCCTGGGATCAAAGCGGTGCTGGTAGAATAATTCAATAGCGTCCACCTTCAAACGGCGCAGCGACTCGTCGCAGTAGCGCCGGATGGTTTCCGGGCGGCTGTCCTGGCGGCCCGTCCCCTTTCCGTTAATAACTTCGTGCCCGAACTTGGTAGTGACGCTGATCTTCCCCCTGAAGGGGGAAAGAGCTTCCCCAGCCAGAAGTTCATTGCTCAGGGGGCCGTAGATGATGGCCGTATCAAAAAGAGTAACTCCGCGCTCCACGGCCTCATGAAGAAGCCGGATGCACTGCTCACGCGAGGGAGACTGGCTGCGGTTGTAGGTCATTCCCATGACTCCGAAGCCAAGGGGAGAAGCTTCCAAGGCACAGGAACCCTTGCCAAGCGTCCGGCTCCGGGAGGCGGCAAAGCCGCCGTTTTCCGGAGAATCGGCACCCCCGCCCTCTGCCCGGGCAATGGCCGGAGAAATCAGCGCAGCCGTACCGAACAAGGCGGACATTTTGAGAAAGCGGCGGCGGCCGTCAGAATAGTGTTTATACATGCTCATTAAACGTTGATGGTTGAAATTTTGATATATAATCCGAGCATATGGGTTCCACCAACTGGAAGTCAACAAGGGAATACCGCAATTTATCTCAGGAAGCGCCTTGGAACAAAAAGCTGGCTCGGAAAACAAAGATGCATCAGGAACGCATCTGACACTCCGCCTGCAACGGAGGCAAATACCCGCCTTCTTCTGCACCAGCGCCGCTCGGAACGGGACGCTTTCCTTTCCCCCTCGCACAACAAATTGCTGAGTGCCGGTAAGCGGACAATTTACAAACCTTGCTTGGTGCGTTCAAAAATAATGGAATCTTCACTTTTCCCGACGGAGGATTCATCATCCGGCCCGGCTTTATCCAACTCCTCCCGGAACACCCGGAGCATCGGTCCGTGGTAAAAGCCCAGCTCCCGGCTGATTTTTTTCCGCAGATCCTCTCCTTCATAACTCCGGCCGTCATGCCGTAACAGTTTCAAACGTTGAAGCTGGAGGCGGATCAGGCTTTCTTTCACGGCATCGGAAATCTCGGGATTGTAAAAAAGAACTTCCAGGATGCCCTGCAGGCGGTCGCTTTCCCTTCGGGCCCAGGCATCTTTTCCTTCGCGTCGCAGGGCCCCAATATACCGTGCATGCAGCCGGACCATGCCGGAAATAATCTGCGGATCATTCGGCCAACGCCCGAGAAGCCTTTCGGAAAGATTCACCGTATCGGCAAGTTCCCTCTGGTTATGTTCCCGGAAATTCCTGGCATACCGGAGTTTCTTCAGCATCAGCTCTACCAGCGCCAGGCCGTATTCCGGCCGTTCCGGATGGGCGTCGGCAAGCTGGAGGAGCAGCACGGCTGCATTCGGTTCAATGCCGGGAATGCGTCTCTCCCGGAAAAGGCGGGGATTTCCGGCCAAAAGCTGTGCGTATTGAAAACGGTATTCAGGATGGTCAGGATCATCCTCCAACAATGTTTCCAACATTCCGAACGCCCGGGAACGCTCAACACTCTCCGGAGAACCGGACAAAGCCAGCAACGCGCGGATCGTTTCAAACCGATCCTCCGCCCGCTCCGACATCGCAAAGCGGTCGGCCACCTGCCGGAAAAGTTCCGTTGCCTCTTTATCTTTACCCTGTTTTTTCAAAGCCGTCGCCAACTGGTTGACGGGAAAAGCGTCTTTCCTGAATTTCATCATGTTGCGGAACGCTTCTTCCGCAAGAGCATAACTCCCGGTGCGCAGTGCGCATTCCCCGATGACGGCATTGGCCTCGCAAACCTTTGACTCCGGCAGATTTTTTCCTCTGGCGATCATCCTGTAATAGGGCAGCAAAGCTGAAAGCAGCTGCGTATTTTTCTGTGAAGGGGGCTGCTCCGCAATACGGGTGAACACTTGTGACAAAGCCGCATCGGCAACTGCGGCATTGTTTTCCGCCAGTTTCAGCGCAGACGCCGTCTGCAGATAACCGGCGCCCAACGCGACAACGAAAGCGGCCACACACAGGGCCGCAGCCAAAGACAATACGGCAACAGCCGGTTTACGTTTCATCCACAGCTGCAACCGCCTGGCCGGAGACGGGGAGGAGGCCCCGACCGGTTCATGATTCAAAAAATGCAGCAAATCTTCAGAAAGTTCGTCCATGCTTCGATAGCGCGACTCCGGGCGGAAACTGACGCACTTGTTAATAATCGCGGCCAAGTCGGGTTCGCTGCACTTCAACGGCGGAACCGGTTCCCTGCAAATCCGTTCCATCAATTCTTCAGGAGCTAGCCCCGGAAACGGCGGGGATTTTGCAACAAGCTCATAAAGCGTCACCCCAAACTCATACTGATCGCTGGAAAAGGTATTGACTCCATGCACCAGCCGCTCCGGGGACATATACCGCAGCGTTCCGCTCTGAGCTCCTTCCTTCTCAATAACTTCATTTCTCCCCTGAAGCAGAAAAGCAAGTCCAAAATCGCTGACGTGTACTTCCCCCGCTTCATCCAGCAACAGGTTCGCCGGTTTGATATCGCGGTGTAGAATGCCGCAGCGGTGGGCGTACGCAATCGCCCTGGCGGCCTGGAGGCCAATGCGGGCTATCTCATACGGATTACTGAATTCACATCCGTCCAGACTCTTGCCTTCTATCAACTCCATCGCATAATAACAACATCCCGGACGGCACGCGGCACTGAAAATTCTGACAATATTGGGATGATGAAGCCTGGCAATCACATGCGCCTCATGCTCAAACAGGCTGCGTTGGGCGGCATCCTGCAGCAGCAACGGAGACAACAGCTTGAGGGCCACTTTCCGGTTGAGGGACAATTGCAGCGCTTCAAATACCACCCCCATACCGCCGCTGCCTAGTCTCCGAATCAGCCGGTAATCGTCCCCCTCCAAATCGGGAAAATCGTGAACCGGAGGCATAATTCCCTGTTTTTTTTCAACGCTCCAATCTTCCATCTCCATCACAAGCGGAAGAAGAGCCAGCAACTCGGAAGCAAACTCCGGATGCGCCCCGGCAAAATCCTGAATATCGGGAACATTGCCGGAACGGCACTGATCCAGGAATTGTTCAACCAGATCTTCCAGAGAAATCTTCCCCTTCATGGCTGAAACTCGGTTAACTCCATCAGCTGCTTCCGAAGCCGCTGCAGCGCCCGCACATAGCGGATGCTTGCGGCTTTCGGCCCAATATGCAGAACTTCGGCACAATCCGCATTGGACATGTCGTCAAAATGGCGGAGTTCAAGAATCTGCCGATCGTTTTCGGGCAGCGCCTCGACCGCTTTCCGGAGCAATGTATAACGATCCGCCCTGACGGCACGGGTAAGAGGCCCGGTCACAGTATCTGCAAACCGGTTCCAATCCAACCGGGCAGCGGACCCCACGCTGTCATCCGTCACATTCACTTCCCTGCAGGCGTCTCTCTTGAGGCATTGCAGATGCTTCCTTTCCATAGCCGTAAGGGTCTGGAACAGAATCATCCGCAGTTTGAAATAGACAGGAATCTCCGGATTGTTTTCAAAAAAAGCCATTTTCCCGCAGGCTGCCAGCAGAGCCTCCTGAACCACATCTTCCGCCGAAACGCGCCGGGCAAGAACCGGATTCAAATTCCTCCGGGCCAGGGCAAGAAGCCTTCCCCGGTATTCAAGGAAATGGCTTCCCCAGACATCCGGGCATGCTGTTTCTGCTTGCGTCATTGTACCGTGTCTTTTTTATCCTTTCTCATTTTCCGGGCAGATAGACATATCCCGCCGCACTCCTTCCTATCCGGCCGATTCCGGGATACGGCAGGTGCATTCCGGCGACCGGCTTCGGGGAAGAAGCCGCAAACTCATAAAAGCGCCGCCGGGCCTGAACCGCTCCGGACGGATTCATATCGTAAATCGTGCAAACCTCCGGACGCGGAATCTGGAGCGCGGCAGCATGAAGCAAATCTCCGACAATCAGCAGGGAATCAGTCTCAAAAACGGTATGCCCGGGTGTATGCCCGGAAGCGTCAAGAGCCTTGATGCCGGGCAGAACTTCTTCTCCAAACCGGAATGTTCTCACCCGGCTGCCGTAAGCATGCAACACCTTCCGGACCTGTTTTCCCTGTGGTCCGGCCGTACCATTTTGCCAAAATTCCCATTCCGGCATGGAAACATAGACGAGGGCTCTGGAAAAAACGGCTTCGCCATGTTTCCCAAGCAATCCTCCGATGTGGTCGCCGTGCATATGGGTGAGCAAAATGAAATCGACGCTCTCCGGAAAAACGCCGCTCTGTTCAAGTTTACGGAGCATCCCGCCCCGTTTTCCTCCGTTCCCTGCGTCCACCAGAATGATTTTTCCGTCGCCGCGTTTCAACAGGAAAACATTCACGGAAGAAGGAACCCTCCCGCCTCCGGTTAAGCGGAGGAACTCCTCTTCCGGCATACCCGGGAATAATTCGAACCGCATCGCTGAAAGAGCATCCTGAACAGCAATCACCTCAAAATTTCCAAACTGGAATGAACGATTTTCCGTCTCAGCCGCGATCACGATGCCGGAAATCATGGCGGCTCCGCACAACAACCATTTTACCATAAAACGCCTTTCTTCTCAATATGTTGACTTTTTAAGACATGATGGGCAATGTATCAAAGCTGTACGGAAGTCAGATATGTTTCCGCACTACAGGTGATAAAACATCCTTATTGATGGGAAAACGCTGCCGGGCTGCAGGCCCGGCAGCAGATAAGATGGCGGCGACTATTTTTTACCGCCGTTTATCCTGCCTTTTTTCAGGCCGTGTTTCAAACCTTTCTTGAGGCCGTGTTTCAGGCCGTACTTCAACGCCTTCGGTTTCTTTTTCAGTATTTGAACAGAAAAGGAGGTTGTTGTTGATTCCGCCGCGTTGGCAGTAACCGTACCGGGAGCCAGACCGAATATTCCAATAATTGCAGGAATGATGAGCTTGTTCATGATAATCAATGAGGGTTGATATTTTTTCTGAAACGGTATCGTTTCACTTTTCAAGAATGCAGTTCCCTAGGGAAATCTACCAATTCGGCCGGAATTTCCATCAGGTCTGCCAGCCAGATTCTATTGCCTGTAAGAAACTGAAACGCATGGAATCCCCCTCAACCTTCGCGGACGACCCGGAAACCGACATCACTGAAAGCGAAAGAAGATTCCCTTCCTTCTCCTTTCCGCTCAGTCCTGCAGCTCGTCCGCGGCGAACGCCAGGAACCTCCCTTCACCGCCATGACCGTTTTACCGTGTGCCGCGGCCTTGGAAACTTCAACTGGAGAAGAAGTCCATTCCCAGCAATTGCCCCACATATCAATCGCTCCGCAGGCGCCGGATGTCGCGGCATGGGCGTCCACGGGAGATGTCCCGTTTCTCTCGCCGCAATTAAAATCCGCATCCTTGGGCATATGCCCGGCGGCAAACTCCCACTCCTCTTCAGTCGGCAGGCGGTAAACGGCTTTCCTATCCTGGAGCGACAACCATCGGCAATAGGCAGAAGCGTCGTCATAGGAAACATTCACCACGGGATGCCTCCTTTTGCCGGCAGGCATGGCGCCATTATCCCAATCCTTAGGAGCCTTCCTTCCCGTTGCCTTCAGGAATTTGGCATAATCCTCGTTGGTAACCGGAGTATATGCAATTGATACATTCCAGGAAGCTCCGAGCACCGGCAAATACCCGCCATCTGCATTGCGGGCACCTGGTCTGAATCGCGGATCACTGAAACGCCGCATGCTTTGGTCGATGCGCGCTTCCCTGTTTTGAACCATTTCATCCACGATCTCCTGCATTTCCTGTATCTTGGACGCATGCCGGGCCGTTCGTTTCAATTCTTCAAGCTTCGCCTTTTTTCGGTCAAGGACCTTGTCGTAATTAATCCCGACCTGTTTCCTCAAAGCCGACCGATTAGCCTCGGACGGGTCCCGGCGGTAGGAAGCAATCAAGCGTTTCGTTTCTTCATTCAACTCCGTCCTCTCTTTTTCGATAGTAGTGCTGAATCGGTACAGTTTGGCCCCCTCGGTGCGGGCTGCGAATCCCGCACTGACCGTTGCGGCTGCACATACGGCTATAATGACTTTTTGCAAATTGATGCTCATAACTGTTCCTTTTGTTTATGATAACCGCCGCCCCTCCATGGAAGACGGAACGTTATCGTTTCACTTTTAAGAATGCTGCTCCTCCGGGAATTCTACATTCTTTTTCAACAAAGGTGCTGCCGGAGATGCGGCGGACCGGAACATTGGACTGTTTTTCAAACAACCAGACGGGAAAAAATAGAAGGGGGCGCCCCGCTCGGGAATGGTAACGGAAAACGCCCCCGGGGAGTCTATAACGGAAACTGTCGGCAACAATCCGTTCCGCTCAGGGAAGACAAGAATGATAATCTCATCGCCTGCTTCCTGTGAAAAGAGCCGGCTCCGACCTTATTTTCAAATTCACCGCGGCCTTTTATGCGATGATGATTAAATCTATCTTCATCTCCGACAAGACACGAAGAAATTGTTTATATCCCAGTATCTTGAACATGGCCCCGGGCATCTTAAATGCGGGATGCCCCATGCAAATAGCCGTAATATGATATTCCTTGCACGCAGCGATGATGGCCTGGGGTATATCTTCCGCACTCACCTGCTTCACCGTCCCTCCCAGTTCGGCCACCAGCTTGAAATGATTAAGTAAATGGCGCTGGGACGCCAGATTGATACGGTCGGGGGACTCCCTTGGCGTCTGGACATAAAGGGCGATAAACGACGTACTGTAACGTGAGGAAATCCGGTATGCTTTTCGGATGATGCGTCGGGGCGTCTGTTCATTACTGCTGATGCAGGCCAGAATCTTTTCCCTTCTGGCGGAAGAAACTGCCGGGAGAACTTCCGTTTCCACTTTTTTCTCCACGCGGAAAGCAACTTCCTTCAATGCCAGTTCACGCAACTGAAGAATATTTTCCGTTTTGAAAAAATTATTCAGCGCAATCTGGATTTTTTCAGGCCGGTAAATCTTGCCGGCCTTGAGGCGGCCGATCAGTTCCTCGGATGTCAGGTCGATATTCACCACTTCGTCCGCCTCCTGCAAAATCCTGTCGGGAACCCGTTCCTTCATCCCAATCCCTGTAATCTCCTTCACTTCGCCGCTCAGGCTTTCAATGTGCTGGATATTGATCGCGGAAATCACATTAATATTGGCGTCAAGCAGCTCCATCACGTCTTCCCATCTCTTGCGGTGGCGACTCCCTTCCACATTGGTATGAGCCAGTTCGTCAACAATAACCAACTCGGGGCGGGCTTGAAGAATCGCGTCCAGGTCCATTTCTTCAAGCTCCCTTCCTTTGTAAAAAACCACTTTACGAGGGATGACGGGCACCCCCCGGAGCATGGCTTCAGTCCCTGCTCGCCCGTGGGTTTCAACGTAACCAATTCTGACATCAATGCCATTGTTCAGCAATTCATGGGCTTCCTGCAGCATGCGGTACGTCTTGCCTACTCCGGCCATCATACCGATGTAAATCTTGAACTTTCCCCTCCGCGAACGCCGTATCAGGTCAAGAAAATGCTCCGATCCGTTACTTTCGTCAGTCATATTACATTCACCCGGCTTTTGCGGTTAAAACATTTTGTTGATTTCACAGAACCCTTTAAAGATGTAAATCAATTGCGGGCGTTCCCATGACGTGAAGCCCGCAATCGATTTCATTTTTTCAGGGCGGCAATTCATACCTGAACCGGCATTGCCATTGCCGCCCTAAATAATGCGGAAATTAATGCCTCACGGAAGAGTCAGCCTTCTCAAGAGCAATATTCAACTTGAGTACATTGACCTTTTCCGTGCCAAACATGCCCAGCAGCGGTTTTTCCACGGCCTGATCGACAAGGGACCTCACTGCACCCTCTTCCATACCACGTGCTTTGGCAACACGCTTCACCTGCACATAGGCGCTCTCCGGAGTAATATGCGGATCCAGACCGGAAGCGCTGGCCGTAACCATTTCGGAAGGGACATCATTCCGTTCCAAATAAGGATGCTTCTCCAAAAACGAATCTATCCGCGTATTCACGTCGGCCAGGTATTCTTCATTGGTCGGCCCTTTATTACTGCCGGATGAACTGGATGCGTCATAACCGTCACCCGCATGGGACGGACGGCCCCAGAAATAAACATCCTTCGTGAATTGCTGCCCAACATTGGCGGCGCCTACCACGCGCCCGTTCAAAACCAGGGTTTCCGCATTTCCTCCGCCAGGACCGACAATCAATCCGAATATCCACAGCACCAGGATGTAGCATATGGAGAAAAAGACGCAAAAGACAAGTGTAAGACGCAATGATTTCACTAAATTTCTCATAACAATATATTTATTTCAGTTAAAAAAACAGGCCGACGACCATATCAATCAGTTTGATTCCGATGAAGGGGGCAATCAAACCACCCACGCCGTAAATCAGAATGTTGCGAAGCAGCAGCGCGCTTGCCCCTATGGGTTTGTACGCCACGCCCCTCAAAGCCAGAGGAATCAGAATGGGAATAATGATTGCATTGAAAATAATCGCAGACAGGATGGCACTTTCCGGACTATGCAGATGCATAATATTCAGCGCAGCAAGTTCAGGAATCGCAATCATGAACAGCGCAGGCACAATCGCGAAATATTTGGCGACGTCATTGGCAATGGAAAACGTCGTCAACGTGCCGCGCGTCATCAGTAGCTGCTTTCCTATTTCCACAACCTCAATCAATTTGGTGGGGTCATTATCAAGGTCAACCATATTGCCGGCTTCCTTGGCGGCCTGGGTTCCGCTGTTCATGGCCACACCGACATCAGCCTGCGCCAAAGCCGGGGCGTCATTCGTCCCGTCTCCCATCATGGCAACCAGTTTGCCGGAAGCTTGCTCCTTCCTGATATAATTCATTTTATCCTCAGGCTTGGCTTCCGCAATGAAATCATCAACACCGGCTTTTTCTGCGATATACCTGGCTGTACTCGGATTATCCCCCGTCACCATTACCGTCTTCACCCCCATCTTGCGCAGGCGTTCGAAGCGTTCTTCTATGCCCGGCTTGATAATATCCTGCAATTCAATAACGCCAACAACCTTTCTGTTGATGCAGACGACAAGAGGAGTACCCCCGTTGCCCGCCACTTTATCAATAATTTCCTCAGCTTCTTTGGGGAACGGATTTCCCGCTTCCTCGGTCATCTTGCGGATGGTGTCAAAAGCCCCCTTCCGGATTTCGGTTCCATCGCTCAAATTAATGCCCGAACACTTCGTCTCCGCCGTGAACTGGATCATGCGAGCCCCTTCCGTATGAAGGTTGCGCATATGGACTCCATATTCATGCCCAAGCTCAATAATTGATTTCCCTTCCGGTGTATCGTCTGAAACAGAAGACATCAGACAGGCTTCAACAAAAGCCTGCTTGTCAAAACCCTGAACAGGGAAAAACCCTGTCGCTTTCCGATTGCCAATAGTAATCGTACCCGTTTTATCAAGCAGGAGAGTACTGATGTCCCCGGCTGTTTCCACAGCTTTCCCGGACTTTGTAATCACATTGGCCCTCAAGGCTCTGTTCATTCCGGCAATGCCGATCGCCGAAAGCAATCCTCCGATTGTCGTAGGAATAAGACATACGAACAGGGAAATCAGGGCGGCAATGCTGATTTCCGTTCCGGAATAGTCCGCTATCGGCTTCAAGGTAATGCAGACGACGAGGAAAACCAGAGTAAAGACAGCCAATAAAATGGTTAGCGCTATCTCGTTAGGAGTTTTCTGCCGGGAAGCGCCTTCAACCAGGGCAATCATTTTATCAAGGAAACTTTCCCCAGGACGCGCGGTGACAAGCACCTTAATACGGTCTGACAGCACTTTGGTTCCCCCCGTCACGGAACTCTTGTCCCCGCCGGACTCACGGATAACCGGAGCGGATTCCCCCGTAATAGCGCTTTCATCAATGGACGCCAACCCTTCGACGACCTCCCCGTCGGCGGGAATAATATCTCCCGCGACACATTCGAAATAGTCCCCTTTTTTCAACTGGGAACTATTGATGACGGTAACCGTTCCATCGACGATCAACTTGGCCGGCGTCTCCTCCCGCGTCTTGCGAAGGCTATCAGCCTGCGCCTTTCCTCGGGTCTCGGCAATCGCCTCGGCAAAATTGGCAAACAGAAGGGTAAGGAATAAAATGACGAAAACAAGGAAATTATAAAGGAAAGCCCCTTGCCCGTCACTGAAGAGGGAATAAACGGTTACCAGAAGCATGATCATCGTGGCGATTTCCACGGTAAACATGATCGGGTTCCTCCTCATCATTCCCGGATGAAGCTTGATCAATGACTGCTTCAAGCTTTCCCGTACCTGCTCCCTTTCGAACAGGGAAGTATTATTGGAATTTTTCATATCGTAGATTTCTTGTTTCAATTCCAGAAAATGGAATAGAAATATATAAATATATTATCGGTAATCAACGTGTTCTGACCTGTATTTACAAACTCAAATGTTCGGCAATGGTGCTCAAGGCATGGACAGGGAAGAAGGACAAAGCCGCAACGATGAAAATCACGGCAAAAGTCACAGCGCTGAATGTCACGGAATCTGTCTTCAACGTTCCGGACGTCTCGGGAATATACTTCTTGCCCGCCAGAAGCCCGGCAATGGCAACCTGTCCTACGATCGGGATGAAACGGCTCAAAATGAGGACAATACCGCAAGAGTAATTCCAGAACCAGGTATTATCGGACAGTCCCTCGAACCCGGAACCGTTATTGGCGGCGCTTGAAGTATATTCGTAAAGGAATTCACTCAGTCCATGAAAGCCGGGATTATTGACCCACCCGCCTTCGCCTTCCACAAACGATGGCGCGTAAACAAACAGGTAACAAGCCAGAGCCGTACCGACGAGAATCACAAACGGGTGGAGCAACGCCACGATGGAAGCGATCTTCATCTCACGGGCTTCTACTTTCTTGCACAGGAATTCGGGAGTTCTTCCAACCAAAAGACCGCTGATGAATACAGCAATGATTATAAAGGCGAAATAATTCATCCACCCTACCCCGACGCCGCCAAACCACGTATTAATCTGCATGTTCAGCATCTGAATCATGCCTGAAAGAGGCATGGTGGAATCATGCATCCCGTTGACGGACCCATTTGATGTAACTGTCGTAACGACGCTCCACAAAGCCGTAGCCGCGGACCCGAGCCGGATTTCTTTCCCTTCCATGGCTCCGCTTTCCTGAACAATACCCATTTCTTCAATGCGGGGATTTCCGTTCATCTCCTGGTACACGTTAACGCAGACGCCAATTAAAAAGGCAAACAGCATTACGCCGTAAATACTGTATCCCAGTTTCTTGCGATTTAGATAAAAACCAAAGGCCAGAACCATCGCCATCGGAATAATCAGGATGGACCAGCATTCAACCATGTTGGAGAGGTAGGTCGGATTTTCCAGCGGATGGGATGAATTAACGCCAAAATAACCCCCACCATTAGTTCCCAACTGTTTAATGGGTACGACAGCCGCAGTAGGGCCCTGGGAAATGGTTTGTTCCACCCCTTCAAGAGTCGTCACTTCCATTTTTCCGTCAAACCCCATTGGCGTACCCTGCGTAATCAGGATGCACCCAACTACCAGAGAAAGAGGCAGCAAAATACGGGTAGAACTCAACACGAGGTAATCCCAGAAGTTGCCAATCGTTTTGGTTGTCTTCTTGCTGAGGGCATTCATGATCCCTGCCATTGCGGCCATGCCGGTAGCTGCCGTAATGAATTGGAACAGCATAATCACGAACAACTGTGTAAAATAGGTTAAACCGCTCTCCCCGCTGTAATGCTGGAGGTTGCAATTCACCATGAATGAAATACATGTATTGAACGCCTGGTGACACGTTTGCCCAATATTGCCGTCCGGATTGAGGGGCAGATACCCTTGGCTGACCAGAAGAACCATCCCCCATACGAACCAGAACAGATTTACGGTCAGCAAAGCCCGCAAAAACTGCTTCCAGTTCATTTCTTCCTCCGGATTAATCCCGGACAGGCGGAACATCAGCCTTTCAACAGGCCTCATGAAATCAAGCCATGTTTTCTCCTTCTTGTAAACCTTGGCAATATATTTCCCCAGAGGATAGCTCAAAGCCACCATAAGAACGATTTGCGCAATAATACCTAAAATTTCTGTTTTCATCATCTTGCTGGTTAAAATTTTTCCGGTTTGATCAAGACATACATCAAATAACCGAACACAATTAAGCTAATCACAAATAATAGTGTATACATAGACAGGCGCAGTTTTAGATTTTTTCAAACCAGTCGACGCATTTGAAAAAGAGCCAAAAACAGAATATTCCGCTCAATAGACAAAAGATAAAACCCAACAATGATTCCATCATGATATTTTATGAAATTTAAATTCAAACCATTCCAACATATATGGAAACAAAAATATTATCTTATGCCGTTTTTCTTTTTCATTTGAAAAAATTTCACGGAAAAACCGCTATGGCAGATACGGAGTCCCGGAACGGACCGGCGATGTTTAATATAATGTAAAAACATTGCCTCAATATATCCGGAAATCCCATTCTGGGTAGTTAACTTCCTCCTTCTTCTTGTTAAGAAAAAATTAATTCTTCCGGCTGCGCTCCCGCCTTCCGTTCTTCCCGGAAGGCGGATAGCGGCAAGTCTTTCTAAACCTGTCTACACAAAAACTGCACCCGGAACATACCGGATGCAGCTTGAATTCCATACAGAATTCCAAAAGGCTTCCTCAACAAAATTTACAGAACTCACTCTGCATGAATACCTATCTCTTTCCAATCCCCGTTGGCAGATTTCCAACAGGAATGAGGCTGTTCCAAAGATATCAAACGAATTGATACCGATGAGCACTGTGATAGACCAGCCCCAGTTCGCCATCCATGTATTCGTTCGAGAAGCGGAACCCGTTTTCTTCCCCCATATTGCCTCCCGACGTGATCAGACCGCCATACGGCTGGTATTCGTACAGAATACGGCGACCATATACGCTTCCCCGAAGAGGGAGGTAACGTTTTTCATCGTCTCGTGCACGCAGTAGAGATGCTCTTTCTCCTACATCCCGTTCGCTTCCCGGCGCGTCATGGACAGGATGCGCACAGCCTCCAGTTCCGAAGGGTCCCAGATGTAACTGCGCACGAATCCGGCATTTCCTCGGTCAATCCGCACTCTGCTATATGCAAATACCCTTGATGAAAAACTGTTAAAAACGATCCTTTTGGCTAATTGTTTTTTACTCTATTTAAATAATCCCTTCAACATTTTATATATAAAGGAAAAAAACGTGTGGACAAAAAGAGGAATGCATCCATAATCCAATAATAAGGGAATAGATTCGTATTCTTCCATATCTATTCCAGGAAGATTCATAGCTAAAACAATTGCTCCACCGCCCAATAGAGGAATACAAGATGAATTTTTGGATTTTATTACACAGTTAAAAACTATTATCCAATTATATAAGCTGATAATAACTCCAAAAACAACTAATATCCAGAAAAAAATTATATTAATCACCATCTTTTATCCGTTTCAACTGAGATTTATAACTTTTTTGCTTGCCGGGAATGATCAATTTTATTGTTCAGCAGCTCCTTTTTTCTTTCCAGTCACTCGTCAGAATTTTTAGAAAACAAATAGTGAAATCAAAAATCCATGCTTAACAGAGGACCAAATAAAACATTCTCTAAAATTGCCAAAGCAATTAATACCGCCACGGTAGCACGAATATAATCTTTTGTCTTCCAATAGCGTATTGCTGAAATAATCATCCACACTGGACATACAAAAAAGAGAAATATGAACAATGCTCCAAGTAAAACTCTAATGATATTTTCCCAAGGTTCTCTAGGATAATTATTAGGAAGCATCCACATCAAGGCACACATAGTCACTACTCCTACTATCCAATAGTAGAATGGGGACCAAGATCCTGTATCTTTTATTTTAGTATTCTCATTGTCCATAATTATTTCTGTTATTGAAAATTTAAACTATCTGGAGAACCTGCGGAGAAATAACAATTAATGATTTAATATATTTAGCTGTCTTGTATATTTCGTTGAAATGAAATTTCTTTTTGCTATCAAAGTATTTTATAATAAATTTCATTCATTATTCAGAATAAATTTTCTTCATCAACTCCTGATTTATCAATAAATTTGCGGTTCAGTTGAGAAAATTTGCAAACTCAGCCCATATCCTGTACTATTCTTCCCTGCTTCAGACCAAAGTTTGTTGCCTGTCAGCCCCTCTATAGAACTAAAGGCAGCGTCCATCATTCTTTCTGATAGAGGAATCGCCTATCATATCCAATATTTTCTTCCCATAGGCGAATCGATCGAGATTCCTCTTTATAATCATTTCTTTAATTATACTGCAAAAAGGTATTTCGTCTACGTCCTCACCCATAAAAAACCATAAAAAATCCCATCCTTTCTTATCATCAGGATAATGTTCTATATAATTTTCCGCTACCAATTCAAAAAGATTCGCTCTGCTCAAAATAACTTCTCCGTCTTCATTGTTTTGAAGAAGGGATAAAATATCTTCATCCTTACTCGACGAACGGATATAGGGAACAGTCATCCTGTTAAAATAACTATCGGAACTCCAGTGATCCATAGACAAACCTTCCTGGCCCCGTCCGCTGCGGATCAGTTCAAATTCTTTCCTGGTCATTTGTTCCCAATTTGCAGAATGAACGATATAGCCCGCCAACTGCTGCCTCTGCTGTTGTGACAAGTCCCTTATCTTTTCTCTTGACTGGGGAGATTCCGGATTGAGAGGATCTGCTACGCGTACAAATACCGGTTTCAGGGGATGTGCCGCCGTAGTCATCCCCTGGCGACAGGATGGAAACAATACAGCCGGAAACAAGAAAAAGTATAATATTTTGCTAAAAATCATATTCTTTATATATGGAAACATGGACATCAAGTTCCTGCTTGAGCATTTCAATATTGCTGCTATTTCG
>NZ_MNUD01000031.1:0-85504 GCF_001917295.1 Akkermansia sp. 54_46
GCCCGTCCAGTGGTCCGGCGAGATGCACGACGAAGAACTCGCCCTGGTCTATTACAACTACCGCTATTACAACCCCAAAGACGGCAGGTGGATCAACCGTGACCCCATCGCTGAAGAAGGGGGGTGGAATTTATATGCGTTCCTCGGTAACAGCCCTCAAGATAAGTTTGATGCTTTGGGGTTAATAGGAATATTTGGATTATTAGGAGGAGCTTTAATAGATTATGGATTTCAAGTTACTGCAAACTATATTCAAGGCAAAGAAGATCCTTGGACAGATATAGATTGGGGTTCAGTTACAACTTCTGCAGCTTTAGGGGCTGCAGGAATACCTGGAAATGTAAAAATAGGAAAAAATATATATAAAAATGTTAAGGAGGCTGTTAAGATGCGCAAACGTATTAAAAACAGTCAGAAAATTCACATATGTAAAGAAAAATTACCAACAGCTCATCAAAAAAAACTTTTGAAAAGAAAACAGAAAAGAGAAAATATTTATTCTGAATATAAAAATGAAATAAAGAATAATTTTTTAATTGGAATTATTCGAGGATTAGCTAAAAATATAGGTTCTGAGGTTTATGAAAATTACAAAAATACGTTAGGAAACAAGTACGAAAAATGCTGTCAAGACATCATCATAATAATTATAGTAGAAATAGAAGTAGAAATAAAAATAGATTCTTTTCAACAATATGAGAACAATAACATTCTTGAGGAAAATCCAAATTATATACCACCTACAAGACCATTTTATCCTTTAAGATAAATATAAAATAATGAATTACTTATATATATTTTCTTTTGTATTAGCTATTGGCTTATCTTTTTATGTGTATGGATTAAAAAAAGGAGCATGGTATTTTTTTATAACATTTTTTATTATCTTATTAGGGATCATAGCTGACGATTTATTATTCCCTTATACAACTATAATTGCAATATTAATATTATCAATTTCATTCTATTTTTATAGAAAATTCTTTCATTTAAGAAAAGAAATAAAAAATAATAAAATCAATAAAAAAAATATTAATCCTAAAAAAGTGAAAAGAAAAAAACGGTTTCGAAATAAACAAAAAAACTACTAAACATAAATAACGACGATAGAATTTCGTATATTTAATATATCGGACTGTGTTCCGAATATTGTTGTAGGATCTTCTGGAACCGAGGGCCACCCGCCCCCTGGCCCTCGTGCAGGGTGCTTCCCTTCACTGCTACGGCATGGACTTCAACAAGAATGTGACGGAGGTCTTCGACGCACAGGGAACGATCGCGGCGGCTTACGATTACTCCCCCTATGGAACAGCCACCCGCACCGGAAGACTCGTCCAGCCCGTCCAGTGGTCCCCAGAGACGGAAGGTGGATCAACCGTGACCCCATCGCTGAAGAAGGGGGGGTGGAATCTTTATGCGTTCGTAGGGAATAGTTTGAATATTGAAATAGATTTATTAGGGACAGCTTGGTCGTCACTGCAAACAGAGGCGGGGGCCGCATTGGCTGCACGGCAAGCGGCAGAAGCTGCGGCAAAGGCAGCAGCCAGAGCAGCAGGAACAGCAATCGCTGCTGAAAGAAGTAAAAGGAATAAAAGATGTGCAGAATTATATCGCGAAAAATCCGAGGCAAAAAAAGAGGCTAGAGGTAGTTCCTGTAGGGATATGATAATTCCTGAATGTCCTACTCAAAGCGAGTGTAATGCTTTTAATGATCGATACGAAAAAATGAAAAGGTTTGCCGAGGCTCGTAAAGCTTATGATGACGAATGTCATCAAGGAGGTGACAAAGGACATCAGGAACAAAGTAAAGGTTGGAATGAAGGAGCACAGAATTGCAAAAATAAGTATGATGAATGTATTACTAAACTAAATAAATTAATTTAATTGTAAATATGCAAGCAAATTTTTATAAAGAAAAGATTGAAGAATTATACGATTTATTTCCTATTTCTTCTCCACCCTTTCCCAGCAATAATCCGCATGATCTACTTATTAATTATGTTGATTCTGAAGAAGAAATGCATGATTATGCTCGATCTTTATTGGGACTCACTTGGACAGAGATCGATTGTAAATTTTGGTATGATTGTGGAGACTATTTATTTTTTGCGACACCCAAGGGATTTTCTTATTTTCTTCCTTCTTTAATAAAATGTCGTTATGAATGGTTTTTAGACCATGAAATTACTGTTGGAACAGCCATAGATTTTGTCTTTTATTGCATAGTAGGTAATTTTGACAATGACGCAGAGTTTGAATATGCATTAACTCAAGACGACAAAGGATATTTGCTAAACAGAATCTATGAGGTTTTTTTGTCCTATAATATTGATCAAATTCTTGCAGTGAAACAATGGATCACACAGGAAGAAGCATCCGATATGAGATTAAGTAAAGGTGCATTTAATGCGACTACATATCGCCGTATTTATTATCTAATTAATAATGTGTTGAAAGTAAGATGACCAGTTCTCCGAAAATAGATTCACAAAGAAAGTTAGGTTTATTAACCTAACAAAAAACAATGAAAAAATACAGTATGGAGAAAATCCTAAAAATTCTCAGTGAAAAAACAGACGGACAAACGATACGAGAGGATCTGCCGGGAACTCAACATCACGGAGTAAACCTACTACCGATAGCGTAGCAAATACGAAAGAATGGAGTTGAAGAAAGCCTTGATAATGAAACAGCCTGAAGAAGAAAACTAATGTTTGAAGTAAAGCATAACCAACAACCCTGGATATCTCAATACTGAAAGAAGTGAACTCAAAAAATGGTAAGCCCCTCCCGGTGTCTGCCCCTGAAGTAGAACGCCTCTCTTTACTACTACGGCGTGGACTTCAACAAGAATGTGACGGAGGTCTTCGACGCACAGGGAACGATCGCGGCGGCTTACGATTACTCCCCTATGGACAGGTGGCTTCCACGGGCAGCCTCGTCCAGCCCGTCCAGTGGTCCGGCGAGATGCACGACGAAGAACCCGCCCTGGCCTATTACAATTACCGCTTTTACAACCCCAAAGACGGCAGGCGGATCAACCGCGACCCCATCGCTGAACAGGGAGGATGGAATTCGTATTCGTTCGTAGGGAATAACCCTATTGATAGTTTTGATATTAATGGTCAAAATGCTATGGCAAGAGCTGTTCCTTTTGCCGCAGGAGCTGCAGCCGTAGATGGGCTTCTTCCAATTGGTGATGTAATAGGAGCAATTGTAATAGTTTCTGCAGGTGCTTATGATTTATCACAGCCAGGTCCAGGAACTGGAAATTGTACCCGTTTATTTCATGGGATGTTACAAAGTGCTGTTAATGCAGCCAAAATAGAGACAGCATTACTGGGTAAATGTAAGGACACAGATTGTTGTTGGCTGTTGAAAATCAAGGCTGCAACTTGGCTAAAAAATGCAATTGCTCGAGATACTATTAACTCCAAATGTTACCAAGGAGGAGATTCAGGACACCGGAAAGCATCTGAACAAGCTTGGACAAACGTAATCAATTGTCAAAGAAAAATAAAAATAAAGTGTAATGGATGATTTTTTTAAAGAAGTAAAAGCCGCATTTCCTATATACCCTATTCCTTCCTTTGATTTGGTATATGGTTATAAAATATCTAGCGAAGAATCATATGAAGAACTTATTCTGTTGGAAGGTAAGGAATGGACGTTAATAGAATCGAATTATCTACAAAATCATTACACATTTCCTTTCTGGCTTTCCATATCCGGATTACATTATTATCTACCGGCTATCATGATTTTTTCCTGGAATGAATATATGAATAAAAAAGATATTGTTTTAGTTGCTGATTCGGCTGCATTGGCTCTAGAAAAATTTAATGATTATAGCATATATACAAACCCACAGCTGAATATACTAATAAAATGGGCCGGCACTTTAAATTTTGAAATTTAATTGCAAAAAAAAACACAAAAAATCAAGAATTTTATTTAGCTATTTTATTAAAATAAATTTATAAAATTGCCGTGTTAGTAATAAAATTTGTATTAGGTTTCTTTGAGATGAGGAGAAAATGATACTAATACCTAATCTCTGAATTTATTGAATCTTATTTTACCAACACTTTCTTTTGAAAAATAATCGGTATTATTTACTTTAGTCTTGTTTCGTTGATTTTTTCGATTTTTTATCGAAGCAATTTGCTAAATATCAATATTTAAAATATTCTGAAAATCTTGCGACAAGACTATTCTGCATAATTCCGAAAAAAATTAAACAATAACGTAGATTGATTTGCATCAAGAAGAATTTGTATATGATGAAATTGCTTCTCCGCGAGAAATCATGCTGGCCTCCCGCAACGTAAGCTATGATGACCAGAATTGCCGTCCCTCCTACGGTTACAGCTACGACAATATCGGTAACCGCAAGACGGCGCAGGAACCGGCCCAAGAACTCGCCTACTCGCCCTATGGACAGGCGGCTTCCACGGGAGACCTCGTCCAGCCCGTCCAGTGGTCCGCCGAGATGCACGACGATGATCTCGCCCAGGTTTATTATAATTACCGCTATTACAACCCCAAAGACGGCAGGTGGATCAATCGCGACCCCATTGCTGAACAGGGAGGATGGAATTTGTACGGGTTTGTTAGAAATTCTCCATATATTTTTAATGACTTAAATGGAAATGACAGATACATTTCGCAGATTTTACCTGACCAATTATCTGACATGACATTTACCTTGCATATAGGTGTAGCTGTTGATCTTTGGGAGAAGAACAAAGACGGGAAATGGTGTAAAGTAGGAGTTAAGACGTTTGATTATGGTTTGAATCCAGCAGACAGGGAAACAGCGAAATTAGCCGTGGAGTGGTCAAAAACAGGAAATGAACTAATTCTTCTTTTATTAGTTGGATTATATATAGTCAATACAATACGTGGAACAATTATTCTTGGTAGAGGTTATATAGAATTTTCAGATGGCCTCAATTTAACTAATCCAGAAACCATACCCTCTTCCCCTATTGAAGATATAAATATGCTTAGAGGAATTCAACAAGATATAAAATCACCGCCTCCATATAATATATTAAAAAACAATTGTGCAGATTGGTCTTATAGAGCTATTTGGTATGGAAGAGATAAAACAGTACATTAATTTACAAATGAGAAAAATGTTAGAAATTTTTGAAAAAATAATAAAATTTGATATATTTTTTCAAGAAAAAGAATTCAAAAAAAGCAAATCGATATTCAGTTATATTGTTTTTATATTCCTGAGTGTGGGATCTTATATATCCATTTTTCCAGAAAGATTAGTTATAAATACAAATTTATTATCAAATCCAAAGACAATATTATTTATACTACTAATTTATATTTCATATATTACATCGTTTTTCAATTGGTTTTACTGCATCAAAAAATCAATATCATTATTCATCATAATCTATTTTATACCGACATATGTGATATTTTTTATATATTGGTATATTTATCAAAAATCCATCCACAATTTGGCCACAAGCATGATGTTTCCATAATAATTATGATGTAAAATACGAAAACAAATCGGCATTATTTACTTTAGTCTTGTTTCGTTGATCTTTCCGATTTTTTATCGGAGAAATTTGCTAAATATCAATATCTAAGATATTCTGAAAATCTTGCGCCAAGACTATTCTACATAATTCCGAAAATAATTAACATTAAACAAATGACATCATGAATTATATGCTATATTTCTTAATTAGTATTATATGTATAAATTATTCTTTAGGAAATATTCAAGAAATAAAAAATATTCCTGAAGTCCAAGTAAAATATAGCGATCTAAAATTTTATCAAAATACATCAGAAATTACAATAGATATTACAGATTCAGAAAAGAGTCGAAAAATGTTTAGTCTTGGAAAAGAAATCATACTTTTCAACCACCAAGAGCAAGTTCCATGTAATGCTATTGGTTCATTTTCTTTTCTATTTTCTGAAGATGGCAGTATAGGTCGAGTGAAGTTATTTTTTAAAACAGAATTGGAAAAAGCATTAAATGGAACTTTAACTGTATTAACATCACAAAAAACAGTTCCATTAAAAGAAAAAATAATAAAAATTAAAAAAGATGAAGAATTTAATTTAGATGGAACTTTAGTAAAAATAACATCAGTAAAAAAATCAAAAGATGGCTACAACATTTCTTTTTCTTTTAAAGATTCAATTGGAATTGCTAAATTTGAATTTAAATCACTAGATGGCGTGCAACTCAAATCAGAACAAGAACGTTTGATAAGTTTTGGGTTAGATGGAACACAAGTATCTTCATATTATGTATTTACTACAAAAGAAAGCAAACAATTAGAATTAATTATTACGCCTTATAAATGGATTGAAATAAAATGCCTCCATATTCCTTTATTCATTAATCTACCCATTTTAAATAAATAAAAGATACTGTTGTGGGATCCTCTGGAACCGGTGGCCACCCGCCCCCTGGCCCTCGTGCAGGGCGCTTCCCTGTACTGCTACGGCGTGGACTTCAACAAGAATGTGCTTACGATTACTCCCCCTATGGGGCCGTGACCGGTACGGGCAGCCTCGGCCAGCCCGTCCAGTGGTCCGGCGAGATGCACGACGAAGAACCCGTCCTGGCCTATTACAATTACCGCTTTTACAACCCCAAAGACGGCAGATGGATCAACCGCGACCCCATCGCTGAACAGGGGGGGTTAAATTTATACTGCTTTTTAATCAATTATCCTCCATCAATAGATTATTTGGGAAAAATTGCAATCGTTCTCGTTATTCCTTTAACAATCACTGCTGCGGAAGCTACAGCGTATGCTGCAATTGCAGCAGCTGCAATTTGTTTATCAAACAGTTACTGTAGCAAACTTGCAACAGCAGCTTTTGTTGCTCCTATTCTTGCTGCTGTCGCTGCAGCTAAAGCCATTTCTTCTACAATATGTAGTATAAGATGTCGATTTGGAAATCATGGAGCTCATCATAGTTTTCGAGCCAATAGGATAGGCATACCTTCATCAATAAGATGTTGGAAGCGTCATTTGCAATCAAATTGTTGGATTTCAGGTGCATCAGGATCAAATTTCGGAACTATTAGAATACCTTATGGAGATTGTTATAAAAATAGAAATGGCAATCCTCCGGGAAGATGGTCTAGAGTTATAATAACGTACCCTTTTTGATCAATGAATATTAATTATAAATTTAAAAAGCATTATATATATATTAAGAGAATATAAAAGAAAAACATATAATGAATTATTAAAACATGAATACCCAATAACTGATCTCGTAACTATTGAAAAAGATACATTAAGTATAGAAATAATTCTTCTTGAAAAATATAGAGATCATCTCCTATTAGGGTTAGACGTTACTTTGCTTGGATCGAAAAAAATATGTTGTAAAAATTCAATTAGAAGAACTTTTACTGTATATAATAAATAGGTCCAATACAATTTAAAAAGGAAATTTCTGAAGAAAAAAAAATAATAAATAGCATTGTTCAAGAGCCAGGAACTGGTTAATAAAGGTAGTCTGCTTCTGTACCTCCTTCATATTTTGGTCTCTTGCTTGCAGTGTGTAAGAGGCTCTTCAAAATTACCCTATTTACCCTGTGCGATATCATTCAACTCACACAAATTCAATGTATTGAATGACACAAAGTAAAAAATGCGCACCCTGTCTTGCCCTGTATCCCACCACGTAGCGGTCCATTTTATCACCACAAAATAAACTGATTAAGAATATTTCCGCACTCTGTTCTACCCTGTCACGGAATGGGCAATGGTGTACACGTTCCTCCGTCCGCCTCCTTCCTTTCGTACCTGCACGCGATCCGGACACATCTCTGCCAGTTTGGATAACTTTCCGCCCAGTTTAGCCGCGTTCCTGGCCAGAAGATTGAATGCTCTCATTTTGTCAGCAGGAAGATTAGCTCTTACACGGTCATAAATACCCGTGGAAGTGGCGTCCTTCCTGTAGATCTGTTTGGCATCTTCCGGAGTTCCGCAGCGTGCGGCCTGGTCAATCAGTTCCAGTAACTGCATTTCCGGGCTGATGCCCAGAACAGCCGTGGCTAGTGTCTTGTTCATGTATGCTCTGCATCGGTGACGTCCCGTAGGTTCCTGCAAATGCTCCGGCGCCCGGTAATGGTCAATGAACCACGCCAGAGCGGGCAACTCCCTTGCCAGGGCCTCATCCACGGCATCCTTTTCATCTTCCGTCCCATTCGGAGGCGCCTCATGATAACCGCTCAGCCAGAAAGCCGCATATTTTATCTGTATCGCCTCCCTCCATCGGAAAAGCCGTCAGGCTCTCTCCGGATCCGTGTTGAGCAACTGCACCACCGCCCAGGACAACGCCATCGGGAAGGCATCCTTCCCTTTGCCTTAAATGGAGACCACTCCGGCATACAGGATATTCTTGCTCCGGCTCATGACGTTCCACCGCTCCGCCTCCTTCACGTTCTTCATGATATCATCCAGAAGAATCACCGGGTAATGTTCCATGCCGCCGTTAAACCCTTCACTTCCCGGTTTTGTGAAATACTTTTCCCCGGCCATGACCAGATGATGAACCCTGGTGCGGGCCGTGCGCCTTTTCAGGCACGCCTGAATACGCTGTCTTGCCCCCTGCATCCAAGCTATAAAGGAAGGAAATTGGTCAAGGTCCTCCGGGTCATCCAGCAAACCACGCAAGAAGGCCAGGGCTGTCGAGCAATCCCCTTCCTTTCCCTCTACCCACGGCCCGGACGGCTCGGAAATCGCCGTCTGAAATAACGGGGAAGCCCGCTTTAATAATATCCACGCCCAGCGTTTCCAGCTGCATGGCCACCTGTATTTTCTGCTCCACGTTCATCGCCGCGCCGGGGCACTGTTCCCCGTCTCTCAGCGTCGTATCAAAAATATGTATTTGTTCTTTCATTTACAGTAAAAATGTTAAGAGGTCGTTCCTTCGGGAACTGCGCACGGAAAACGTTCCTGTTACGGAATCATTCCTTTGGTGCAAATCAAGACAGCCGTTTACTTCCCTCGCGCCGGAACGGCTCACCGGCGCATATCAAGATATCTTCACGGACTTACCGTCCGAGAAGCAGCAATAGACGACCTTGCAGAAACAGGGTATTCATCTTGCTTGTTTTTACTATAAATCCACCCTGAATGGGGAACGGGACAGACAATGCTCTTTAAAACCTGCTCTGTCAAGACACCTCAAATACATATGACATTGTTAGAGTTGTCTCATCCATTGAAATTTTGAAAGAGAGTGCCTTCCTTCACAAAAAAACTGCCTGTTAAACAAGGTTATAATGTACGAATAAACATAGAATTCCAATAACTGGAACTCATTCCTGAAATCAGTTCCAGATGAGAAAATTATGTAACCCCAAACTGGATAATACGCCTAATAACAATCTATTAAGATTACCATAGGATAAGGTTTGACACATTATTCACAACTCAACGGCCTATTGCTATTCACAGCAATAGGCCGTTTTCTACATTTCCCGGTGGGAACGTATTTCCTGAATGGAAATGGACAGGGAGGCGCGGCCGCGGTACACGTTGCGGTCAATCGTAAAAGCGATATCCCAAGGGGGATTGGGAAGTTCCCGTTGCGCTCCGTTAAAGAAAATAGCGTCGCGCTCCACGATGCCCTGACGCATGAAAAGCTTCAGATGATTGGTTCCCACGCGCTTGGGCGGTTCCGTGGGAAAAACGTCGGAACTCATGAATAGAGGCTGGGGATTGGAGTTGCCGAAGGGTTCCAGTTTTTCATAGCTGTCCAGCAAATCCAGCGTCAGAGCCTGGAAGGACACTTCCATGTCAATGTTGAGTACGGGGCAGCGCTGTTCCTCCGTCGTGGTTTCGGACACATAACGGTTGAAAGCCCGGCGGAAGTCGTCCATGCGGGATTCTTCAATCACCAGCCCCGCCGCCATATCATGGCCGCCGCCGGAAACCAGCGTATCCGCGCAGTGGTGGATGGCCTGCACCAGGGACACGCCGGGAATGGAACGGCCGGAGCCCTTCCCCACGCCGCTTTCATCAAAGGCGATGACGAAAGTCGGCTTGTGGTACCGCCTCATCAGCTGGGAGGCCACAATGCCCACCACGCCGGGATGCCACGCGCGGGAACCCAGCACAATAACGTTGTCCCTCTCCGGGTCAAAGGAGTTGTGAAGCATTTCCACCGCATCCGTCCGGATGGCCTCCTCTTCCTCCTGCCGCTTGCGGTTGTGGGAATCCAGCATTTGGGCAAGCTGCACGGCCCTCCTGGCGTCCATGGTCAGCAGGAGTTCCAACGCATCCATAGGGGAATCCATGCGCCCGGCGGCATTAATGCGCGGGCCTATCCTGAACCCCACGTGGGCGGCGTTCAGGAAGCCCGCGTGGTTAACGGAGTCGGAAGGGCGGATGCCCGCTATTTCCGTCAGGGTTTTGAGCCCCGTATGGCGGCTGTGAGCCAGCCTTCCCAGGCCGTGGCGAACCAGAATCCTGTTTTCCGCCACCAGGGGAACAATGTCCGCCACGGTTGCCACGGCCACCAGGTCCAGATAAAGTTTCAGGTCAAAGGTTTTCAGTTTCCTCTCCTTCAGGAGGGCATGCGCCAGCTTGAAGACTACGCCCGCGCTGCACAGGTAAGTATATGGGCTGTTTTCCTCAATTTTGGCATTGACCACCGCCGCTGCATCCGGACGCCCCAAAGGGCCCGCCTCATGGTGGTCCAGAATGATGACGTCTATCCCCAGGCTGTTAAGCATGTCCACCTCCTTCACGGAGGAAGTGCCGCAGTCCACCGTAATAAGCAGACTGGGAGGGTCCGCACATTCGCAAAGGCAGCGCTTGATGCCGGCCTCGCTGAGTCCGTAGCCTTCCCGGGAACGGACGGGAATAAAATACTGGGGATCCAGGTCATAAGCCATCAAAATGGCCCGGAGAAGCGCCACGGAGGTGACACCGTCCACATCATAGTCCCCATAAATACACACGGTTTCCCCTTCATCCACGGCCCGGAAAATGCGGTCCACGGCAGCCCTCATTTCCCCCATCAGGAAAGGGTCGCTCAGGTGGGAAAGCCTGGGGTCCAGAAAGAGTTCCGTTTCCATTCCCCCGGTGAAGCCGCGCTGCAGCAGGAGCTGCTTGACCAGCAGGGGCAGTTCCGCAGGAAACGCTTTCAAGACCGGATCATCCTCCTTCACGGAAGGGCGTAGAGTCCAATGAAAACCCGGCGTCATGGCAGTATTTTAGCCCCGCATCCAACAGGGTCAAGGTTGTTTCCGCAACAGACGGCCAAAGCGGAGAAAAGAAGCGTCCGCTTCCGTTTCCGGAAACAGTCCGCACGCCGCGCGCCCGGCCCTTTCAAAAAAAACTCCGCCCGGTTCGTTCCGGACGGAGTTCGGCGTAAGGCGCCAGCGCCTGAGACGGTTATTTCCGGGAGGAAAAAATGACTTCATTAATGATCGCCTCCGGCTGGGGAGCCTTATAGGTCAGGCGCACGGCAGAAGTTCCGGCAGGGATGGCAAATTCAGAGACACCGGGGCCGGCGTTCCGTTTGCCGACCGGCGTCCAAGCGCCTTCTCCGCGGCGGGCCTGGATGGCGAAGGCGGCGGATCCCACCACGATTACTTTGGTAGCCTTGGGATTGTCCAGATTGGGAACGACTATGTCCAGCGGCTTGTCGGCACGGTAAACCGTTTTCAGGTTTCTGTCGCTCAGGGAAACCAGGCTGGTGCCGGGGTCCGCGGGAGGAACGTCAAATTTGAACATGTTCAGAACAATATCCTGCTCCCTGCCGCTTTTATTAACCAGCTTCATCCCCTTGATTCCCTTGGGAAGCTGGTTGCCCCTGGCAATGAAGTTTTTGCCCTGTTTGTCCAGCTTCTGGACTACGGGCTTGGAAGAACCTTCCACGTCCAGCACCACTTCCGCCCAGGAGTTGACGTCATCCCGTTCCAGGTTGACTTCCAGCCAGGTAGCGTCCGTGGGGCCATCCAGCTGCAGGGAAATAAATTCCCCGGGTTTCATCTTATGCGTTTCCATCACGCGGTTGATCCGCACGATTTTGTCGGATTTCTGCACGGAAACGCCCTCCAGCCCCGACACATTGGAGGAAGCCATAGCGGAAGGAGGCGTGTTGACGGCTATTTCCCGCACGGCAGTCCAGACAGACCGGCCGTTGCCTGTTTTTTTCGGTTCAATGACGCGGTAGCGTACGGCACGGAGCAAAACCGGCTTGGGAGCCTTCCAGACCACCTGCATGCCGGAAGTTTCCGGCCCCAGCGGTTTCCAGGTTTCGAGGTCGCGGGAGCCTTCCAGCTGCCCTTTTTCTACATAGTCGCCGTCCTTGTCATTGCGGCCCATCAGCACTTCCACGCTCCGCACGGGGATGGGCATTCCGTAGTCCACGCCATACCAGTCGCCCGGTTGGCCGTAGGCGCCGGAGTGCCAGAAGGAGCCGCGATCCCCGTCACAGAAGAGTTCCGCCTTATCCATGCTGCCCCCCTTGACCAGGGGCTTGGGAGAAAGGGCCGGCGCGCCGGCAATGGCCGGAAAAACTTTTTTGGAGACAATATCCGCCAGTTCATTCACGGCGGGGGCCATCACACGGGAACCGGTCTTTACCGCAGAACGGTACAACTGTCCTTCCTGGTTGTGGCGGCGGGAAATTCCATCCATGGCCGCCAGAGCCTGCGTAGCCTGCACCAGCCGGGTCGCGGCTTCTCTGGCGTTGTTTTCCTCCAGCGCCGCTACAGCGTGCTGACCGGCATGCCCCAGTTGCTCAAAGGCATCCACCCACGCGCCTATTTCCTTCATCAGCCGCGGATTGTTCGCCCTGGCACGGATGACGGGCGCAGCGGCGGCCATACGGGCAAATTCCTTTTTGAGCAGGGCCGTATCCTTCTTCTCAATCTTGCCTTCCCGGGCGGCTTCCAGCACGCGCTTGACTACGGGCTCTATTTCCACGGATTCCTCACGCCGGTAGCCGTGACCGTTAGGGCCCTGGTCGGAGTTGTGGTTCACAAAAACCTGCATGGCTTCCGCCGCTTTCGGGAACAGGCGCCTGACTCCTTCCTTCCAGGCCTCATCAGACTTGAACCCGTTGATGTTCCAGGAGTAGTCCGCAAGGCCGAAGAGGGAGACCTTGGAGGCCTCCGGCTTATCCATGGGGTTGGAGACGAAACCGCCCATGGATTCCTTCGCTCCCGGTTCCGAGGCAAGGCCATACACGCGGCCCATGCAGAGGTTGGAACGGCAGTAGTCCGTGACGGGGAAGTTCCACCAGACGTAGGAAGGGCGCTTGATTCTCCTGTTCACCCATTGCTGGCCTTCCAGCGTAATGTCATGGCAAACGGAGTTCCCCGTCCACATGACGTGGATGGAGGGGTCCAGACGGTCCCCCAGAATGTCCAGATAGGTTCCCGGCTTGGGATCGGCCCAGCCGCGGTTGTACTCCGTGGGGCACATGACCAGGGGGGTGACGTCTTTCTTCACCTTGACAAATTCGTCATTGATTTTGTTCAGCAGAAGGGCCTGCATGTCCCCCCGCTTGCCCTCTCCGAAGATGTCGTCAAAAAACACGGCAAAGGAACGGACGCCCAGCTTGTACATCATCTCAAACTTTTTGATGACGTTGTTCATGTCTTCTTCCGTCCACTTAATGTCTTTGCCGGGGTGGATGGCCCAGACAAAGTCCACATGGTTTTCCTTCGCCACCTTCACCAGTTCCCTGATCTGGGCGGCCTGGTCCGCGGGATAGGGATCCCGCCAGTGGGGGGAGGAATGGTAGGGATCGTCCTTCGGCCCGTAGATGTATGTGTTCATTTTGTTCTGCCCGTAAAAGCGCAGCTGGCTCAGACGGGCTTCATGGCTCCAGGGAGTGCCGTAAAAACCTTCCACCGTTCCGCGGAATTCAATGTCCGGCCAATCCGTAATTTCCCCAACGGGCAAGATCACGCCTTCTCCGCCGGTCTTCGTTCCCAGCTGCCGCAGCGTCTGCATGGCGTAAAATGCCCCACGTTCGTCATGGGCTCCTATGCCCACCTTTCCCTGCGGAGAAATCACCAGCTTGTAGGCTCCGGATTTTTCCGGAACCCCGTCCAGCAGCTTGCTCCCGCCCGCCTTGGCGGAACGTATTGTCACGGAAGGCTTCCCGGAGAAAGCAACCGTCTGGGAGGTGAATTTGGACTGCTGGGGGGACGGATATACGGCAGGAGTCGCCGCCAGAGCGGAACCGGCCAGAAAGGCCGCCACGCTCAAGCCACATTGGAGAAGTTGAAAACCATTCATGATGATGCGCGATAATGGAACCAGAAAAAACTTTCCACCTCAAGAAAAAACCGTTCTCCTCCATCAGGCTGTCGCCACCAGGGGAAAAACACGGGAAAAGACTTCAAAAAGAAACTTCCCCGCCTTCTCTTCCCTCTTCAGGAAGATCTCCCCGCTCCTCATGGAATATTCGGGAACTGTCATCACTCCATCACCCGGCTCATCCGGAGACCGCCCGGCGCAGCCGCCCCCCTGCAGGAAGCGGCATGTTGATGGAATTTCCTGTGAAGGGCAATCGTCCCGCACGGAAATCCTGGCGGGGCTGGATGCCAGGGGCGCCGCCTTCTCCCTTCTTGACCAAAAATTCACCGTAACGCTGAAAAACAAAAAAGGGCCGTGCAGAATCCCTGAAAAGTCAGCGTCATCCCATTTCAGAAGACAAATTTGACCATTGCATCACTTGAAGGGAAGGTTCATCATGCGTAACATGCTCCGGCGCATTTTGATTCCTTTTCTGTGTCTTCTGGGCCTGTTCTGCTCTCTTCAGGCCCAGGATGCCCCAGTATTGAAAATCGCGGCTCTGCACCCCGTCCTGGGAGACATGGCCCGCGCCATCGGCGGCAGCCGCGTGCAGGTGGCGGACCTGCTGCGCCCCAACGGCAACCTGCACAGCTTTGAACCCTCGCCGCAGGACATTGCCGCCGCAGGACGGGCGCGCCTGGTGCTGGCCTCCGGCAAAAACCTGGAGCCGTACCTTCCCAAATTAAAGGACGCCCTGGGAGGCAGCGCGCAAATTCTGGATCTCGGAGCCTCCGTCCCGGATGTTCCCGTGGAGGAAGACACCGCAGACCATGACCACGAACACGACGGAGACTGCTGCGCCCACGGTCCCAACGACCCCCACTGGTGGCACACCCCGGCCAATATGAAACGCGCCGCCCGCACCCTGGCCGCAACGCTCACGCGGCTGGACCCGGCCCATGAACAGGACTATAAAGCCGGCCTGTCCCGGTGGAACAGAAAGATGGACCAGCTTTCCTCCTGGGCCAGAAAGGAACTTGCGGACATTCCGGAAACGGACCGCGTCCTGGTTACGGGGCATGCGGCCATGAACCATTTCTGCAGGGAATTCGGCTTCCGCAGCATCAGCATCCAGGGGATAAGCCGTGAAGATGAAGGCAACTCCTCCCAGCTGGCCTCCACGCTGAAAAAGCTGAGGTCAGCCGGGGTAAAAGCCCTATTCCCGGAATATTCCTCCAACCCCAAGAGCCTTACGGAAATCGCCAAATCCCTGAACATCCCCGTTGCCAGACCAATCAATACCGACGGGCTGGCACCTGAGGGCCACACGTTCGAATCCATGTTCAGACAAAACACAGGCATCATCAAGGAAGCCCTTTCCCCGTCCCCCAGGCCATGACCAGCACACCCCTGCGGCAGTTTTTTCCCACTCTGGGAGTCGTCATCCTGCTGGGATTCTTCCTCTACAACATGACGGCACCCACCACCGGATCACAGGAAGCGGAGCATTCCGCCCCCACGGCGCAAACCGCGGATGTTCCCACGGTCATCACGGTCAGATGCGCCCACCGTCCGGAAGCCCTTTCCATCTCCTGCGGCGGCCGTCTTCTCTGGCAGCCCGAAACGCCCGGGCTGCATGAAGAAACGGAATGCGGCCTGCCGTTGAAAAACGGTTCCGTAACGCTTACCGTTTCCGCCCGCTGGCCGGAAAACACGCCGGACACCCCCGTCATGCTGGAACTGGAACCGGAGGGGAAAACCACCGTCTCCGCCACCCGCTGGTCCTTCGGCCCCTCCCTGAACGACAGCTACTCCTTCTCATGGAAATGAACAGCCCAGCCCCTCCCTGCACCCAGGACCACATCTGCTGGGGCGCGCACGCCAGCCACCCGGACCGCCACCGACTGGAAGTGGACAGCCTCAGCGTTTATTATGGAAGCCTTCTCGCGCTCAACGGCATCAGCTTTTCCATCACCTGCGGCCACACGCTGGCTCTGATGGGTCCCAACGGTGCAGGAAAATCCACGCTGATCAAGGCTCTGGCCGGGCTGATCCGCCCCGATTCCGGAAAAATCCTGTGGAACGGATGCCCCCTGCACGACACGCCGGGAGAAATAGCCTACCTGCCCCAGCGTTCCGACGTGGACTGGTCTTTCCCCATCACCGTCCACGCGCTGGTGGAAATGGGCCGTTATCCGTCCCTGGGCCTGTGGAAAAAATTCGGGAGGCATGACCGGGATATTGTGGAAAAATCCCTTCACGTTCTTGGTATGGAATCCCTGGCGGACCGCCAGATTTCAGAACTCTCCGGCGGCCAGCAGCAGCGGGCCTTTCTGGCTCGGGCCCTGGCGCAGGAGGCCCATGTCCTCCTGCTGGACGAACCCTTCACGGGCCTGGACGCTCCTGCCAGCCAATCCCTGGGGAAGCTTCTGGATTCCCTGGCGGCGGAAGGACGGCTGGTCATCGCCTCCCACCACGATTTGAACACGGCGGCGGACATCTTCGACACCATCCTGCTGATGAACAGGGAGCTGGCCGCCTTCGGCCCCCCGAAGGAAGTGCTTACCCCCGCACGCATCCGGGAGACATACGGAATGGAACCTCAACCGGAACCCCAAGCTTCATGATGGACGATTTTCTCCAATTCCTCCGCGAACCCATCGCGCAGCGGTCCCTGCTGGCCTGCGTCATGATCGGCTTCGCCAACGGCTTCGTCAGCGGGCTGGTAATCCTGAAAAAATCCGCCCTCCAAATCGGTACGCTTTCCTGCGCCCTGCTGCCGGGCATTGCGGTGGCGGTGCTCCTCTTCGGCCTTACCCGCTGGAGCCTGCTGACGGGGGCTGTGGTGGCCGCCCTGCTGGTGGGTCTGGGTTCCCTCTTCGTTTCCCGAACATCCCGGCTGAACCAGGACACCGCCCTCTCCATCCTGCATACCACGGCTTTCGCTGCGGGCTTCATCGTGCTGGTCAGGCTGGGCCTGCAACAGAAAATTGACGACTGGCTGTTTGGCTCCATCATGAGCCTGTCCGACTCCGACCTGTGGATCGCCTTCGCCATCAGCTCCGTCAGCGTCCTGATCCTGCTGCTCTTCCGCCGCCCCATCCTGATCTGTCTCTTTGACCCGGACATCGCCACCACGCTGGGAATCCCCTCCCGCCTCATCAGCTACGGCATCTTCACCCTGATCATTCTGGTGCTCGTTTCCTCCCTGCAGGCCGTGGGAGCGTTCCTGACACTGGGGCTGCTTGTCGGCCCCGCCGCCACGGTGTACCTGCTTACCAACAAGCCGGCCCATCTCTTCTGGGGGGGAGGAATCATCGGAGGGCTGGGTTCCCTGCTGGCTTTTTACCTGTCCTTCCCTCTGGGCTGGCATCTGGGCGCCACCATCATTCTGGTGCTGGGCGTCATTTTTTGCACAGCCTATTTGTATTCATCACGGTGCGGGCTTTTGAAACAACGCGGAAAGAATTCTTCTTAAGTACAATAACAAGGCCCGTTTTCATGACAATCCATGACACGCAGACTACTAGTCCGCCACAGGGAGCGCCATTATAATGCGGGTTGTGAAAAAATGTGAGATATGCTCTGCACCGGCAACGGTGTTCCTGACACAGATCATCAACGGGAAGTCCACCAAATTCTGCCTTTGCGCCAAATGCGCCCAGGAGCGGGGTCTGCTGGATCCGGATGCCTTTGATCTGGCGGAGAAACTGTTCCCGAACCTTCAGGGCCAATTCGGCAAGGAAGGAGCAGCGGGTTCTGCCGCTCCCATTCCGGCCTTGCAATCCCTGCCCCTCACAAGCTGTCCGATCTGCTCCTTCACCCTTCAGGATTACAAAAACGTAGGACGCCTGGGCTGCAGTGAATGCTACAACGTCTTTGAAGAAGAAATCCTCCCGCTTCTTACCCAGATCCAGCCTGATTCCCACCATCACGGAAAAACGCCGGAACGGGCCGAAAAACGCGAAACGGAAACCCATACCATCAGCGATCTGGAACAACAGCTTTCCCTGGCAGTGGCAAGAGAGGATTATGAACGCGCCGCCAAACTCCGCGATCAAATCAAACAATTGCGCACGCCGACCAATTAACATACATGCTCTTTGACGACTTACTCAACAACCCCGCCAAATGGATGGTGGAATCAAGGGATGAGCACGACATCGTCCTCACCTCCCGCATCCGCCTGGCGCGCAACCTGACCGCCACCCCCTTTCCCGGCTGGGCCACACGCCAGCAGAGGGAAGAAACGCTGAAGCTCACTTCCGGAGAAGCGCGCCAAATCCCCGTCATGAAGGGAGGCTATTATGCGGAGCTCTCCGGTCTTACCCAGCAACAGAAACAGTTGCTGGTGGAACGCCACCTCATTTCCCGGGAACTGGCGGCGCGTTCGGAAGGCTGCGCCGTCCTCATCTCCCGCAGCCAGAATGCCAGCATCCTCTTTAATGAGGAGGACCATCTGCGCCTGCAGTATATCCTGCCCGGCATCCAGCTTAAAAAAGCATGGGGGGCTATCTCCAAAATAGACTCTGAACTGGAAGCCAGGCTTCCGTACGCCTACAATACGCGGCTGGGCTACATTACCGCCTGTCCCACCAACCTGGGCACGGGCATGAGGGCCTCCGTGATGATGCATCTGCCGGGCCTCGTCATCTCTGAACAGATGCAGCAGGTCGTTCAGGCGGCCGCACAGCTTAACATTACCGTCCGCGGCCTTTACGGGGAAGGGACGGAAGCCACCGGCAACCTTTTCCAGATATCCAACCAGTCCACGCTGGGGGACAGTGAAGACCGGATTGTGGAACGCATGACCCGCTTCACCTCCGACCTGGCCCATCAGGAATGGAACGCGCGCAGGCGGCTGCTCCAGTCATCTTCCCTGCAGGTGAAGGACCGCGTTTCCCGCGCCTACGGCCTTCTGACCAACGCCACTCTGCTTTCCACGCAGGAGGCGCTGGCGCTGCTCTCCTTCCTCCGGATGGGAGCGTCTCTGGACATCTTTTCCCACCAGGCATTAAAAAACGTCAATAAAACCATCATGAACATCCAGCCGGCCCATCTGGCCCGCCTGTCCACCACGGACCAAACCACTTCGGAACACAGGGACCAGATCCGCGCTGATATGATCCGGAAGGAACTTTCCGGCAACTAATGCAACCATACCAATTTTTTGACCATCCATGAATAATTTTACGCCTAGGGCGCAACAAGTGCTGGCGCATGCGCGCCGGGAAGCGGACCGCTTCAATCATCATTACATAGGAACCGAACACCTTCTGCTCGGCCTGCTCAAGCTGGGCAAGGGCGTGGCCGTCACCATCCTGGAAAATCTGGGCGTGGAGCTTACCGCCGTGCGCAAACAGGTGGAGGAACAAATAGGCCGGGGCACGGAACCCCAGGCGGAGGGCAACATCCCGTACACCCCCAGGGTGCGCAAAGTCCTGGCAATGGCAAACAGGGAAGCCCAGGAACTCAACCACACGTATGTGGGCACGGAACACCTGCTCCTGGGCCTCATCCGTGACGGAGACGGCGTGGCCGGACAGATTCTGCGCCACTTCGGCGTGGATTTGGAACAGGCGCGGCGCGAACTGCTGGACGTGCTGACCCCCAAATACCAGATGGATGCGGATGAAGACAACATCATCCCGGACGACGATGACGACGAGGAGGAAAATGAATCCTCCGCCATCCCGACGGACGAGCCTTCCTCCCCCTCCTACTCCAGGCAACAGAAATCCAAGACCCCAGCACTCCAGGCCTTCGGCCGGGACATGACCCAGCTGGCCCGGGACGGCAAGCTGGATCCCGTCATCGGCCGCGCCTCGGAAATTGAGCGCGTCATCCAGATTCTGTGCCGGAGGAACAAGAACAACCCCGTCCTGCTCGGTGAAGCAGGGGTGGGCAAAACCGCCATCGTGGAAGGGCTGGCCCAGGAAATAGCCCAGGGCCATGTTCCGGAGCTCCTGCGCAGCAAGAGGGTCATCTCCCTGGATCTGGCGCTGATGGTGGCCGGCACCAAATACCGCGGCCAGTTTGAAGAACGGCTCAAGGCCGTGATGGATGAAATACGCCGGGAAGGCAACGTCATCCTTTTCATTGACGAACTGCACACCATCGTGGGCGCCGGCTCCGCGGAAGGCTCCATGGACGCCTCCAACATCATCAAGCCCGCCCTCTCCCGGGGTGAGCTCCAGGCCATAGGCGCCACCACGCTCAACGAATACAGGAAACACATTGAGAAGGATGCCGCCCTGGAACGCCGCTTCCAGCAGGTGCAGGTAGGGGAACCCTCCGTGGAGGACACCATTCAGATTCTTGCCGGCATCCAGCCCAAGTATGAGGAACATCACAAGGTGCATTATACGAAGGAAGCCGTTGAAGCCGCAGCCAGGCTCTCCCACCGCTATCTGACGGGCCGGTTCCTGCCGGACAAGGCCATCGACATCCTGGATGAAGCAGGGGCGCGCAAGCGCGTCTCCCAGATGACCCGCCCGGACCACATCAGCGACATGGAAACCCGCATTGCGGAAATCAAGGAACGCAAGGACAAGGCTGTGGAAACCCAGCTTTTTGAGGAAGCAGCCTGCCTGCGCGACGAGGAAAAACAAGCCAGGGCGGAACTTCAGAACATGCTGGAAACCTGGCGCAATTCCTATGAGACCAATTACGTTCCCGTGACGGATGAAGACGTGATGAGCGTGCTCGCCAAATGGACGGGCATCCCGCTGGCCCGGATGGAGGAAAAGGAAACCGCCAAACTTCTGCGGATGGAAGAAGAGTTAAAAAGCAAAGTCATCGGCCAGGACGAGGCGGCCTCCGCCATCGCCCGCGCCCTGCGGCGCAGCCGCGCGGACATCAAGGACCCTCGCCGCCCGATCGGCTCATTCCTCTTCCTGGGCCCCACCGGCGTGGGTAAAACCTATCTGGCCCGCAATCTGGCGGAAATCATGTTCGGCACCGCGGACGCCCTGATTCAGGTGGACATGAGCGAGTACATGGAAAAACACACCACGTCCCGTCTCATCGGTTCTCCTCCCGGCTACGTAGGCCATGACGAAGGCGGCCAGCTCACGGAAGCCGTCCGGCGCAGGCCCTACTCCGTCATCCTCTTTGATGAAGTGGAAAAGGCCCATCCGGACGTCATGAACCTGCTTCTCCAGATTCTGGAAGAAGGAAGCGTGACGGACTCCCTGGGACGCAAGATCAACTTCCGCAACACCATCATCATCCTGACCTCCAACGTGGGGGCCGCCTCCGCCAAGCGGCAGAGCGCCATGGGCTTCGGGGCCATGGCCGCCGACAACGCGGACTACGCCGCCATGAAGGGAAAGATTCTGGAAGAAGCGCGCAGGCAATTCCGCCCGGAATTCCTGAACCGCTTTGATGACATTTCCGTCTTCCGCATGCTGGAACGGGATGACCTGGAACGCATCGTGCATCTGGAAGCGGACAAGCTCATCTCCCGTCTCAAGACCAAGAATATCACGCTGGCCCTGAGCCCGGAAGCCCTGAGCCTGATCATCAAGAACGGCTACGACCCGCAGTACGGCGCACGCCCGATGCGCCGCACCATCGAACGCCTGCTGGAAGACCCGCTGGCGGAATCCCTGCTGAGGGGAGACGTGAAACCCGGCGATAAAATTGAAGCCGTGGAAACGGACGGAACGGAGACGCTCACCTTCCTGCACATCAAGGATAAAACCCCGGCAAAGCCCAAAACGCCGCGCAAAAGGGCTCCACGGAAGCCCAAGGCGGAATAAAAGCTTTCCGGTTTTTCAACCGAGGCCCCTGCATGCTGGCATGCAGGGGCTTTTTCTTTGACGGATTACGCAAATATCCGTTTTTCGCTGAAAGAACCATTTACCAGTCTGTGATATATTATAAATATGACCTTTTACTTCTCAAAAATTCTATTCCTTTTCATGCTGACAAATCTGTTTGTCTTCGCAGAAGATATACAGAAAAACAGGGAGCGGGAAGCAGCGCGTTCAGTAATCATGCGGACCGTTCCGTCCCTGGCTAAAGCCCCGGAAAAACTGCAACTGGAAATTATTGAAAAAGAAGACGGGCACGATGTTTTTGAAACGAAAGCTTCCGGCGGAATACTGAATATCCGGGGAAGCAGCGGCACAGCCCTCTGCCGGGGATTCTATGATTTTCTGAAGACAAACCGTCTGGGAATGGTCTCCTGGGATAATAAAGATATCCGCTGGCCGGCGCAACTGCCGGATGCCGCGCCGCGCCGCATCGTTTCCCCTTTCCGCAACCACTATTACTTCAATGTGGTCACCTATGGCTATACGATGCCTTACTGGACCTGGGAACGCTGGGAAAAAGAAATAGATTGGATGGCTCTGCACGGCATAGATATGCCTCTGGCCCTGGTTGCCACGGAGGGAATCGCCGTCCGGGTATGGAAACAGCTGGGACTGACGGAGAAAGAAATAGAAGAATTTTATACGGGACCGGCACACCTTCCCTGGCAGCGGATGGGGAACATCGTCAATCATGACGGCCCCCTGCCCGCCAGCTGGCACAAGGACCAAATCGCCCTGCAGCACCGCATCCTGCACAGGATGAAATCCCTGGGCATGACCCCCATTTGTCCCGCTTTTTCCGGTTTCGTTCCCCGGGGAATCCTCCGCCTTTATCCGGAAGCGAAGCTTCACCGGCTGGGGTGGGGAGGTTGGCCTCAAAAAAACCACGCCCATTTTCTTTCTCCGGAAGAGCCCCTTTTCCTTAAAATAGGACGCCTGTACATGCAGGAATGGCAGAAGGAATTCGGGAAAAACACCCATTTTCTTGCGGACTCTTTCAATGAAATGGAACTTCCCGAAAACAAAGGAGGCGCCGAAGCCCGCAACAATATGCTCAGCTCCCTCGGAGAACAAATCTACCGCTCCATTTCCTCCACCAACCCGAATGCGGTATGGGTCATGCAGGGATGGATGTTCGGATACCAGCGCAATATCTGGAACGCAGATACTCTGAAGGCTTTGCTCAGCAAGGTTCCGGACGATAAGATGCTCCTTCTGGACCTGGCGGCGGATTACAACAAGACTTTCTGGCGCAACGGCATGAACTGGGACGTCTTCAAGGGTTTTTTCAATAAACCGTGGGTTTACAGCGTGGTTCCCAACATGGGCGGCAAATGCGCCATGACTGGGGTAATGGATTTTTACGCCAACGGCCATCTGGAAGCCTTGAACTCTTCATCCAGGGGGCGCCTCTCCGGAATGGGCATGGCCCCGGAAGGGATAGAAAACAATGACGTTATCTACGAACTGGTTACGGACGCCGCATGGAGGGACCGCCAGGAGGACGTGGAACAATATCTGGAAAATTATTGCCGTGCCCGATACGGAAATTATCCGGACAGCATGAAGGAAGCCTGGAATCTGTTCCGCCGCACAGCCTATTCCAACTTAAAGGACCATCCCCGTTTCAACTGGCAAATGAAACCCGGCACCCGCGGCTGTTCCGTAAACACAAGCGAAGATTTTCTGAAAGGCCTCTCCCTGTTCGTCAACACTCGCGGCATGGAACAGTCCCCCCTGTTCCGCCAGGATGCCGTTGAGATGACCGCCCATTACCTTGGCATACGCATGAATGAAGCCATCCTGGCCGCTCTGGAAGCCCTGGATGAACAAGACATGGAGAATACGAAAAAATGCATGGAATATTTCCGCAAATACGCCCTTCGGGCGGATTCCCTTCTGGAAGGACACCCCACCTGGAGGCTGTCGCGCTGGTTATCATTTGCCCGGTCTCACGGAACTTCTCCGGAGGGAAAAAACAAGTATGAACAAAACGCCAGAAGGCTGGTGACCAGATGGGGGCCTCCCGTAGACGACTACGCCGCCAAAATATGGAGCGGCCTTATCAGGGACTACTATCTGCCGCGCTGGGAACACTTTATTCAGAGCCGTCTTTCCGATAAAAATCCGGATATGGGAGCATGGGAGGAAAAATGGGTCCGTTCCACTGGCGTAAGCGCGGCGCACGCGCCCGGAGATCTGGTCAACGCCTGCCGCCAGGCTATCCGGGAGGCGCCCCCCCTGCCTTCTTCCCTGAAAAGAAAAGCAGCCGGATCAATTATAGGAAACTGGACCTCCGCGACGGTATCCACGGAATGGAGTTATCTGGACTGGCCCGTTTCTTCCGCTGATCTTGAAAAACTCCGGGGGGTGCGCTTCGTCTTCACTTCCGGCAGCCATGCCCTGGAAATAGACGGCGTCGAACTCCTGGAAAACGGCAAAGTAATCGCCCGCGACCAGCACGCCGGATTGGCAGGCAAGCCTTCCCGCGGGAATTTCTACAAACTTTCCCTTCCCAAGGGAATCCATGCCAACAACGGATGCTCCCTCAGAGCCAGGGTCCGCTCCGTAGGCGGAAAATCCTCCAATGGGAAACTGGAATTGATTAAAGAATGAACGGCTTGAATTTCATTCGCTTTCCGGAAGGAGCCTCATGAATCCGTACCCGTGCCGTTTCCTGACCGAACCAGGAAACGGCACGCCCGGCGTCCCTCGGAAGCCCCGCACAGAACAATCGGACGGAAAGTTACATTTCGAACCGGTGCAGGTTTTCCACATGGGAATATCCCATCTTCCTGAGCGTTTCCAGCGCCTTGTCCGCCCTCTTGCCCGTACGGCAATACAGCAGAATCACGGCGTTTTTATCCGGAAGAAGCTGCGGAGCCCGTTGTTCCACCTCATCTGCCGGAATATTCAAGGCTCCCTCCTTATGTCCCGTGCGGTACTCATCCGGAGTTCGGACATCCACCAGCACAATAGGGCGCGCCATGCCGCTTTCCGGAGACACCACCATGGCGGCGGGAACAGGGGCGCGTTCCGCATTCCTGCCTTTCAGCCAGACGAAGAGGGCTGTCAGCCCGGTCACCATGACCACGTACAAAACCACGTTTTTCACGCGGCCACTTCACTAAACCGCGGCGAAGTAATCAAGAGAAAATACCGCCCAGCCCCCGCACGCAGGCGTCATCTGCCCTCCGGCCCGCTCCGGCGGCCCCGTTCCACGGGAAACCAACGCTCCGGATACAGAAACAATACGCAGAAGCGGTAAGAGAAAAAACTTTCCCTTACCCTCCATATTCAGAAGAGCCGGAGAATTGTCCCCCTACCCCTCATCATCAATCACCACAGCCTGGGAAGCGAATCCAAAAGCGGGGCTTCCCCATTCCACTACATCCCCGGGTTTCAAATATACCGGAGGCTTCATCCCCATCCCCACGCCTCCCGGAGTTCCGGTGGAAACCACATCTCCGGGCCATAAGGTCATGAACCGGGAAACATAGGCAATCAGGCGCGGAACAGGCCAGATCAAGCCGTCCGTATTGCCGCTTTGGCGCACTTCCCCGTTCACCTTCAATTCCAGGGGAATGCCGGCTCCGTCCCCAAGTTCATCAGCGGAAATGAACGTGGGGCCCATTGGGGCAAAGCTGTCATAACTCTTTCCCTTGGTCCACTGTCCGCCATGTTCCAGCTGGTTGGCCCTTTCCGAATAGTCGCACATCAGCGTATAGCCGCTGATAGCCCGCGCGGCCTCCTCCGGGGAAGCGTTTTTCAGCACCTCCTTAATCACTACGGCCAATTCAATCTCATAATCCAGCTTGTCGCAGCCGGGCGGATACAAAACGACATCGCTGCAGGAAGTAATGGCGGAAGGCGATTTCAGGAAAACAGCCGGCTCCTGTACGGAATCCCCGTCAAACTCCTTCGCATGGTCTGCATAGCTCTTTCCCAGGCACACCAGCTTGGAAGGGGAACAGGGCAGCGCGGTATCAATCGTCCATTCAGGGTCAACAGCTTTGGCGGCGGTATTATCCAGAAACGCGGCAATGCGCTTTATTTCCTCCCCGCAGGATCCCGTTTCCCCGCAAATGCAGGCATCCACCTCGGCAAGCACGGAGTCCGCCGCCAGGTATTCTCCGCGGCTTTCGCTCCACAGAGCCATGACGCGCTCCGCCCGGTCATTCAGGTAAAATCTGATCTTCACCCTTCCATCCTACAAAGCTCCTCCTTTTAGGCAAAGGGAGGTTCCGTCATTCTTTGCTCCGGCGGTTCTCTTCCGCCGCCCGGACGCTCTGTGAAAGCATGCAGCGCGTAGGGCTTGCGTTACCGGAGCAAAACATTATCATGCCACCGCTTAACATCATTAACCTATGTCCGATCAAATCTATTTTTTTGACACTACCCTGCGCGATGGAGAACAATGCCCCGGAGCATCCATGAACCTACGCGAAAAGCTGGAAGTGGCGCGGCAAATGGAACGGCTGGGCATGGACGTGATTGAAGCCGGCTTTCCCTGCATCTCCGATGGCGACTTTGAAGCCGTGCACACCATCGCCCGCGAAATCAAAAAATGCCGCATCGCAGGGCTGGCCCGCTGCGTGAAGGCGGATATTGAAGCGGCGGCCAGGGCCCTGGAACCCGCCGGGGAACGCGCCCGCATCCACATCTTCCTGGCAACCAGCAAGCTGCACATGCAGTTCAAATTGAAAAAAGCGGAATCCGAAATTCTGCGCATGGCGGCGGAAGGCGTATCCTATGCCAAGCAATTCGTGCAGGATGTGGAATTTTCCCCGGAGGACGCTTCCCGCACAGACCTGGATTTTCTGACCAAAGTCGTGGAAACAGTCATCGACGCCGGCGCCACGACCGTCAACATTCCGGATACTGTGGGCTACACTACTCCGGACGAATTCTACCGCATCATCCGCCACCTGAAAGAAAATGTGCCGAACATCGGCAAAGCCGTCATCTCCGTGCATTGCCACAATGACCTTGGGCTGGCCGTAGCCAACTCCCTGGCAGCCGTCCGCGCCGGAGCCCGCCAGGTGGAAGGAACCATTAACGGCATCGGCGAACGCGCCGGAAACGTGGCTCTGGAAGAAGTCATCATGGCCCTGCGCACCCGCGCCGGGCAATTCGGAGACGTCACGGACAACATCAACACGAAGGAAATCGTCCGCACTTCCCGCATCGTGGCCCGCATGAGCGGCATGCAGGTGCAGCGGTCCAAAGCCATCGTGGGGGAAAACGCTTTCGCCCACTCTTCAGGCATCCACCAGCACGGCATCCTCAACTGCCGGGAAACCTATGAAGTCATGGACCCGCAGGCGGTCGGCTGGGGCGCCACGGAACTCCCGCTCACCAAGCATTCCGGGCGCGCTGCCGTCAAATCCAGGCTGGAACAGCTGGGCCATGTCCTCACGGAAGAGGAAGTCAACACCGTCTTTGAACGCTTCAAGAAAGTGGGCGACTCCAAAAAATTCGTTTATGATGATGATCTTTCCGCCATTGTGGACGACTCCCTGCATGCCTCCACCGGCCTATGGGAACTGGACTTCCTGCAATTCGTGGCGGGCAGCCACGCGCGTCCCACGGCTACGGTGGGACTGCTCAAGGAAGGCAAGAAATTTGAAGACAGCTCTACAGGCAACGGCGCCGTGGATGCCGTCATCAAGGCTATTGAACGCATCACTAAGCGCAAAGGCACGCTGAAAGGCTACAGCGTCAACGCCGCTTCCGAAGGGAAGGACGCTCTGGGAGAAGTCACGGTTCATGTGGACTTCGGGCAGCCCAAGCCCATTGTGGGCAAGGGAGCCTCCACAGACGTCATTGAGGCCTCCGCCCGCGCCTACCTGAACGCGGTCAACCGCTCTATCCGCATGGAAAACATGCCCCGGCCCAACAATCTGGATTCTGGAACCATCTAACACGGAAAGCGCCCCGTTCGCCCGAACGGGGCGCGACTCTGCCCGGCAGCCTATCATCCTCTACAGGGCTTGCATTTCCATTGCTCCCATGTCATAAGGATCAAGACTCTTATACCGCACCACCCCATGAAAGCGACACCACTCCTTCTCTGCCTGGCGTGCAGCGCGCTGGCCGCACCGCCGGCAAAAAAACAGCCGGAACCCGCCGAACCGCTGCCCGCCCTGGAAAAAAACACCATTGCCATTGACGGACATCCGGAAAGCGTGGCGGCGGATGCCGAGGGCAATATCTATTTCACCTGCATCGGCTCCAGGCTCACGCCTACGGAAAAAGACAAGGACGGCTATCTGGGCGTCATTCCGCACGGTTCCACAGAGCCGAAAAAAATCACGGACGTAGATACCCTGGACGCGCCGAAGGGGTTACTGTATCAGGACGGCTTTCTTTACTGCACAGACGTGGACATGGTCTTCAAGATAAACGCCAAGACCGGCGCTATTGAAGGATACGTGGACTTGTCCCCGTCCCGCATGAAATTCCTCAATGACCTGGCGTTCATCAATGGCAGGCTCATGGTTTCCTCCACGGATACCAACCAGATTTTCTATGTGGACACGAATACCAGCTCTTATGGAGAACTGGTGACCAAACAGCCCATCTACAAGCCGAACGGCCTGGCCTGGGATCCGGAAAGAAAGGTCATTTACCTCTGCGAATACGCAACGGATGAAAAGGGCAAACCCAGCGGACGCCTGCTCTCCATCAACCCCGTTTCCCGGGAGGTCACGGAACTTTCCAAGGAACGGGGACAGTACGATGGGCTGGTGTACCGTGACAACGCCCTATACTACAGCGACTGGTCCAAAGATAAAAAACCGGAAGCTGTCCGCAGGCTGGATCTGAAGACGGGGCGTTCCGCCCCGGTAGCTACCGGCCCAGTTGAAGGAGCGGCGGACTTTATCCTGTATGACTCCATGATGGTGGTTCCGGGCATGACGGAAAAGAAAATCCACATCATGCCCATTGGCGGAAAAAAATAAACCCGGCTGTTCCGCTTTTATTCCCCTTATCCGGGCCGCCGCGGTATTTCCTGCGCTGGCGGTCTTTTTCAATTTACGGCTTGAAGTACATCTGGAGATGCGCTTAGTTAATGGAAATATGAACAAGATTTCCGACCAAATCATGGAGGGGATGAAAACCGCCATGAAAGCAAAAGACACCGTTACCCTCAATACCCTGCGCGCCCTCAAGACGGCCCTCACGAACACGGCCATCGCCAAGGGAGGTCTGGGAACCCTGCTGGAAGAAGCGGAAGAACTGGCCGTAGTCCGCAAGCAAATCAAGCAGCGTGAGGACTCTGCGGAGCAATTCCGCTCCGCCGGACGCCCGGAACTGGCGGAAAAGGAAGAAGCTGAAATCGCCGTCCTCAAACAGTTCATGCCCGCGGAACTCACAGCAGAAGAAACGGCAGCCATTCTGGAAACCGTGATGAAGGAAACGGGAGCCTCTACCAAAAAAGACATGGGGCAGGTCATGAAACTCATGCAGGAACGCACGGCCGGCAGAGTCAACGGCAAGGAGCTGGCCCGCATGGTGTCAGCCAGACTGTCATGAAATGCTGCGCCGCCATCATCGTTGCGGCCGGGTCCTCCCGGCGCGCCGGATTTGACAAGCTGCTGGCCCCCCTGCACGGAGTCAAGGTGCTGGAACGCAGCATCCGCGCCTTTGCCAGCTGCCGGGAAATCACGGAAATCGTAGTCGTCTGCCCGGAAGAACGTTTTCATGCCATTAACGGCGCAGACCTGGAAACGGAAATACCCGTTACCCGTGTGGACGGAGGGGCGGAACGACATGAATCCGTGCAGAACGGACTGGCAGCCCTGCTTTATACCCCGGAATTCGTGGCCGTGCACGATGGAGCCCGCCCGCTCATTACGGTGGAGCAAATTTCCCGTTGCATTCAAACCGCCAGGGAATATGGGGCGGCCGCTTCCGCACATCCCGTAACGGATACCCTGAAGCGTGCGGATAAAAAACGCTTTACGATTCCGGAACAGGTGGAACGGGACGGCCTGTGGTGCATGGAAACCCCGCAGGTCTTCCAATACCCTCTTCTGCTGGACGCTTATGTGGAAGTCACGGAACGGAATATCCAGGTAACGGATGAAGTCACCGCCCTGCAGCTCATCGGCCACCCTACGCGCCTGGTGCATAATCATGAGCCCAATCCCAAAATCACATGGCCGGAAGACATTTCCCGCGCTGAAATGCTAATGGAACTCAAGCACCTCCGCAATGACTCATGACCGGCCTTCTGTGTAAGAATCCCCGCATCGTTCTCATTCTGGGAACAGGGTATCTGGGAAAAGCCCTGGCGGAAAGCCTGCGGAAAGCGGGACATACGGCCCTGACGGCGGATATTGACCCGCAAAAAGCCATTTACGAAGCCGACGTTGCAGACCGGGCCTCCATGCAGGGGCTGGCCGCCCGCATCCCCTCCCCCCAGATCATCGTCATGTGCGCCAGCACGAGGGGAGGCGGAGAGGAAGCCTACCGCAACCTTTACGCCAATGGGACGCGAAACACGCTGGAAGCCTTTCCCGGAACGCCGGTCATCTTCTGTTCCAGTACCGCCGTCTATGGAATCACGGACGGACGCTGGATTACGGAGGAACACAATGTCTATCCCTCCTCCGGAAAAAACGGGCTTCTTATTCAGGCGGAACAGACGGTCCTGGCAGCGGGAGGCACGGTCGTCCGGCTGGGAGCCCTGTACGGGCCGGGCCGCTGTGTTCTCGTCTCCCAGTACGTCACGAAGGGGACGGCCCTCCCCGGAGCCATGGACAGATGGCTCAATTACATCCACCGGGACGATGCCGCAGCCGCCCTGCACCTGCTCTGCACCCTGCGGGAACCGCCTGCCGGCATTTACAACCTGACGGACCGCACCCCCATGCAAATGGGAGAAATATACTCCTACCTTTCCAATTTGCTGGGGAAACCCGCTCCGCAGCCTGAACCGCTCCCGGCGGAAGCGCGCCGGGGCTTCTCCAACCAGAGGATTTCCTGCTCCCGCCTTCTGGCCCTGGGCTGGGAACCGCTCTACCCAAGCTTTGCGGACGGTGTGCATAACGTACTGGAGGCGCTGGAAGAGTAATTTTACCCCCATCCTTTTCCACGCTGACCGGCCCTTTCCGGACATTCCATAAATAAGAAGAGGCATCCCTTCTGAACGCATCTCGTGAGGCAGGCACATGCCGGAAAAAAATCCAGCCGACGGCCCCTCCTGTCTTTGACTCTCCCCTTTCTTGACTTGCCGGGCGCGAACAGGCAAAATCCCGCGCGCAATGCGTATCATCACAGGTCTTCAACCCAGCGGCAAGCTGCATGTCGGCAACTACTTCGGAGCCATGGAACCGGCCGTCCGCATGCAGGAAAGCGGAGAATCTTTCTACTTCCTGGCGGACTACCACGCCATGAGCACCGTTCACGACGCGAACACGCTGAGGGAAAACTGCAGCAACCTCGCTACGGACTTTCTGGCCGTGGGCCTGGATCCCGAAAAATGCGTCTTTTTCCGCCAGTCCGCCGTGCCGGAAGTCAATGAACTGGCCTGGATACTCAGCACCGTCTGTCCGATGGGCCTGCTGGAACGCTGCCATTCCTACAAAGATAAAATTGCCAAGGGATTCTCCCCCAGCAACGCCCTGTTCACCTACCCCGTGCTGATGGCGGCCGACATCCTGATGTATGACTCCGACCTGGTGCCCGTAGGCAAGGACCAGAAACAGCATCTGGAAGTCACACGCGACCTGGCGGGCAAAATGAACGAACAATTCGGAGAAGGCACCTGCAAACTTCCGGATGCGCTTATTGCGGAAAGCACAGCCATTGTTCCGGGGCTGGACGGGCAGAAAATGAGTAAAAGCTATAATAACACGCTTCCTATTTTCGGAGAGGAAAAAGCTGTCCGCAAACTCATCATGAGAATCCCTACGGATTCCACCCCCGTGGAAGATCCCAAGCCGACGGAAGGTTCCGTCATCCTGCAACTTTACAAACTCTTTGCCTCCGCGCAGGGTTATGAAAACATGGTGCGCGATTTCCAGAACGGGGGATGCGGCTATGGAGACTTCAAAAAGCGCCTCTTTGACGCTTACTGGGAATACTTCCGGCCCGCTCGCGAACGCAGGGCGGAACTGGAAGCCAATCAGGACTATGTGCGCCGGACGCTGGAAGAAGGCGCCCGCAAGGCGCGCGAGACGGCCTCTGTAGTGCTGGACAGGGTGCGCCGCGCCGTGGGGCTGGCCTAAAACGGAACACCCGGGAAAGCCGGGGCAGCACACGTTTTTTTGTGGCATGGAAAAGTACGGAATGTTATACAGAAAGATATGAAGAATATTCTGGTAGCTATTGATTTCTCCAACGCCACGGACGCCGTCATCCACCAAATCGGCAAACTGGCCTGCCCCAACGACAGCATCATCCATTTGCTCCACATTGTGGAACCCAGCATTTGCTATGAAGTTTCCGGCGTTCTGCCGGATGAAGTGCCCGTTCCCGTGATGGACCAGACGGAAGAAAACGAAGTTATTTCCATCGCCAAAAACCATTTGAAACAAACGGCGGAAAAACTCTCCCGGCTGACGGACGCCACGATCATCCAGGCGGTGGAAGATGAATTTGAAATCAGCGAAGCAGTCATTAATTATGCTGAAAAACACCACATCGACATGATCGTGGTGGGCAAGCATAACCACGGCTTCCTCTCCACCGTCTTTCTGGGCAGCGTCGCAAGCTCCGTGATGCGGAAATCCCCCGTGCCCGTTCTGGTAGTGCCCGTCACCAGGGAAGAACAGTAAAAACCGCCATCTGCGCCAGCTCCGTCCCAATCATGATTACCATACTCTTTATAGGCGATGTGGTCGGCGAACCCGGACGCACCGCCGTGAAGCACATGTTGCCGGAACTCAAACGGGAACACGGGGCGGACTTCATCATCGTCAACGGGGAAAACGCGGCTGCCGGGAGAGGCATCACGCCCCGTCTGGCACAGGAACTGCTGCACGCCGGAGTGGATGTCATCACAACGGGAGACCATGTCTGGGACCAGGCGGAGCTGGCCCCGTGGATGGAATCCGAACCGCGGGTGCTGCGTCCCGTCAACTATCCGCAGGGAACACCGGGGCACGGGAGCGTAGTCGTGGAAACTCCCAAGGGGAAAATAGCCGTCATGCAGGTTCAGGGGCGCTCATTCATTCAGCCGCCGCTGGAAAACCCCTTCCTCATCTCGGAAGCGGAAGCCAAAAGACTCAGGGAAGAAAAAGGCGTGCGGGTTATCTTTGTGGACATGCACGCGGAAACGACCAGTGAAAAAATCTCCACCGGCTACAATCTGGACGGCCTGGTTTCTGCCGTCGTCGGGACACATACCCATGTGCAGACGGCGGATGAAACCATTCTGGAGCGCGGCACGGCCTACCTGACGGACGCCGGCATGTGCGGCCCCGCCGTCGGGGTGCTGGGACGGGAACGGGAACCTATTCTCCAGCGTTTCCGCACCTCCATGCCGGCCAAATTCCCCGTAGCGAACTGGCCCGTGCGCCTCTGCGGAGCCGTCGTGCAAATAGATGAAGCCACAGGCAGGGCGCTCAGCATCGCCCGCATCAGCAAAATCGTGGAAAAACCGGCCTCCTGATATGCATGCTTCAGCAGCATTCCTCTTCCCGTGCCCGGTGGCGGTGCTCTGCGGATGTTCCGGACATGGCGGAAACCCCGTGAAGCGCGGCCAGGATGCGGATTATAAGAAAAACCTGTTTCAACGGACGCCCTCCATCACACTTGCGGAAGGAAAAAGCTGCCGGCGTCCCGCCCCCCCTTCCCGGAATAACGGGAAGCTGGCTGTGGCGTCCGGAATCCAAGGATTTCCCGCGTCTCCATATTTTCAGGATGAAGCAACGGACAGAAACCCGGGCGCCCTTATTCTCCTTAATCTCCCATACTCTGGAACAGACACGTGGTCATGAACTATGAAGCCAGATTCGGCGGTATAGGCCGCCTGTACGGAAACAGCGGACTATCTCTTCTCAGAAGCGCCCGCATAGCCGTCGTCGGCATTGGGGGTGTAGGTTCCTGGGCGGCGGAAGCCCTGGCTCGGTCAGGCGTAGGCACTATCATTCTGATGGATATGGACGACCTCTGCATTACCAACACCAACCGGCAAATACATGCGTTGGCGTCCACAATCGGGCAATCCAAAACGGAAACCATGGCCACACGCATCCGGGAAATCAACCCGGAAGCGGAAGTCATTCCCATCAGCAATTTCTACACGGCCTCCAACGCGGAAAAACTGCTGTCGGCGGAACCGGACGTCATCATTGACGCCATCGACTCCCTGATACCCAAGGCCCACCTCATCGCCTCCTGTTACCGCAGCAAGCAACCGCTGGTAACCTGCGGCGGCGCGGGAGGGCGCATCAATCCCGCCCGGATAGAAATAGACGACCTCTCCCGCACCAGGGGGGATCCCCTGCTCTCCAGCTTACGCTACAGGCTGAAAAAAGATTATGCCCTTCCGCTTGGAGAAAAAGCCCGGAAACTGAAAATCCCCTGCGTTTTCTCCCAAGAAACGCCCGTATATCCTACCTGCGACGGAACAACCTCCTGCACACGTGATCCGGAATTCCAGGGGAAAATGGGTTGTGACGCCGGATTCGGCTCCGTCACCCATATCACGGGAACCTTTGGCTTCTTTGCGGCTTCCGCCGCCATTCAAATGCTCTTAAATAAGAAAAAAACACCATCGTCATCATGAACAAACTCCTGCTTTCCCTGCTGGGGGCCGCCCTCCTTCCCGCCTTGACCCAGTGCAACACCCTGGAAAAAGACATTGCCGGCATCAACGCCCGCAATGCGGAAATAGCCCGCGAACCCAGGGGAAACTACTTCGTCGGCCGCCGCTACCATGTACCGGCAACGCGCTTCTGGGGATACCTGCGCCAGCCAGGCCAGACTTGGAGAACGGCCCAACTCGTCATCATGGATGAAAGCGCCTGCCGCACCCCGGACCGCCTGCCGGAATACACCGGAAATCCGCGCTACGCCTACGACAACAACTATGAATACAGGGTATACGGCAAATACACGGGCAAATACGGTTACGAACCCAATTCCAATCTGAGGCTGCCCATCTTCAAACCGACCAGGTTTGAGGTGGCCAACACCACCCCCGGCTGGCTCTTCAAACCCTCGGAAAAATATGATACCGGAGCCGTTACTCTGCGCCCTGCTATCATGCCCTCGACAACCTCCCTCCCGGTCCGGTAAGAAAAACCTGTCCGCAAAAACGGGCCCGGAAAGATAAAAAAGAAGAAAAAGCTTGATATTTTCATTTCTCTGCGCTAAAAACTCCCCGCCTTAAGGCCTCCATGCTCAGGTGGCGGAATTGGTAGACGCGCTAGACTAAGGATCTAGTGGTGATAAACCGTAGGGGTTCGAGTCCCCTCCCGAGCACCAATTGATAAACCTCTTAATTTGAAAGAATTAAGAGGTTTTCCTTTACCCGGATTGCAAGGTCTCCAATTTATAGCCATTATCAAAATCAGGCACGAATTCGCAAAATTCGGAACACGTTTGGTAGCCATTGGTAGCCGAAATCGCTCTTCCAAAGCCACATTTACAGTCGCATGTACAACCTTGAATGTTACAGGAGCATTTTTGAGGAGACATTTTACATGACCCCCGTCATTTTTCCGTTTTTGAAGACTTCTTCCGGGAGTGACGGAATTCAAGGCATGACCCTGTCGTGGAAATGTGCTACAAAGAGGCAATGCCCAAACCTTTCGTCATACGATGCGTTCTTGATGAACAACGCAAGGCTCAAAACAGGAAAGCGGTCTACCGTGTTTCCATACCGGCGGAGTTGTCGGAAACAGGCAAGAGGCAGAATCGTTATTTTACGACACAACGGGAAGGAAACGCTTTTGCCGCTCAGTTGCGAACGAGAAGGAATGCGGAAGGAAGCAGCGTGTTCCAGGTTTCTGCGGCAGAGGCTCAGTTGTTCCGGGAGGCGCAGGACATTCTGGAGCCTTATGGCATGGATGTGTTCGGTTTTGTGAAAGGAATGGCCCCGGTGCTGGAACTGGTGCAGGAAGTTTCGGAAATCGGACGGCTTGTCCGGATGGGGCTGGAGCAGGAAAAGAGAGACAGCAAATCCATCCCTTTTTGTGACGCAGTATCAAGGCTGCTGGAAGTAAAACAAGAAGTTCAGAAGCGTCGGGAAAGTACGCTTGCACAGATCCGCTACATAACCGGACGCATCGGCAAATGCTGTCCGGATTTCGCTGTGACATTGCTCTCTCAGCTCACGACGGAAGATTGCCGGCAGATGATCTCCCAAACCTTCAAACCTGATAAGCAGAAGAATGATGCACGGAAAATCCTCAGCAGTATCTTCAATTTTGGTATCAAGAGGAAATGGTGCCGTGACAATCCGGCTCAAGCCCTTGACATTATTTCCATTCAGGAACATGAAATCCATCCCTTGATTCCGGAAGAAATACAGGCCTTATTTATGGCGTGCCGTCCACCATCGCCGGAAGAGAAGGCTCAGCCCAAAACGAGAAAGAAAACCGTAGAAGGTGCAAGATTGGATTTGGCCTGTTGCCTGGCTCCGCTCGCGATCATGACGTTTGCCGGAATTCGCCCGCAGGAAGTAACCCGGCTGACCTGGAATGACATCTTTTTGGACACTCCGTCAAAAGTCATCAAAGTACGCAGTATGGCCTCAAAAACGGGAGGGACACGTCAAGTAAGTATATGTGCGGCATTAGAGGCTTGGTTGCGCATAGCGCCTCATCAGGAGGATAACTCCATATGCCCGCCCCAGTGGCCCGTCCGATGGGCAGGGCTTCGTTATAGAGCGGGATGGGATGCCAATGGGAAACGATGGCCTAACGACGCCTTGCGCCACACCTTCGCCAGCTACCATGTCCTTACTCATCGAGACATTCCCCGGCTTCAATTGGAAATGGGACACTCCAGCTCTACCCAGATCATGCACCGTTACATGAATCTGTCTGGGGTGGATCAAGAGATGGCGGAGCGTTTTTGGAACATCGTTCCCGAAGAAGATTTCTACGCTGACCGGAATGCATAACACTTCCTACCGATTCATAAGTCCTGGGATATCTTCTTCTCTTCTCACTTATTTTTAGTTTGTTTGTGAGAGGGAAGAGAAATAGACACCATGAAAGCGTCAAATTCAGCGGCATGATACTTCTGAACTCCCCCATGGGGACGGATCATCCTGACATGATTTGAACTCACGGCTTCTGTCAGTAACTTGCAATGGTCGATTTACTCGTATCGTAACGCTTGGCAAGAGTAGCCTGGCTTGCCCAGATGACAAAACCAGATTCGGCAGCCTGCCGGGCAAGAAGAACCTCCAGACATTCCCAAATGCCCCTTAGTTCTTCAATAATGTCTCAGCAGAGACAAATGCACCTTCTATGATTTTCATGTTACTTTTAGGATAAATCTATTATGACTCGGATTTTTGTTGGACTTTGTCCAACAAACAGGTAGCTTAAGGATATTATGAGGTTATGTTGTACTGGATCGATGTTGAGTTAGGGTAAGATTTTGTTGACTATCAACGCCTTATTATACAAAAGGTGCGTCAACGCTTTTTGCCTCAAAATCTTACATTTGAGACTCTTGCTTAGTAATATCAATTACAGAATGGTGGTTCGTATTTACCCCCTTTTCCATTACATCTGCTATTTTTGAAATATATTTTTTGATTTTATATCATACATTTTTAATTTTTATCAAAAAAATATGATATAATTATGAATGTGTGGTATTTTTATTATTTTCTTCCTCTGCTCTCTCATCTCTTTTCCCCACCCACTCACGGGTAAAGATGACAAAAACCCGTCAACGCTTTGTTTTATTTTAACACAGCAATCTTGGTACTGGAAAGCCGGCGTTATTAAATGGTGTTGTCTTTCATGATAGGAGATCCACCTCTTCAGTCATTGTCGGGCTAGTATTCATTATTCCTGTTTTTCTTACGGATCTATGAAATTGCTATCTGTGACCGTATAAGATCATTTTCAGGAACATGCTGATATTCATAGATATCCCGATCTGCTCGGTTTGCAAAGCAATGCCAGACAATGGCGACGGTCATTAAAAGGATGAACAAAAGAAAGAAGGCAAGCGCCTTGCTCCTTCTCGAAAGGACGGGCTTATCATGAACATGGGGAATTGATGGGCCGCACTCCTGCTCGATGCACCTGATAAGTTCATCATGATAGTGTGCGGCAGTTTCTCCGAGACAAATGTCCGGCACTTCCTTGTTTTTATGATCCTCCTCTTTAGTAATGGATGGTCTGTTTTTCATTGTTGTTTTCCTTGTTGGTGAAATGCGTTCCCCCGGCAGGAACATACGGCATGGCGTAAAGGTTATCAGAGACAGCACCTGCCCATGAATGATGAGCTTGATCAGCCATTGCCCCCTTTTGGGGAAGGAACTTGAAAGATGGATAATGACTGTTGCTCAATTGCCACACTTGAAGAATATCCTCGCTACAGGAATACAGCATCCCCGGCCTGTTGGCAAAAACAGCGCCGGCGCATAACGAGGACACAGTATATCGGCACATGATACTAAAGGTCTATTTTATGTTCCCTGGCTTGCCTGACCTGGATTAATCCTGCATTGAGGAGTAAAAAGACCATACTCCAGCAAATGACGGCACATATCCCCCATTTTGCATAACGCAATAATTCCGACTTATCCAACAAAGGACTGTTACAAAACATGTGAAGCCCTATCGGGATAACGGCAATTCGCCAAAAAGAGGGTTGAAGAATGGAGGGAATGTTATTCTGCCGTTGTTTCTTCATCGCAAGCCAGAACGCTCCGGCCATGATTGCCGACCAGGGAACATGAGCAAAGGGAGCAAGGATTCCTCCTCTCAGTACCGCCGTGTTTAATGCGGAACCATATTCAGCATACATAATAATATAACCTGCTGTTTCAAAACCAGCGAAACCGGCGCCTACAGCGGCTCCACACAACATGCCGTTTAAAATTTGCCCATTCAGAAAGAATTTTCGGGCAAAGAAAATGGCAACAACAAGTTTTGCGGCTTCTTCAATGGGACCGGCCCAGTAAGCATCTCTGGGATTCCCGGAAAGCTCGTTCAAAATCATTGTAACAATCAAAGACAACATCCCTCCACCTAACACCAGGACGATAATCGAATACCACGAGATATTCCTTCTGACATTAAATTCCGCAAACAGGACAAGAATGGAAAAGGGCACAGCAAAACTTATGGAAAACAACCCACCTAATTTAGCGGTACCAGAAACTACAGGAGCGTTATTAAATGCCTCAAACATGAGTTCCCACCCGATGCACATCAACAGGGAAAGCGCGAGAATGCGGGTGAAGAGCCATGGCGAAGGCCAATCCGTAGATATTTCTTCCAGCGCCGGGGTAGATTTCGACCCGCCTGACGTAAAAAAATCTATCCTTTCCTGCGCCGTCCTGCGGCGGAATACCCCTTTGAATATGCTTTTCAAACTGAATCTTTCTACGGGAGAAAGGCCGGTCAGAGATGATAGCATTCCAAAAACCCCCACCCAGAAGGAGCTTTCCTCCTGATAGCCGCTGATAAATTCCCCTACTCTTACCCACTCGGCCATTCCCTCTTTCCACAGGAACGCCTCAGGAGAAAGCTGTCCGGTCGCGTACCAGTTGCTTATTTCCTTGAATGTATAGGGTCCCTTGCGGCTTTCTCCGCCCGATGAAAGAAAATAAGACGCTTCCTCCTTCCCCGGTCTGGAAGCGTCTGATATACCCGCCTGTTGTGAATGCGGTTCGTCCTTCTTTTTTTGAACTTCGCGAAGAGGAAGCCATGCCGGCATTCCTTCCGTCCATACCAGATCATCTCCGCTGATTCTTCGGGAAGCATATAGTTTATCTATCTTCTCCCATGGAAACGGCCCCATTTGAGTTCCGTCCGGCAGTTTGATCAAATAAGATTTCATCTTGCCTCTTCTTGTTGTGAATATTTCTTTTTCCTTTCTTGAGGACGTGGAAATGCCTGAATAATTCTTTCCGTGTACCAGAACACCGCGATCGGCCATGGGATCCAAAGCCAGGAAAGAAGATCAGAAAATGGTCTAAATTCAGGGAGGGCTCCAGTAATGATACTGCCTCCAAAGGTGAGTTGTGAAAACAGCACGAAGGCAAACATCGGCCATGCTTTCAGCCGGAGGCTGGTTTGCCGGGAGGCCCGGGCAAGCCAGGAGGCGTTGTCGGCTAATCCGACAAAGCAGACATACATCCAGTATAAATTAAATACGGGAACGAACAACAGCCCCACAGCCTGCCCCGCTGAGGGGACGCGACGACCATACCGGGCAATGGGCTGTATGCATTTCCACGCCCTCCATGTATTGATCAGCAATGCAATCTGAGTATACAAAAAGAATAATATTCCTATACCTATAACCGTTAGGCTAACCCGGGCATTACCTGCATAGGTTGCTGATGCCACTATAATCAGCAACGGGGACAAAAGATACAGCATGGCCATTGTCCAGAACGCTCTCATGTCATACCTCTGCCCAGAGGGAGTACCTCTTTCATCCTGCAACGGAAGATTGCCGTATGAAGCGGTTTCTTCTAATGGAGGCGATGTTTTGGGCACAGGAGGCATTTCCGGCATTAAATGAGAATTCTTGTCATCTTCGCTTGAGCAAGAAGAACGGGAGCCTTCCCTCCTTCCTCCTGTGATTTCAGGAGAAGCAGTCTGTTGAACATTTTCCCCGATTAACGTTTCAAGCGCTTCCCATGAGGATGCGCCCGTCTTGCAGCAAAGAAGGGATCCGGCCAAACGACCGTTGCGATACAGGGCTTTCATTTGTTCTTTGGTGTAAGGGCCTTCAGTGTCTCCATCCGGCAGCGCAATCAGATAGGAGGATTCATCAGCCTCCTTCCGGGGATTGCCCTCCAAAACTTTTGCCGCAATGTCTGAATATGTGCCCCATTCAGAAGACTGGGTTTCACGAATACGGGTATCAGACCGTATGGAACCCTCTTCATGGAGAACTTGAAGCACATGCTCGGAATAGGGGCCTTGCAGATTCCCGGAATCGTCGCAAATAAAATATTTTTTCATCTTTGATTTGAAAATTGAGTTCTAATATCCGTGATGCTGTTACAATTTTCTGCACAACCTGCAAAAAACTCCTAAAGGAATGACAATCAGGAGCCCCAGAAAAATCAACGGGAGAGCCATCCCGGAAAGCGGGCTACAATTCGTGTCCTCTGAAACAGGATCCGTATCTTCTGAAATGCCAAGTCTCCGATAAATATCTTCCGGGCGATCCATGGAACCACCCATAATGCGGCTTCTCGCTTCGATAATGTCCCTGGCTCGTTGCCTGCATGCCAGAGACAAATTAGGGTCATAGGTTTCTTGTGAAGTGCCTATCATTTTATCAACCTCTTCCGCCCATACCTCATCTCCCATTTCCATGACAGTAGGTAACGAAGGAAAGGCTCTGGACAAACTGGGGTGATAGGCTGTTCCCTGTCCTGTTTTATTCGAAAGAGCACGGTAGTGGGCCATGTTGGTCAGGTACTGACGCATGGCCGGGTCAATGGTTCCCTTGTCGGCGTAAGCTTTCTCGGCGGCCTTTGAGATCTCGACGGGGTCCGTGGACGTCTGAATGACGTTCCTGTTCTTCTCGTCAATTCCCTCCAAGGCTCGTGGGTCAGGAGAACCCAAGGTGCGATATATCATCCTGTTGGTGTCGGTATCGCTCATGTACTTGACGGGAGGTGTTGCAGGAGCCTCGGGCCTGTCCGGAACTGTTGGATGAGACAGTGTGGAAGGCGCTTTTACCGCATCCATGTTCTCTTCTGCTTCTTTTCGTATTTTGGGTAATGCTTTAATAGCAAGCTCATCACTTTGGGCTGCGGCTTTTTCCATCCAAAACAATGCCTGTTTTAAATCTTTTTGTGTTCCTTCTCCTTTGTAATAGAGAGAGGCTAATATAAATGAATCGCCTTGAACTCCTGCCGCCGCCGATCTTGAAAACCACTTGAAGGCTTTTTTATAGAAGACTGAATTACTTTCGGCAAGTCGATGATAAAACCAGGCTGTTCGTGATTTTAAAAAAGGATGCTCACACACGGCGCGGGATGGTTTGTATTCACGATTATCCGACATGAATTGATCCACGACGGATTTCCAAGAATTTTCATTTATTTTACCTTTACCGCGTTCATTCACCAATCTGTTTATTTCCGGATCAAATGCTTGGCGTAACCTATTGATTTCTTCCATTTTTTCATTAAACTTTCCATCTTTGACAGCCTTTAAGATAGGCAAAAAATCTTTCTTTTCCACCAGGCATCCATTCTCCAAAAGGATTTCAACTATGTCCGGCTTTTCAAACATGACGGCACATTGCAATAATGAAAGGTGATCCCTTTCCGGATATTTATAATTGATGTCTCCTTTCCCGGAATGAACAATCTTGTCAAACAAATCAACATCATCCCTCAAAATGCAATTCAGCATGAGTTCATAATAATCTCCTTTGGACAGATCTTCCACTCTAGCGGCCAGGACTTCCGCGTCCGCCGAACTGTTTTTCAACATGGCGACTAACTGTCTTTCCCGTTCTTCCTCCTGTTCACGGGCGATATGCTCTTTTCTCAGACGCTGTTCTTTTCTCGCTCTTGCTTGCTGAAATTTTTCTTCCTTGTTCTTCTCACGAGCTAACTGTTGTTCCCTTTCTTCCTGTTCACGGGCAATTTCTTCCTGCCGTCTGTCCTCTTTATCCCTGACTTCCTCAAACCGGCTTCTGAAATCTATCTCTCCATGATAGGACTCGGCTATCGCCGCAACGGCAAGAGCCAGACTCTCCGCGTCCTGAGGAATGGTCTTATACAAGGTGCAGGCCAGAGTATCGCTTTGCTTCAACGCCTGGAGAAGTTCCCTCTTTCCACTAATAAGAGCATGTTCCGCGTTCAGGATAATCTCTCTTGCCTGCTTACGGGCACGATTGGCCATATAGGAGTTAGGCTCTCCCGTCAATGGATTCGGCCTCATGTTATTCTCCGCCTGGCGTTCATATTGTTCCGCTTTGGCCTTGGCTCCAGCTTGCTGCTGCAAGGCCTTTTTGTAAGCAGACTGCGCGGTAAAAAGCCGTTTGATGGATTGAATGACCTGCTCCGCCTGATTCCGCCCTGCGGGATCCAAGGACTTTTTACTCTGCTCCAATCTTTTGACGACTGTCCTGGCCCCCTCGACACTCCCTCCGCTTATTTCCTTCAAGGAACCGTCCGCGTACGGTATCCGGGTTTTTTCTTCTCTTCCGGCAGACCTGGAATCCGTCCCAACAGTATTTTTATCTGCCTCTTTTCTCTTCTGTTCTTCTTGCAAGCATCGTTGGTTCCTCTTCTCCCTCTGTGCGGCCTGCTGTTGCTCATAGGTTAATTTTTCCATCCAGACGCCATTGACAAAACGCTTTCCGGAATCATAGTTGTCCTGGTATTCCTGCAATCGCTTCAGCCATGGATCGAGAATAGCTGAAGACTTCGGAAAGCGTTTCCGAAAAACGCCCATCTCATATTTCTGCTTGAGGAGCATCTCATATTGAACCGAATCAGAGAGTTCTGAAGGAAGGCCATTGGGAATATCAATGTACCAATAGAGATTCTCAGGCAGGTAAATATCTTTTCCCTTTACGTTGAATATCCCTTTGTTTCCACTCAGCTTTCTCCTGCTGTACGTTGCTATTTTGGCCATGGAGTCCTCATGGAAAGCTTGATCCTTCCAGGCGACGATACCGGCGCCTTCACATAATAAGGTCGAAAAAACTGATAATCCGATGATGTAAGAAAAAATGCATTTCATGATGTTGGTGGACGGAAGCTATGGAAGAAAATTCTTCATTTTTTACGTAAATTTTTCCTAAACAAAAACTCCTGTCTATTTTAGTTAGGATTACATTTTTTCTCCACACTTTGAATTTTGGAAGCCGGATGTTTTTCTAGAAGTTTATTCAATAAGTATTTTGCTTCCCCGTTTCCCAAATTGGCCGCTTTATTGTACCACTCAGCCGCCTTATCAAGGTTCTTGGCAACTCCATCACCCATTTCATAACAGTAGCCAAGATTAACTTGTGCTCTGGTAAATCCTTGCTCGGCTGCTTTCATGAGCCAGGTCACGGCGGATTTACGATCGCCGATACTTTGAAAAGTGTTCGCTATTTCAAATTGAGCTTCCGGATCTCCCAGGTTCGCAGCCCTGGCAAGATATTCCATGTATTTTTTATCGTCTGATTTGAGCCTGTAAATTGTAGCAAGGTAAAAATGCGCACGAACATGACCTTGAACCGCTGCTTTTTCGTACCACTCGGCAGCTTTGTCGTAATCTCTGGGGACGATACCGTAAGGCCTGTCAAATACGCGTTTGGGATCGGTTGAACCATCTCCTACTTCATAAAAATACCCCAAATTGACCATGGCACTGGAATTACCTTGCTCTGCCGATTTAAGCGTCCACTGAAAGGCAAGCTTCGGGTCTTTGGGAAAACCGTGAAGACCGAGCGTATAAAAATGACCGAGCGCATTTTGAGCAATGGCGTCTCCACCTTCTGCCGCTTTACGGTATAACTGAAGAAACATCTCCTCATTTCTGGGCTTATGGATGCCTTCTTCGTAAATTTGAGCCAAAATACATAGTGAGGCAGGGTTATTTTGAGAGGCTGCCTTTTCCCACCAGGAGATCGCCTTTTCCATATCCTTTTTCATGCCAAATGTTCCCTGAGCACAAAAAAGCCCCATGTAATGTTGTGCAGCCACTTCTCCTTGCTGCGCCGACAATTCAATCAATTTGATTCCTCTTTCCGGATCCTTTCCGATTCCATTTCCATCAATAAGGCATAAACCTAAACTGAATTGGGCTCTTTTCTCTCCCTGAGCGACGGCTTTTTCCCACCAGGATACGGCTTTTTTCATATTTTTTTCAACTCCCATGCCCGTGAAATACATACTACCGGCGCGTGACTGAGCTTCAGGAACCCTTTGACGAGCCGCCCGGAGTGTCCATTGTGCCCCCAGTTGCAGATCCTGGGGAATATTTCCTAACCCATATAAATATCCCATCCCGAGCAAGTTTTGGGCATACGCATCCTCTTGTTCCGCTGTTTTTGTAAGCCAGGAAATGGCAAGTTGAGGATTTTTCGGAATTCCTCCTTTCCCGTTAAGATAGTAAAGTGCCAAGGCATTCATGGCTTGGATATGACCCAATTCCGCCGCTTTCCGGTACAACTCGAAAGCCTGCCGTTCATTTTGTTCCACCATATTCCCCTGTTCATAACATTGGGCCAGAATATACAAGGCCTTGGGATGATTGAGATCGGCCGCTTTCTTCCACTGTGAAAAGGCTTTCTTCATATCATCATTCAAGGCGTAGGAATCACCCAGCCATAACAAGGCTTCCGTATCATTTTGTTCCGCCGCCTTTGAAATCCATTTCATGGCTTCATCGTGGTCTTTCCGGCATCCTTCTCCGGAAGAATAGAAGAAACCGGTCATAAACTGTGCACGAGGCAATCCCTGTTCGGCCGCTTTCAGGAACCATCCGAAGGCTTGTTCCATATTTCTTGTTCCTGAAGTTCCTTTAGCTTCCAGTAGCCCCATGTTGAATTGGGCGTTTGCAAATCCCTGCTGAGCCGATTTAAGGAACCATTTGCGAGCTTCGGCATCATCATGATCAACGCCAAGGGCTGTCGTATATGCTACTCCCAAATTGTATTGAGCCTTGGCATGCCCTTGTTCCGCCGCTTTTCGAAACCAGAGAGCAGCTTGCTTACCATTTTTGTCCGTTCCTGTACCGAAGGCATAGCATCTGCCCAATTGAAACTGGGATTCCATGTCTCCCTCTTCAGCCTGTTTCTTTAATACGTTAAAATCGGGTAACGGCTCCGTGTCGGATAACGCCGAAATGGGTAAGGTAAATGCAACAAGAATGTAGATAAAGATATGTGTCCAGTTCATTATTTTCATGTTGTGAAAGGTGAGTAACTATGATTATTATAGAGATAATGATTGCGGGGAGATTATTTACTCTTACCCCACAGCCATGCCAGAAAACCACCAATGGGTATAATACTCAAAAAACCGGGGCCTCCCGATGAGATTCCAACACACCCCCATACTAGGAGCGCTAAACATGTAACTCCTTTCCTGAAGGCTATTAAATCTCTATTTTTCCCAGCGGTTGACTCGTTCACTTGCTGATTCGAGATAAAATCTTCTTTTTTATAATAAGGTAAACATTCCTCTTCATCGTAGGTTTTTTTAATCCTTACGACTACATCAGTTCTTCCCTTGTAGAGCTTGGAAAGGACCTGTTCGCCTACGTCAGAGAGGAATACACTGTATCTTTCTCCAATCACATACAAAGGAAAGGGCTTATGATCCATTAGGTAGGAATAATGAAGGTTATGAAGGCATTCATTTGAAATTCTGTTTTCGTAGTCATGTTGCTCCTGTCCCTCGTTTTCAATTGCGGTTCTTCTCTGACTACGAGGAGAAATTAGAATCGGGTGAGATGGCTTACATCCTCTGCCCGTTTGTACGGACGATACCCTTGCCGCCGCAGTGGATGCAGGTGGTGTTGCCGAACTTGCCGCTGCCGTTGCAAGCGGGGCAAACTTTGACTCCATCTCTTTGTCGGCATGCGGTGTAGTCGTTGGCAGACGGGGAAGCATCCGGGGATGACAGACTTGCATGGGCTGCCGGAACACAGAGGAAAGCGGCTATCAAAGCCATGAGGGAGATGCAAAATGTTTTCATTGGTGGAGGGCTTTTGGGTGAGAGGTTAAATGAGGAATGAAACAGGCGGAACATGCGGTTTCTTGTTCTTTCGAGCCGGACGCAGCCTCTCTGCTTATCCCGATGACAAGCTCCAGGAGAACTTGCCGGAGAGAAAGGTTACGGGAGGCCATTCGTTTCAGAAGATACAATCTGGCTTCATCGCTTAGCTTCTCGATTAGCTCGGTGATATCGCACTGCATATTCGCCATACGGATATTTTTTATATCTATCCACCCCATTTTGTCAAATAGTATTATAGCTATTATGGAAAAATAGATATTTTTCAGAGAGCTTTGTTATCACTCATTCACCTTCTTCTAACGATGGTTTTTCCGGCATTCGCCTCTTGGGAATTGACGCGCAATAGCGGAAAAGCTAGTATCACGAATATGAGTTCAGATTCCAAACCGCAGATGGAGTTGAAAGCCGACGTCAAGCGTTGGCTCAAGGCCCGTGGGCTGGACTACAAGTGGTTGGCTGAGCAATGCTTCGTCAGTGAAGTGACCGTCTACAACTGGATGGCCAAGAAAAAGATTCCGGAGGTCAAGGAACACATCATCCGTTCCCTGATGACGGAGATGCCCGTGACTCTTCCGTCCGTGAAGGTGGAAACGGAGTCCCGCGTGATCCTTCAACTGCCGCCGGATGTCCAGGCGGCTCTGGAGTGCAAGGCCCTCGACAGCAAGATGACGCTGACCGATTTTCTGTCGACAAAAATCAATGAGATTGTTCGCGAAGGGACTCCCGCCTCTCCTTCCCTGGTCGATGAAATCGAACGCGAGGAATTTTCGAAAGACAAGGATTGATTTTTTCCGTACTGCCGGGGCATGATCGAATCATTCATCCGCCATGCATGAAGCCCCCGTTTTCCTTCCTCCCGGTCAAAAAGTTGGTCCTTACGCCATTGAGCGCGTCCTCGGCCACGGGGCGAACGGTATCGCATATCTGGCCCATGACAGAACGCTGGACAGAAAGGTCGTCCTCAAGGAACATTATCCCCAGGGGCTTTGTCGCAGAGATTCAGAGACTCACCTTCTGGTTCCGCTGAACGAAGAAGTAGCTCATACCTTTACCGATTCTGTTGACCAGTTCATCAGAGAAGCCCGCTTGATCGCTTCTCTGGAGCACCCCTCCATCATCAGGATTCATCGGGTATTCAGCCTTTCGCCCACCACCTGTTTTTATGTGATGCCTCTTCTTGAGGGCGGAACCCTGCGGGAGGTCATCCACTCAGGCAAACGCATTCCTCCACGCACCCTCCTCTCATGGCTTCAGACTCTGGTTTCGGCCCTCGATTGTCTGAATCAACATCACATCGTCCATCTGGATATCAAGCCGGGCAATATCCTCTTTACCGGGGAAGGCCAACCCGTTCTGGCCGATTTCGGCACCGCTTCTCTGCGCCCTCCTCATGGCACAGTCAATATCCTGGCTCATTCCGCATACTCGGCTCCGGAATTGTTCACGGAAGACGCCGCACCCGACATCCGGGCGGATCAATACTCCCTGGCAGCGTGCTTTTATGAACTGATGACCTCCTATCCCTGGAACACCATGTCCGGAAAGGTCTGTGAAGCACATGCGGGAGAGTTATTGGTATCACTGGCCCAAAAAGAGAAATCCCTGAGATGCGTAAGCTGTCTTCTTGTTCAAAACCTCTCCCTGAAGAGGGAGGAACGGTCTCTTTCTCCAGAAGCGTGGCTGACCGGGATGAATCATGCCCTTCGCAGTGATCGGAGGCGAAGACTCCGGAGCAGAATTGTGACAATAGCCGCCGTGATGCTCGTCACAGGGGGAACGCTTACCTGGGGACTTTATGAGACAGGCGTTTTGACGCAAGAGATCAGGAAAACTCCTGAAGATCTTCTTGTCGAAGAACTGCTTCAAAATCCGGAAATCGCGGCATTCAACCGGGAATCCCGGGAATTTCATGATTATTATAGCTGCATGTTCCTCAATCTGGCCAACAAGAAGGAAACTTCCGTCCGGAAGATGCTGGAAACCATCAACGCCGCCAGAAACGCTGAAGATCTGGAACAAATCAGACAGGTATGGCGCAAGCAGCAACAGTTTGACAACATGACCCTGCTGGCGGCGGAACGCGTGTATGCCATCAAGGGAAAAGGTCTTGCCCAGCAATATAAACATCTGACTTCACCCGCATGGTTCCGGAGCTGGAAGCAGAATCATCCCGGTTCCTGTTCCGACGATGTCCTCCCGCCGTCATCCCCTCAGCTCCTGCCAAGGATATTCCCCCATCCCCTCCACAATCCTTCCTACATCAGTGAAAGCCGCCTCCGCATCAACGCCGCTTCCAACAACGTCACTCACGCTCTGGAGAAAAAGGCACAGGAATTCGGTATTTACAAAACCTCTTATCCGGACGGAACTCCCCGCAATCCGAAAATTTCAGATAAGACGGATTTGGGATCTCCGGTTCAGAACAATGAATCTTTCAAATTAACGAGGTAAAAAGACAAAAAGCTTCCAATCTTCATTCAACGGGCATTCTGGAAAAGGCTCCATTTATTTGGTCATCCCCTCCCAAACCTCTTCGTCCAGCGGAGCCTGGTTTAAGACATCCTTCAAATGTTCCCACGTGGGCATGTGAGCTGCCAGAAGAGCCTTGAATCGGGGGGTGTGGTTCTCTTCAAAGAAATGAATCAGTTCGTGCAAAACGACGTATTCGATGCATAAAGACGGCTTTTTGATCAGGTCCATATTGAGCTGGATGCGATGAGCATCCGGAGCACAGGAACCCCACTTCGTCTTCATTTTGCGAATCGTGAATACTGGTACCGTCAATTCGAGGCGTTTGCACCATTTGGCAAGCAAGGGAGTTACCATTTCCCGCAGCTGACGACGATACCACGCATGCAGGAGTTCTTCCCGATTGCCGGCGGGTGTATCGGCATAAACGTTCATCATAAGGGATTTTCCCTTCCGCTCCATACTGTAGGGGCTCCCCGGACGGATATAAACTACTTTCAATCGATAGCGGCGGCCCAGAAAATAATGCGTTTCCCCCGATTCATACGTGCGCCGGCTCTGACGCTCCTGATCCTCGAATTCCCTGCGCCGGTCATGAATCCAGCTCAATCTCTGTACCGCAGCCAGCCGCACAGCTTCCTCATCCATGGCCAAAGGGGCGGTGATCACGACTTCACCGGCTGGCGGGCAGACCGCCAGCCTAAGGTGCTTGACCCCCTTTCTCACGATACGCATGTTGACGTTCCCTACCTTCATGGTTTGCCCTAATACTGCTTCGCCAGATTGAAAATCTTTTCAATCGCTTCGTCATTGATATCGAGACCGAATTCGTCCGCCAGCTCTTCCAGGCCTTCCTGAATCAGAAATCTGGCTTCCCGATAACGTAATGAAAGAGGGTCTTGAAATCCCGCCTGCATCTCGGCACACTTTCTGTCCATTACCAGAGCGAATTGCTCCGGGAACCGTTCCGCATGTCTGCGTGGAACAGGAGCATTGTCGTATAAGGCCTTGAGTCGTGGTGTATTGATCGATTGCGCGCGAGGTTTTTCTCCGTACTTTATCTTTTTTGCAAGATCCACCACCTTCTCCAGAAAATCCTTGTATTCGACAATTCCTTTTTTGTGGTCTTCCAACAGCCTGACCAGCAGTGTTCCCATGCTGTCGTAGAATCTGGGGTTGAGCGATCGTTTTTCCGTAATTTCCTTTTTCAGGTTATTGCTGATGCTTTCCGCTGCGTGTTTGCCCGTTTTCCGCTCGGTGTCGCGGATGATTTCTTCCGTCCGGTTGACCAGCAGTTCCACCATTCCCATATCCTCCAGCGTGGAAACACTCTCCGCATCCGATGCATGGACGTAGGTATCGATCAGATTGCGCATTTCCGCCTCATACATTTTCATATCGATGTAGTCTCCGCTTGCCAGTTTGACGGCGTCCCTGGCATTGGCAAAGAGCTCAACCTCCTTCCGGATCAGGACAATCTGCTCTTTGCTGTACCCGGCCAAATCAAGTTCATCGCAAACTTTGGCATAGGCTCGCATCAAAGCCGCTGTTCCCCTATAGAGTTCGACGCGCTGCCGCTGATGTTTCTCCAGGTTTTCACCCATACAGAAATAATCCAGATATTCATCCAGGCCCTTCGGCTCCTCGACGGGTTCGCAAAGAGCGCGCAGACGGTCGAGCCGCTGCGCCAGCAGTTTGTTGGCTTCTGTGAGCCGATCCTTGAGCAATCCCTGCACATCAGCGGATTCATAATTCTCGAAGGCTTCCCCCGTGAAGGACTTGACAGCTTTTCCCAGGCTTAAAAAGAGATCCTTGTAGTCGACGATATAACCGAACTCCTTGCTCTCGCCGTCAAGCCGATTGACACGGCAGATCGCCTGAAAGAGACCGTGATCCTGCATTTTTTTGTCGATATACAAATAAGTGGCTGGAGGAGCGTCAAACCCCGTCAGCAACTTGTCGACCACGATCAGCAGTTTCATGCGCCCCGGCTCCCTGATGAACATCTCCTTCACCTTGCTCTCAAACTTCTCGCAGGAGGCAACACTTGCCGATTGAAAGCCGAAATCCTGCAACATTCGTCGACAGGTCTCATATTTGAACATCTCCTCGGACTGCTGCGCCGCTCCCATTCCGGCTGTTCTTGCAGCTTCGTTGGAAGCGATATACGAGCTGACCACGGCACACTTGCCTCTTAACTCCGTCCATTGAAAAACCTCGTAAAACCGGAACGCTTGATTCTAATGCAAAAAAATAGAGTCAAAATAGAGATTACCTATGTAACACTATGGGAAATGCATCCTGATGCGTAAAGACGTTTGGAGGAGGAGGATGGCTGTGAGTCGAGTCATGAGAGAGCAATCAGATATGCAAATATGACGAATTCGCGATTTTTAGTTACGATCACCGTTGTGGTGTTGGACAGACAGTCGGATCACAGCTTCGAGGCGCGTCCTAGCGCCGGCGGCTAGACGTCGGATTCCAAAGGTTCTTGCAAGCTCAAGAGGAACATCCTGCACCGGGGTAGACGGCAGTGCGGCTTTAAGCTCTTCGAATGCAATTTCCTCAATCTTTCTGGTGCTTTCCTCTGATGTCGGAATTCTGAATTTGACCCAACGATCAGGCAAGCCGTCGTCGCGCCAGACGAAGGAGCCGCCGACCTGATCCGGCTTGATGTGAAAATACCGCTTTGCGATTTCAAGAACGCGCTTATGAATCACGTTTCCACTTCGTTGGAATCCATGTGCTCGTGCAATTCGATTAACCAGTAAGCTGTCGAGAATAGGACCTTCCTTCTCGACGATGTGCCCGATCAACTCCATGAGTATGGGGTCGTAGTCCGAATCATAAAATCTTAGAGGTGACATCTTTGACAAAAATGACGTGAGATCTGTCACTTCGTAGAAGGAAGATTTCGGCGCTTCAGATGGTGTAACGGTTGGTCTGTGGTCGGATGTTTCAGAGCTGATGGGATCTTCACGAACCGTTAGCGTAGAAGATGAATTTCCGGCAACAAATCTCGGCGTCTCTTCGTCGGCAAGTTCAAGTTCTCTGGCATTTTCGGCTGCTGAGATGGCAGTAAGCAGCTTTTCCATTTCCGAATTTGCGTTGTGCCACCAGTCGGTGGACCAAATCCGGTGGAGCGTCCAACCCAGCCCCTCCAAAACCGCCTGTCGCAGTTTATCTCGATCCCTTGCCGTTGCAGCGCGGTGATAGGTGGCACCATCACACTCCACACCCAGCAGATATCTACCCGGTGATTTTGAATCCACGACGGCAAGGTCGATCCGATAGCCGGAACATCCGACTTGGTGATGGACATCGTAACCCGCAGACCGAATCCTATCCGCCACCATGCGTTCAAATTCCGAATCGGCCTCGGCGTTGGTGGGGATACTGGTTGCGGCAATCAGGGCACGAGGTCCGCGTTCGGCATATTCAAGAAAGTATTTCAAATCTTTGGAACCTCGTGCACGCGTCCGGGTAAGATCGATTTGATCTCCTCGCAATCCGCTGAAAACAAACATCTCATGCTTGGCTCGGGTTACTGCCACATTTAGGCGGCGCTCGCCACCATCACGGTTTAACGGACCGAAATTCATTGAGAGTTTACCGGCTTCGTCCAAACCGTAGCAGATTGAGAAAAAGATCACGTCGCGTTCGTCGCCTTGAACGTTTTCCAGATTTTTCACAAACACCGGCTCGCCTTCCACTGGCGGTTCATCGCCAAAATGAGGCTCAATCTCAGGATACTTGCGACGCTCTTCATCCAGAAGGTTCTGAATCAACACTTGCTGAGCCTGACTGAAGGTGATGACTCCATATGAGCGGGGCGGTAGGGAAGGATTCCGGAGGCGTGAAACCAACTCCTGCACCAATGCCTCCGCCTCCTGCCGGTTCGTGCGAGATTTACCCTTGTCGTACCGGGCATTCGGAAGGTGCCGGAAATGTACGCCCTCGTTCTCGATCTCAGGAGAGGGGAACGTCAGGAGGTCATTTTCATAATATTGCCGGTTGCTAAAGGTAATGAGCCCCTCGTGCCGGCTGCGGTAGTGCCATTGCAAACGCTTATGGCGCAGTCCGTGGGTCATTAGTTCATCGAGGATGCTTTCAAGATCCTTGTGCTCCTCGGGAGTCAAATCATCCTCGTCATCCATATTGGTGGAGAAGAAGTTCGTCGGCGGGAGTTGCTTGGGATCACCAACAACAATTAGCTGCTTGCCTCGGGCAATGGCTCCGACTGCATCCCAGACTGGAATTTGTGATGCTTCGTCGAAAATCACGACATCGAAGGGCTCGTGGGATGCTTCGAGATATTGAGCCACAGAAAGCGGACTCATCAGTACACAGGGTTTCAAGCGGGGCAGCAAGGTAGGAATGTGCCCAATCAACTGCCGCACGGGGATATGGCGCATGCGTTTACCGATTTCCTTTCTCAACAAACCAATTTCCGCCTTGGGAATGTCGTCCATTCCATCCTCCCTTGGAATGCCGGCTGCAAGCCGAGCCCGGATCAAATCCTTGGAAAGATTGGCGAGATGTTCGTCCAGTTCCCGGAAACATTCGATTCGTTTGTTGTGTTCATTACCAAAAAACTCCCGGAGAGCGGATTCCTTCTCGATGATTGCGAAAAGTAGTCCGCGCCGGAAGCTCCGTTCGAATAATCCTAAGACCTCGACGTCTGTTCCTTCCGCAGATTCCAGCTTCTCAACCAAGGGCGTTAATCCGAGGCGAATCGCTTCTTGACGGACTTTTTGCCACAAACACCATTCCCGTATTTTCGGCCATCCGCTGGCAACGCGCTCAGTTAGGGCAAATGTAGCAGCCAGGTAATCGGAAGCCTGATTGAGTTCTTCCCGCCTAAGATGAAGTTCTTGACCGTATCGGTTCAAGTTCTCATTGAAGGCTGACCATTGCTCCCGGAAGCGCGCCATACGCACGCCTATGGCCGTGTCTGCCGCATAGAATGTCGGGCCTTCCGAGAAGAGGCGAGCAAGAAGCTGCCGAAAGGAATTGAGCCAGTCGAAATTCTCACCTGCAAATGCGACCATTCGGGCATGAAGGGTTTTACCCCAAACTTGTGCCTTGGTGACCGCCTGTGCATCTGGTTCCCCCTTCTTCCAAAGCACACCGAGGCACTCCTGAGCGGTGGATGCTGCCTGAGAAAACGCTGAATTAATTTCGCGAAGTCGGGGCGCAGCTTGTAGGAATGTTTGCAACATCGTGGATACTGCCGGCAAATAATCAGGTGCCTCCTCAAGCGGGACTCGATTCCATGCGCCCGCTGTCGCAAATGATTCGAATGTAATATCAAATGCTTTGAATGCATCCTGCATGGCAGTCAACAGGTTGCCGGTCGGCATTCCTGCGGCAAATGCCAAGGGGCCGGATTGGAAATGTTCAACCAGTAGGTTTTGTATTGAAGAGCTCCAGGCGGCATCGGCCCCGGTCAATTTGCTCATACGCTGATGCAAGGTTTCTCCCCATGACCGTATTCGCTCCATTTGTTCGATATCTGGCTCGCCTCCTCTCCAGCTTTTTCCTAACATCGCTTCAGCAATTGTGTAGATGGAGGCAAGTTCCTCATTGATATCGTGCAGGCGAATCGCAGAAAGAATCACATTGCCTATTTCCGATTTATCGAGTTCGATCTTGCCGGACAAGGCTTTTCTGAGATTGCTGCGGACTAAAGCGGTATTCAGCACTTTCGGGAGGAACCATGTTGACTGTGCCTTTTGCCATTTCTGTTGGAGCCGGTTTAGATCAAGAGCCAAGAGTTTTGTTTCCTCGTAACCGTCAAGTTTAGCCCGAATACCAGATCGTTCGCGCACCAGGGAAATCCAGTGGTCGAGCGAGGGCGACCAAGTCTCCCAGGAAATCTTTGCAAAGTCAGTGCCGACTTCATATGTATCCAGCAGGCTTTCGGCCCATGCGACCAGATTAATTAGTTGTTCACGCGTGATTTGCATCGCTGGGGCTTGAAGCCATCTAAGCATGTTGTCTGTCGCATTTGCCGCCGATTTCAGCAAGTCTTCAAGTTCCCGTCCCTTTTGGAAAAGCTTCTCTGCTGCCTCCTGAGTGTCTCCTTCACACTGAACTGTCACGGTTCCGGCAGGACGGGCAATATACAGTGGAGCCAAAGTTGCACGGAGTTCACTCCGTTCCTTCGCCAATGCGATCCAATAGTTCAGATCTGCCGAAAGTCGAGACCATGGGCTTGTTGCGAATGCTGGCCCCACGGGTTCGGGCGAGAGCAACGATTCCAACAGTGAATCGAGGCGGCACAGACCATCCTGCGACAGAACACAGTCAAACTGCATCCATTCCAGCAAGTCTCGGGATGCTAGGGAAACCTCTTGGCACCTTCCGGCGAACTCTGTGTTTAGATCCAATGTCCTTTCTGCCCATCCAGGCGCCCACTCTTCGCATGCAAGTGGTGCAAGAGTATGATTCGCCAGCGGCATTAGCGGACGCGAGCGATCCTGCATGAGCTTCGCCACTTCCCGGGCACGTCCAAGCATTTCGGGCGTAGTTTCGAGAATGGCCTCCCAGCCATCCATTTTCACGACAGGCTCGTCCTTGCGCACCAGCAGATAATCAAGACATTGGTGAGCACTGAGGCCACAAGGAGTGCGTCGGTGGAGGGCGCGGGTGTAAGAATTCAATGCAGTTCGCACTCGTTCGAGATCCGAGGCTTGATGCTCCCAGTCCGTGGTCTCAAGGTCTTCGGCGAATTTCAAGCTGCGGTTGAACTGGGCAAGCACGTCCGCCTTCCCGGTCTTGTTGGAATGTAACTCAAGACAGAACGGTTCGAGTCCGTCTTCGCGCAGGCGTCGATGTACCACATCGAGCGCGGCCCGCTTCTCCGCGACGAAGAGTACGCGTTTTCCGACCGCGAGGCAGTGCGCAATGATGTTGGTAATGGTCTGTGACTTGCCAGTGCCGGGTGGGCCTTCGAGTACGAAATCGTGCCCGTCCGCCGCAGCCATTACCGCTGCGAGCTGGGACGAATCCGCGCTACGGGGGCAGAACACGTCGCGTGGATGGAACCGGTCGTCCAACTCGTGGGCACGGATGTCCACCGAGGGATTCGGAATCGGCGTGCCTGCCTGGTGGATAAGGTGGTTGACTATCCTGTTCTTGGTGAGGTCTTCCAGGCGGTCGGAGAGGTCTTTCCAAAGCAGGAATTTGGTGAAGGAGAATTGGCTCAGCCAGACTTCCGGCTTCACTTCCCAGCCAGCAAGATCGCGCACGGAATCACGGAAGAGCCGAAGAACGTGATTCACATTCACTCCGCACTCATCCTCTGGCAATGGATCAAGTCCGGGAACTTCCTTTTGAAAGTTTTGCCGAAGCATCTCCATTAGCGTGACATTGATTCGTGTCTCCTCATCAATCCGGCGAAGGGTGAAGCCTTCGAGGACAGATTTGCGTTTCAGTTCCACCGGCACCAACAACAGGGGGGCTCGATGGATGCGATCACTGTGCTGTGTCTCACGCCACTCCAAGATGCCAACTGCGGCGAAAAGGGTGTTCGCCCCTTTCTCGTCCAGCGCATTCCGAGCCGAACGGAAGAGTTCCGTTAGACGCTGGGCGTGTTCGCTTTCATCCATATGCGTGTGCAAACGCCCCTGGCGAAGCTCATCCTGCAAATAATCCTTCACGGCATCGGCGCGTTGCTCCTTGGTGAAGGTTGCTGCATTGCGCGGATCCTCCTCGCTCATCACCTTCGGCTTCGGCCGCAGGGACAACTCGCGCTCCGCAGCGAGCGCGTCCTCCACATACTCAGGTTCGGAAAGAATGCGGATGGTCGATTTCGTTTCTCGGAAATTCAGAAGGCGGTTGCGTAAGCTGAGGTCTAGCAGACGGCTTTTCCAAAGGTCAATCCTATTGACGGGCTTCGCAGGGCCACCGTCAGGGATGGGGATATCGTCGGGAAATTCACGTGAACCAAGTCCGCTCGAAGCTCCACTCGTGGGTGACGCACCTGGTGTACCCGGAATGGTGAGTACCTGACCTGGCATCAGAAGCGGCAAAATCCTCGCGGACCGCGATGCATGGACATCGAGAGCAAGTCGGAATGGCTTCTCGGTTATGAGATGCGGCTTGGCGAGCCGCTCGGCATCTTCGAGTGTGCCCGGTTGGTCGTTGGTCACGGTGGTCGTCTCGAAGACAGCGATCAAGTCGTCCGCCTCGAATTTTCTGACCTGTTGCAAATCATCACCTGCAGGTTCCGGAAGACTCCGTGCCTCAAGCCAACAACCGGCATAGGCGTGACCATCGTGAATGAACACGAAAGGTCTCAATCCAGACTGCTCGCAACAGGCGGCAAAGAGCAGAGCCAGATCAAGGCAAGTGCCAAAGCGCTGGCTGACGATTTCCGATGGAAAACGAACCTTCTGCCCGCTGGTTTCAAAGCTTGCAGGAGGATTGATGTAACGGATGCCTAGCTCACCAATGGCTTTGTATATCGAGGCAACCTGTTCCCATGCTCTCTTGCGGCTCTTATCCTGATACCCATTTAGCCCGGAACGGCCCGTGGCTTCCTTTAACACATCGGATGCCCGGCTTAGAATAGTCATCACCACCGGGTCGTTTGGTAGCACGAAGGCAGCCAGAATTTCCGGCAAAGCTACCAGCCCACACCACTCATTTCGGGCAAGAAGTGTAATTGGCTCCGTGATCGACTGAACGACCTCATGGCCGTCCAGCATCTCCACCTTCAACCATCCGGCAACCTTTTCGTTCAGTTCGGCGAGGAAATCGTGACTCAATTTCAGATTCAGATTCGGCGGCGAGACCCTGAATTCACCGGCAGGTTCGATGGATTGAAGTCGAATTTCGGCGGACGGCGCGAAGGCGGGTTCGGTCGTCAACCGCAACACCAGGTTCTTCCTCGCCACGCCGTTGTTCTGCAAGCGCAACTCCTTCACCACCGGAATCGCGTTCTGTTGGAACGCGTAGTTGATCGAATGGTCGTAGATGAGAGTGAGATGGGGTTGAGGTAGGACGAGTGAAACAGTCGAGGACCACTCCGCCAACGTTTCTGCACCCTTCTTCAATTTTAGGAGAATTGTACCATCGCGTTGCTCGGGAAGCTTGAGAAAAAATTCCGTTTTCAGATCCACTACAATTTCTCCAAGCGACTGTGTGGAATGCGCCGGTAGCGATAAAATTGGCAAAGTCCTCGTTGCAAAGAATGTGGGCTCGCACGAAACATCCAACACAAGTTCCTCATGCAACTGCTCCCCTTTATTCACCACGCTCAGCGCGCCGCAGAGCCGGAAAGATGTTTGATTAATGGTAAACTCGCATATTGTGGAGAGGGGATCGTCGAATTGGAAGCTTATAGCTGGATGATTGGGCATACGTCATTAAAAAAGCAAACTGTTCTTATTGCTTGGCCTTTCGTGCTGCACTGCCCACATTCAGTGAGCAAGAGCTTCGATGGACGATCTGAAGCCAAGACATTTCCACAATCTGGAATTAAGGAGTTGACAAATAGTGTTCAATTTGATCTTTTAAATCAAGGCGAATTCGGTCTTCTTGAAAAGAAATCTTCTGACAAACACTATACATTGCTTGATGTTGCCCTCGTCGCGACTCCTGTAAGGCCTTGCGAAGAAGGAGCAGATGGCAAAGTATTGATTACTTTGCTGGTGTCCGGGGTTCTGTTTGCCATCGTCATAAGTGATTGTTTTGAGTAGCCCTGGAGTTGTAAGGGAGACCATGATTTAACGAATGTCCAGCCCATCTCCAGTGCCCCGCAACGCTTCATTTTGATAAGTCGTAGAAAGCGTATTCTCCTGTCAATGCTGGCACAGATGCAGTATAACCGTACATCGTATTGTTACTCCAAATCAAAGCATGGAAAAATTCAATCTCCCGAGTGTTGAGCCGTACGCTGCCGCTGGGAATAGAGGTGAGTACTCCCTCAAACAACACTTCAATTCATCATAAAATACTTTCAATAAATGTATTGCGTATTTTTTGTACAATACAGTTGTTATACGATTACAATTTTCCCAATAATTTCGGATATTTCTTCCGCATCTCTTCGTGATATCCTCTGTCAATGATCCTCGCAGGGAGACTTTTAATGGCTTTCTCCCTCTGCTCGTTATCGGGATTCACCTCCAGATAGCATTCCAGATCGTTGCTGAGACGACGGACATCCTGAAGGATTGTCGTATTGTAATAGGTCAGAGGTTCCGTCACTTCCTCAAAAACAAAATCAGCCTGTCCCAGAAGGTGCGTCTCTTCAAAAGGAAAAGCCGACATCAACAGTTCTGAATTATTCACTTGGAACCCCAAGGGGCCGGGTTCCTTGAAATTCTGTGTATAATGAAGAGAAGAAAGGGGAGAGTGGCTCCACCGAATATCTGCATTATTCATGAAATTGATTATTTGCTGAATACCAATGTCCCGTGGTTTTGTCACATAATGGCGTTTGACAACTTTTCCGCGCTTGTGATTTTTCTTCAAAACGGCCAACAAAGAATCTGCGTCCCGTAGGCCAATGATGCGTCCTCTGCGGTAGATAATAGAGTCTTCTTCCTTGGTTTTGAGAGCCTTATTCACTTGTGATAATGAAATCTGTCCGGATTTCTTCAGGATGGAATTGTATATGTGCTTCTGACTGGGAAAGAAATTGCAGTTCAGCAATGTCTCTGCGACCTGAATCGCCACGCCCGTATAGGGATTCTTCATGGCAACAGGTAATAGCTTGTACTGATTTCTGAATTCGTTTCTCATCATGAAAAATCCTTTCCATAAAAGAACTCCGTTTCCACAAAAGTCGACGCCACATAAATTGTGTTGCTCCAGGGTTTCCAAATTTTGTGTCGAAAGATAGGGAGTAATGAGTAGTGGAGGGGAGAAAAAAGGCATCCTCCAAACTGCTGGATGAACGACAATTCTTTTGTTTGAGCTCTTTCAGTACCTTCAGAAATTTCTTGGCTGTCAGTCGTTCTACTTCAACAATAATGAAATTGCGTGTTGTGCCAAGAGCAGAAGGATTTTTGCCGGAAAATTCGAATCTATCCTGATCGGAATCGGGATCAATCTCATTATCAAAAAGAGGGGACTGAGTTTTAAAAACCATACGTCCCTCCAAAAAGGAACGGTGTGATTGAAGAAATGTTAACTTACACTTCATGGCAGCAATTATAAAACATGCTGCAGTAAGAACAATACCTCAAATAAACGTAATTCTTTTGTAATCAATCATGAAATTTACTTTCGCAAGATTATCTTCGTGATGAAATACATCCCTTTTCTTTTCACTCGTCATCCCACCTATTTTTCCTTATTCCTCAAGGCAAAGGAATAGGATAGGCATAAGAGGTGAGCAGTACTCCCTATGGTGGAGATGGAGGCGTTGATGTGCGAGGCATTATGACGGTACATGATGTCATTCATATCAAGTTGGCGGTATAAGCCAAACGATGGAAAGCCAATGTTCAGTCTCCTGTCGTTCAACAACTTCACGGCAGTCTGGGAACAGATGAACGAGGCTTGATTGTGACGACTTCCAATTTTTCCAGAGGAGCCAGGGATGAAGCGAGGCGTACCACCTCCCATACCCCCATCGATTTGATTGACGGCGACCAATTGGTTTCTCTTCTCGTAGAATACAATCTGGGAGTCAGGAAGAATCGTTATCAGCTTCTGGAACTGACTCCTTCCTTCTTCTCTGATGAGGAAGAAATACAGATCTGACAGCTAAAAAAGAGGAGTCGATTGGACAACCTCTTGAGCGCCTTCCTCAGACGACATATCGTCCTGGAAGGCATATCTCATCGTCGGGCGATGAGAGTGTAGATGGCCTGCAGCAGCTGGGCGAGGATCATGGAATCAGCGGGGTGGATGTTGAGACCAGAGATCTTCCTCCTCTTCCTCCTCTTCCTCATCAAAGGAAGGAGGACGAGAGCCGTTCCTCTGCTTGTTCCGGATGAACTCGCCAACCTTGTCCGAAGCATAGCCCAGCAGGATGCGGGTGAGCTCGAACAGGATGATTTTAATCATGGGCATGGCGTTTGTGAGTGGGTGACGGCGTCGATGAGGATTTGCTCCAAAGCCTGGACAATGGCCTCAGCGCCTTTTTTGTACACAACGACGGCGAGCAGTTTCCCATTGTGATGGAGAACCGCCCAGTAGCGCGTGCTCTTGTATTTGACGATGTGGTACATGGTTCCGGTATCTGGATGGATGTTTCTTCAACAAAGGTAGAACCACAGAAGCAGCCCTGCCATTATCAAGCCGAAGGCCAGCACGATTCCCCATTTGAGGAGTGCGAACAGCCACGGGAACAGGAACCAGCCTGCCACAGTCACGAGAAGAAAGGTCAGCATACGGATGATGGGTGATGATGATCTTCCTGTTCGATGACTGTCCGGGAACCGGTTGATGCCCGAGTATTCCTGCCGGCCAGCCGGATGTTGCCCAGGTAGGCGGCCCACTTCAACAGGGCTATTCTCCCGTCCCAGGTGGGATGCCAGGTGCGGGGGAAGACGAAGGGATCGTCTTCCTCCGTTTGGCGGATGAGCAGTCCACGGTGTTCCAGCAGGCGAATGATTTGCCTGACCCGTCCCCGTTCTTCCGGGTGGAAGGAGGCGATCAGCTCATCGCTCGTTTGTCCGGATACGGATTGCGTGAGGATCAGGACGGCGGCTTGCGCTCCCGTCAATGAGCAGGATGGATTCATGAGATGTTTCCTTTCCTGTTATCTTTTTTATTACACTCAGGCGATCAGGCCGCAGACGGAATCGCACAGGCCGTGCAGAGCCTGGCTCCGTTTGGCAGCCACATGCGGGTTGACGGCCTTGAACTGCTCCGTGAAGGCGTTGAACAGGCTCCAGACGGTGCGGGGCCGGAATTCCTCATGAAGCGGCTCTCGCCAGTACCTGATGACTTCCGGCAGAACGGTCGGCGTGATGGCCCGGCAGTCGACCGCCCGGATCAGAAGATCATGAGTCGCCTTGTCGGTCAGTCTCTGTCTTTTGTAGGCGGCGATCCGTTCGTCTTCGCGGTGGAATTGCTCTCCCAGCCTTCCGACGGCGCGGGAGGTCATGAAGCGCAGATCCCGCACGGCGAACCTCGTATGCTTCCGGGAGAGTTTCACTTCTCCGGTGAAGGCAAGGTTGTCGCAGACGAAGACGCGCGTTCCCATGACCAGGGAGGCCGGGAAGGTCTTGTCATGGGAATTGCGTATGCCGACAATCCACGAGTAGTCGTCGGGGCCATCGTCAGGACGCAGGATTTGGAGAACTCCGAAATACCGCTTTCCTTCATGGCTGAGGGCATGGGTGGTTTCCCCGATCCCGAAGCCGTGGGCGGTGAGCTGGGATTCCACTTCCTTCAGAAGGAAGTCGTGGGGAATCGGGAACCACGATTCCGTACAGGACGGGGTTTCCACACGGGACAGAGTTCTCCTGTCGATGACTTCAGCCCCGCAATGGAGGAGAAGCCCCTTACGGAATACAGTCGGAGGAACTACTGGAGCCGTTGCCGGTTCCGGCATGATGTTTCTCCGCTGGAGGTGAGCTGCCTGTCTGGTATCTTCCAAAGGCAGGATGTGCCGGGCTGTCGCCGGACAATGAGGCAATGCGATGATAGGATACATATTGATGATGAAATATGGGTTGAAACGAAAACACCCGCTCCCCTGCGAATGGGAAACGGGTGTTGAGGGATGAAGACAGAAGCTAAATGCCTGTCTTCAAGTCTATATAACGGGCAGCCGGCAAGAATTGCTGCCTACCGCCAATCGTCTGAGTGAATGGAAAGATGTCGGGACTGTTCTCCTGAACTTGTCCGATACTTGTATTGAGCTTGTTCGGAACTTACTCGGTACGGAATTGCTTTCAAACCTTTCCCTGCAATCTGTTCTCTACAAGTTTCATTTCATGATAGGGGGCAAGGAAATGGCAGGTAAATTTCATCGAAGGGTATTGTAGCGCGTTCTGTAGGAGAGCATGTAGGCTCGTTTGGCCGGGGGAGAGAGGAATGAGCACTTCACTAGGGTCTCTACTTCTTCTCTGGATTTCATCAAATGGTCGATGACTGTCCTAATGCGTTTGTCCTGCATCCCCAGTTGCCGTCCGAACTCTTCAAACAGGTTGCGATTCGTGTGCGTCGATGCGCCTCGAAACAAGCCGCCGGACAGGGCGAAATCGCTGTCCTGAATGTGCAGGCTTGTGTTGAGCAGATCGTACGCGGGGGACAAGGTCATATCTCCCTGAGGAGTTTCCAGTACGGAAAAATTCTTCAAATGCGCGTCGCCGTTCGAAAACAGATAATTGAACAACACCAGACGGAAGAAGCGTTCCATTTCAATTTTCCACGCGGGGACGTAACGCTGGATGAGCTCTCCCATTTCCAGGTAGGAGTAATCATATTTGAAGTTGGAACCGCCCTGGGCGGATGTTTTCCCGGCCAGTGAGGCGAAGTCTTCCTTGCGTAGTTTACTGCCCTTCTGAGTAATGTCAAATCGCCGGGTGATATAGGCTGGTTCTCCGGTCTGAAAAAAGCATAGTCCGTTGGGAGCCGTTGAAATTCCGAATAGCTGAGCGGCAATTTGCATGGTCACGTGTTCGTTGGCCGGCATGTCGGAAGCCCGGGCGAGGCGTGATGAGATTGGCTTCAGAAGATGCGTTCCCTGTTCTCCCGACTTGGTCAGACGGATTGTTCCCTGGTCAACAAGAACAGAGAGTTTTTCCTGAACCCCTGAGATGGAAATATGCTCGCGGTTTTTCAGAAACTCTTCCGGCTCTCCATGAATATCGGGGGCGTCATAAGGAAGAATCGGAGACACTTTTTTACCGTCGAACAGTTTCCGCAATCCGGCCGGGCTGTAGGAGGTGAATCCGGGAACCAGCGTCGAGGGGCAACGGTCAATGTTCATCGTTGGTATAAGGCTGTACTGTTAATGCTCCAATCGTATCATCATGACCTGTTGCAAGGAGCAGCCCGAAATGATCCTTTTCATCCAGATGGAAATGACGGCACTGAATTTCCTTGTTGACGCCTTCCGAGAGCATGTTGAAGAAAACGGGAAATAGATGGGGGGAACGGTACTCTTCGGAGGTTTTAGGCATTGTCAGGCTGATGGGAGGAAGCTCTTCTCTCATCAGGTAGGAATCCAGATACCGGAATACATAGCTGGAAGGGGATTCTTCTGTCAACGTTCCGGCAGGGATATTCCGCAACAATACAAGGGCGTTTCTCATGATTCAGGCCCTTTCATCACATCGGTTCTTTTGGGGCTCAACGACATTTCCAGTCCCAGTACATCGAATAGTTCCATCAGGATTCTGAATGTCGGGTTGGCCTGCCCAAGTTCGATTTTATTGAGCGTATTGATCCCTATGCCGGAAAGTTCGGACAAATCCTTCAGGGTAATGCCCAGTATCCGGCGTCGTTCTCGAATGTATGTTCCGATATCACTCAAATTCACAATACAATGTGAAATATCATGTTTTGAATGTTCTGTCTACTCTGTTTTCTGGTAAAATCACAATATGATGTGATTTTTGGGAACCGAAGATATCTACTACTGAACAAGAACTTGCTTTGAAAAGAAGTGTTTTGGTGATTAGAGCCGGAAAACTTCCCGGCTCAGGAATTTCTGGATACGGCAGATAAAACAAGACTCCGTTGCCGGAGCCCTCCATGGAAAGGCTCCGGCAACAGGGATATGCAGATGTTTACCGCATTTCAGGTGCAGCAACCTCCTGAAGTCGAGCACAGCTTCCGAAGGAAGGAGCCTTGCGGGATGTTCCTCCTGATTTTTCTATCAGTTCGTTGATCAGGGAAGATGCCTCCAGCTTGTTCAACTGTGAGGCTCCCTTGCCAAAGCAGAGTACGGCCAGATCATGAAGTTCGGAATTGTTGATCCCGTTTTTACGTGCCAGCGATAGGATAACCTGCCTCTGTTTTTCCGAACAGCTCCACGCCGGTTCTTCGGGGTGAGATGTCTGAGGATTCGAAGACGGCGGCTCAGGCAGCCGTGAAACCTGACGCATGGCAGGAAGCGGAGCGCCGGATATGTTTCCCGATCCATAGGAGGCATCAGGGACAAATCCGACCCGCCGGATCTGGGTATCTACAGCGGACTGGAGCGAGCTGTAGAGACGTTCTGCGGCAAAATCGAGTTCTGACGTATTTCCGATCTCCGTTTCGATGGAGACTTCAAACTGATGGGAGGAATACCCCGGCAGGCCGAGGCGCTTGCTGTAGTTGGCGATGAGTTTGATAGCCATGATGAATTGATATTATTGATAGTTAATGATAAAGGCCTCTGCACGCAATGCATGTAGAGGTCGGGAAATGGCGGATACTTGTCCCGCTCATCTTCATATAACACCATCGTCACCTTAATTGAGGGAGGAAGGGGGCTGATGATTCCGATCAAATACCTCATTTATAGCAGAAGCCAGGCTTCCGATGTAATCTTGCGGGGGGCGGCTCCGCCCCCGCTCGCTGGTTCTCTTTTTTCTTTTTCGCTTTCTCTCAAAGAAAAAAGAATCCGCTCGACGACGCAAGATTTAACACGGAAGCTCCCCTTCCGCCTCACCTTGAGCACACCCGTTAAAGGCGTGCCCAAGGTGGCCCTCCCTTCAATTTAAGGGAGCATGATTTGAATTCGTTTTTACCAAGGCATGATATCTTCCGGCATGTCTTTTCACGTATCCTTTTCTCTCCATTCTTCGCATGAAATTGACCGTTTCCACACCAAGGTTTCGGATGGGCCATCCCTCCGGCATAATGAGAGCTTTCAAGGCTTCCTCCTTGATTCGGCTTGCTCTCAGCAGGAGTTCACTATCCAGAGCTTCAGACCATAATCGCAGCTTACGATCCATATTAAGGACGGAAAACCACCATAGGGCTATGGAATCGGCAGAAGGCAATGGTTTGCTTAAACTATTCACCAAGTCCTCTATTCGTCCCCGTGAATGCTTAATGACATGATCAATGAGGCGGCACAAGTCATCCAGGCTGCTACACATTCGTCTTTTGCATGCGCCTTCAGGAAAATCCGCAACAAGTGCGCCTCTATTACATCTGAGCTCAAATTTGAAGATGTCAGCTGTCTTGGCGTAGCAAACAAGTTCCATGCCATTACGCGGATATCCATGGCAGGACACGAGGCTTTCCTGATCGTCCTTTCCGCAATCAATGGCGCCTGCCCGCTCTCCGTGTATTCTAAATCGATTCTTTTTGAAATGCTTCTCAAAAAATGGCTTCATCTGATTGACGATGAATGGAGCATTCCCTGCGGAAAGATAATGGTAGCAGACTTCCATACCTGCAAGAGTAACGCTTACCCCGTTGTCCCAAATGCTGCCCACAGGATATTTTTCTTGTTGGGTTTGGAAGTAAGCTCGCTTGATGTCCTCCCATTCCATATCAATCACAGCATTCAGCATCTTTTTGAGGTTAGCAGTGCGTTGTGCAGCAGTAATGGGTTCTGCTAACCAGTTAGCAGATTTCTGATCGGCAATAGCGGGATTACTAAAATAAATTCGAGAGAACTGCTCTTGAGCCGTCTGTTGATCGGCGGTTCCATCTATCATCCAGAGATGATTTCTTAGTGTTCTCAGAAGGTTTACTGAGATATACATGGTTATGAGGATACTTTCCTCTTTCTGGCTGACGACAAGCTCCACATGGGAAAGAGGTGGGGGGACCTCCCTTAACGAAGGAAATGGCCAGAAGGGTGCGAATTGTCCAGGCAATGAACAATGGTTGACAGGAGTATTCCGAGGCCTAGGCCCTCCTTGATAAGGGGACGGTAAATAGAGGGTGAGCTTCCTGGTCGACAATTTCAGTTCATTCTCCCGGGATGTTTTTTGGTGAACGTTGTGCAACAGGCTCTTCCCCAAAGCATGATTTGAAGGATTGCCCTCCAGATGTTTGATGAACCCATGTAGATCGGTTATGCCATGCAGAGCTGTCTTGACGGTTAGAACGATTTTGTCAGGCAGGGCTTTTTCTTGAGAAGGAAGTGGACATCCCCAAAAGAAGGTATCCCAAGTGCATGGGGTGTGAGAAGGGACTGCTTGGAATGGTTGCTCAGTTTGGTATGTATTTTCTAGTTCACAGAGAGCCTTTGTCTTGGGCTTCCGGATGGATCTGCATCTCCGAACCATACCGAAGAGGGATGGATGACCTCGCTGTTTCAAACGCTGTTCCGTTGCGTGAACGTCTACAAAGCGACTTTTCCCGATACTCAGGACACATAGAAGCCCCTTTTTCTCCAAGTTGTAGACTGTTCTGCGGCACGGGATGGCAGAAGGAGGGAACAAGGAAGGAAAAAGGGACAATTTGACAAGGGTTGTTTTCCCTAATTCATATTGGAAGCCCTTCTGCAGGGCCTGCGCTTCCAAGCATGTCTTCAATGCCGACAGATGTATAACCCTTTCTTCATTTATTCTTTTGCAGGGAAGAATTCCTTCTTTGATCCATGAATAAATGAGTACCCGGGAGGGTGTAGAGCCTAATGAAAAAATCTCGTTATTATCTACGAATTCTTTGATTCGACAGCATTGAGATTCCGATATGGAGGATGCCTGTGCTGACCGCATCCTTTCGGAATCTACTCAGACTGCGGGTAATTTAATCAACTATCGGACATGGAATTTCCTCTCCTGACTTTCAGTCACAAGCAACTTACAATGAATATGCCAAATATCGAGCACGTCCCATATCCGTAGTACATGAGAAACGGATACAGAGAGGACATGGTTCCTGCATGCCGACTTTTAAAAACTCAATGGTTCATTTTCCGAAAAATGAAATCCATTTTTTACGAAGTCGGAAACCAGCCGAATCCCCAACGAGTCAAAAGCTGTGCCAACTTGGTATTGGATGAACATTTGGCTCCTCCTTCCTGCAACCCGGAAGAAATGGACAGGATTGAAAAAGAGTCTTTCTTGCAGGAGTTGGGAGGCGCAAACAATTGAAGCCATTTTTCACGTACATCCCAGCGAGTGAAATTCTTAAATCCTTTTTCCGCACACAGTGCGATGAAAACAAGTTTGAGGGCACGCCAGCTATTGACTCCATCGTGTTTTTCTGCCGGCAGGATCGTATCCATGGCAAGAATTCTGTCTGCTTCTTTGGCTATTTCGGCGGAGGTGATATCCAACGTCCAACCCAATGTGTCTCTGGCGTCCAATGGAGATTCATTTTCAAAATCTTCAACGGGCGTTTCCAGGAACTTTGCGGCCTTTTTCAAAGGCAATGCCCTTAACATGCCAGCAGCTCTACGGAGTTTCAGTATCAACTGTTCGCATTCCCGGGGTGTTTTAACGATGGATTGCGCATATACAGCTTCGCTTCTCAATACCTTCTCATCATCAAGAGAACAGTTTGAGTCGAACAGAGGGTGTGATTCGAGTCTAATACTTTCATCGAAGTACAATTCCCAAGGCAAGGAGTAGTAAAGGTTCAGATACTCTTCCGAAAAACGTCCGTATTCATCTACTACACCAGCATCCTTGATTTTTGAGGTCAGGAGCTGCCTGGGGAAAAGAGCCTGCCTGTATTGAAAGGAAGATGTGTGGATCTCCATGCGAATGGGGGCATTTGGGGAATACCTCCACGCACGCAGATATCCTCCTTTTTCTCTGAGGTCCTTTTTAATTTCTTTAAGAAGCGTTTCTTCTCTGTGATTTTTTCTCACAGATACCCCCGGATTTGTTTTTGAGTTTGCCAGGATTTCTCTCCAGCTCCTTATAAGACGATCTCTGGCGGAAGATACCCGCTTTTGTTTTCCCTGTGGCGTTTCGATAGAGACAGTCTCCGAGTACTCCCAATATTCGGATTGGAGGGAAGGTAAATGAGCTCGACCTTGAGTAGTCATGATTATAGGTGGTTTAGATTAAGATGAGGCCTTCCTCAGGCAAGAAGCAAAATGGAAGCTTAATATTTGATTATTATTTATCAACGTATTACGAATAAAATTCGATCTATTCCTCGGTAGTTCGATAGTTGTCAGGAAGTTCGGCTATATGGGTAAATTCCAGAGGGATGCATTCAAAACAAGCATCTCCCATACAAGTACCTCAATACTGCCGTATCGGTCAATTCATGACCAGCTCCGGAATTTTCTTTCCGGGCTCATCACCCTCCTGGGGAACTATCCATGCCTGGATTGAAGACAGATGCCTTCCTGTAAAACGGATAGGTAAGACGAACTACATAGATATGAAAGCTCTGTCTCAACGATTGGCACGGCAAGCCCTCGGCAACGGGTTCCGATACGTCATGGAAGAAACCGAGCTTGTCAAATTGTCTCTTTTCCCGAAAGGAACCGATTTGTTCGACAGTTCCTCCTGCCCCTGTCGCAGAACCGTCTACAACTGGGAAAAGAACGGCATGCTTTGCATCCTGTGCCTTGGAAGCAGCCGGTTTGTCGACCTCAGGGCAACGAGGGAGCGCTTGCAAAGGGAACATTCATCCTCTCATTGACATAGTTGCCGTTGCCCCCTTTTTAATCATTCACTCAAAAACTTTAGAGCTCGAATTTACTCTATAGGTAGAATTTACTGACGCAGTGAATTTTGAATATAGAGTAAATTTATGTTGTGCATACAAAGCAGATCAAGTAGAAAAGTCCTATGGAGTCAAGGCAGGAAGCATCCCTTATTTCTACAGAAAATGAATTGCGTGAGGCATTCGCAAAGCTTCACGATACATGGGACTTTCCGCGACTGTCCATTGAGCCAACCAGAGTGGTTCTTGATTTTGAGGAATATGATGATGCCGGGAGGCCGCAGGAATACATTGAACTGCCGACGGTTTACAGGCTGATGCCGCCTCGAAATCTGGATTCCTTTAGGGATCAATTACTCGTTCTTCCCTGTATTCCAGCGGGGCCGTTCGTTAAAAAAGCCTTGGAAGCTCATGTTGCCGTTGCTGATCCCAATGGAGCGTTTTATTACAAAAAAGGGAAAGTTTATTTTGGCAATACTGGAAGCCCCTTGAAACGATTTCGATTCAACAAAGGCGCCAAAGACCTGTTCTCCGGTAAAAGCGAACGCATTGTCCGGGCTCTTCTTTTCAATGTTTCCAAAAAATGGAGCCAAAAGGATTTGGCCGAATCAACAAGAACAAGTACAGCCTTGGTGAATAAAGTCATCAAGGGGCTGGAAGATAGGCAATTTATTGATCGTCATCCTTATCGGCAAGTTTCTCTTCTTCATGAACGGGAGTTGTTGGACATATGGCATGAAAAGCGCGCTCATCAGAGAGTTGTCCGGTATTCCATTGTAGGAATCGGTATTGCCGAACTGGCTGATATGTTGCTCCAGTGGGCGGAGAAGAACGGAGCCAGGGTAGGATTTACACAATGGGTTGGAGCCTGGCAACGCGCCTCTTTTACGGAACCAGTCATTTGTAGTGCCTATGTGTCTCGTATTCCGGATTTGTCTGAATTGTCTCCGGGGTTGGTGGGAAGAAGAGTGGAACAAGGGGGAAATCTGCTCTTGTTCTATTCTGAAGATCAGGATGTCCTGCGTCAACTCCAACGTTCCCGTCATGTCCCGCTGGTTTCGGATGCGCAAATTTATATCGATTTGAAGGGACAGGGGCTGAGGAGTGAAGAAGCCCTGGAGGCCCTTGAACAATGTCCGGATTTTTGCAGGAATCATGAAATTTAATCATTATACCAGCTACAGCGAAGTTATTACGAATCATGCGGGAAAGGTACTTGCCTCCCTGTGGGGAGCCTTGGAAAACTATCGTCATGGCATGGTTTTAATAGGGGGCCTGGTGCCCAGGTTCATCTGTTCCGGCAATATGAATACCACTCTCTTGAGGCCGGTGACTCTTGATGTGGATTTGGGAATCAGTGTTGCTGTAGACGGGGACATGTCACCTATCGATTGGAAATTGAGAGCATTGGGGTACCGGGAAGATCAGAAGGAAGGAGGACGTTTTATAGCAGATATAGATGGCATTCGTATCCCTATTGACTTTCTCACAGAACACGTCCACCCCACCAGTTCGATAGAAATAGCCGGAATCAGAGCCAGTAATTTGCTGGGCGTTAAACGGGCTATCGAGTCCTCCCGCAAAATCATGTTTGAAGTTCCGGATGAAGAGGGGGAAGCCATACAGGTTCCTCTGCGTGTTTGTGAAGCAGGAGCTTTCCTGATGCTTAAGTTGCGGGCGTTTCTTCATCGCCGCCAACCCAAGGATGCCTACGACCTGTACTACGTCATGCGTTACTACGATGGGAAACATCAGGATGGCTGGAATATTTTCCAACAGTTTGCATTCGAGAAGAAATCGGGCAATACGGCAACACAGGACGCACTTCAATGTCTGGAAACCTATTTTAGCAGGGAAGAAGACGAAGGTCCCTCCAAAGCCGCCGATTTTGTGGGGACACACGTTTCTTCTGAAATGGCTCTGGAAATTCGTCAAACTCTCGTGACTGCGGCAGAGGCTTTGTTGCGTTGTTAATGAAGCAATCTTCAGTAAAAGAGGTATCGGAAAGAGTTCTTGCGAGCACTGTCTGGGAATATCTGGTTTGTCAACCTCAGTACGACGAGGGAGCGATTACAAGGGGAGCATTTATCCTCTCATTGACAGAGTTACCGTTGAATATTCTTCACGTTCGTCATCAATTTTAGCGATTTTTGCACACTTGTTTCATTTTGAGCTGATTTTTCCTGCAATTCTCGCTAACTTTTCTCTATTCGATCACATGGCTTCTTTTCCGTCCAAATAGTTTGAGACTGTCCCTGTCAATACACATGCCCTTAAGTCTGCGCTTAAGGAGTACAAGGTTCCCATGGTCAAAATATCCCTCCTGCAGAGAGAAGGCGTCATTCTCAATCTTCGCCGGGAGATTTACCTGTGTCTTCCTGAAGAAGGGGAGGGCACTTATTCTCGTGAACTTGTCGCGAACCATCTTCTTCATTCCTCCTATGTTTCTTATGAAACGGTATTATCCAGGGCAGGAGTGATACCGGAACGGGTGGCTCTTCTCAAGTCCTCCTGCATGAAGCGGAGCAAGGTGTTTGACAATGCGACAGGTCGTTACGAGTACACATTCAGGCGCCCGAGGCTTATTTTCCGATTGGCCTGACCCGGCAAAAGACGGAAGAAGGGTATTTCTACCTGACAGCGACTCCCGAAAAAGCTTTGTGCGATTTGATTGTCTCTTCATCCAATCTCCACATTCAGTCGATGAAGACCATGCGGTCTTATTTGAATGAGTACCTGAGAGCTGACTGGGACATGATCACCGGGATGGATATCTCCATTATCCGGGCATGTGCCGAAAAGACGAACAAGAAAAAGAACGAATTGAATTTTCTGGAAAGGACGATGTCATGCCTTTCATCAAAGATCAGAACACGCTTAATATCTGGTCGACAGAGTACTTCCTGCAATTAGCGGACATGGTGAAGTTGTCCTAGGAAAATACTCAACCTCATTCGACCAACAAAACCCTTCTTGCATTCGCTTGATTTACTCCATATTCGGAAATTTACTAATGCAGTGAATTCTGAATATAGAGTAAATTTCCAATCTCTTAAAAAGACATAAGAGGGCAGATTTTACACCTGCGAAAAGGCATTCAAAAAGGGCTTGCTTCTGCACGTTTGGTAGCCTATTGGTAGCCGAGAGGAGTTAAAAAACATTTATTATTGATAATCAATAGTAATGCATAGGACTAAGGATCTAGTGGTGATAAACCGTAGGGGTTCGAGTCCCCTCCCGAGCACCATCCTCTTTCATACCGCAAGTTGCTGGTTTTCAGCTCTTGCGGTTTTCGTTTGCCGGCGGCGGGAAAATAAGCCGCAACACATTTTTTATCAACAGGGGAGGGCATGCGCTATAAAAAGAAAGGCATTTCCCCACTTCCGGCCCCCCCGAACTCTTACTTGCCGGAAACAATCCGGACGTAATCAGTAAAGGATTGGCCCTTACGGCATCCGTTAAAAACCCTCCGCCATCAGGGCCACGGCTTCTTCACGGCTCGGCATGGAACGGATGGCTCCCTTGCGTGTCGTCACAATGGAAGCGGCGGCATTGGCGAATAAAAGCATGTCCGCCAACTGGCCTTCCGTCAGGTTTTCCAGCCCGGTTTCCAAAATCCGGTCCAGGCAGCATCCCAAAAAGGCGTCTCCGGCTCCTGTTGTGTCAATAGTCTTGACATTCAAGTACGTAGGCTGGTGAATAAGTTTGCTTTCATAGGCAGCCCAGCTTCCTTTTCTACCCCCCGTCACCAGAATAAGGCGCAAATTGTCGAACTCCCTCTGCAAAATCCTCAATCCTTCTTCCATGGTGGCGCAGCCGGTGAGAAAGAAAAGTTCCTCCATTTCTATTTTCATGATGCCGCATGCGCCGCATCCGTAGAGCATTTGTTCCCGGGCCAGTTTCATATCAGGCCACAGGGGCGGACGGAGATTGGGGTCAAAAGAGATGAGTTCTCCTTTTTTCCGCGCATGGCTGACGGCATGCCGGGTAGCCCTCCGAACATCATCATGCGTCATGGAAATCGTCCCGAAATGGAAGACGCGCGCGTGCTCCACCAATTCAAGGTCCACTTCTCCCGCAGTCAGCTTCATATCGGCGCCGGGATTACGGTAAAAGGAAAATTCACGGTCTCCGTGTTCGTCAATCTGAACGAAAGCCAACGTCGTATTGACTTCCCGGGATGCGACGAGACCTGAATCTCCGATGCCTTCTTCCTGAAGCGTGCGGCGAAGCATTTTCCCGAACATGTCGTGGCCCACCTTGCCAATAAAGGAGGTTTTGCGCCCGAGCCTGGACAGCATGGACAGGACGTTGCAGGGCGCTCCGCCCGGATTGGCCTGATAAACGGGCAGTTCCCGGTCATTTATTCCGCAGGGAGTGAAGTCTATCAGCAATTCTCCGAGAGCTACGACGTCATACATGCTTTTGCAAATGTTGAAAGTAAACCTTCCGGCGAAATATAAACCGGGAGAGATAAAGAAGCATAGAACGCGACGGCCTTGCGGGAAAAGGAAAAAGAGATTCATTCCAGTCATGGCGGAAAAGGAATTTCCCTTTTTATCCCGCCCTGCAGAAACCTCGAAGGTTGATGGAGCATCCGAATGTGAACAAGTATGGCATATATCCCTAACGCCCTCCACTCAGGAAATGCCCCCTTACGGGCATTTATGGGCGCGACTTCTTCTGCTCCCTCCCATTCCTCCGCAACAAACACGCATTTTCAAGGCATTTCAAGCTTCTTTAAGAGAATTCAACCCTTTTCAAGCATGTGTGATGGTCACAGTATTCCGCATTTTTCTTCATGATTCCCTTCCCATCCTGTAATATGCGCCCATGCAAGAAAAAAGCAGCGGCTTTCAATGGCCCGCACAGTGGACCCCCGATATTCTCGCCACGTTAATGTTCGTGGTGCAGAAAGGAAGGATTCTCCTGATACGCAAAAAGAGGGGAATCGGCGCGGGCAAGGTGAACGGCCCCGGCGGAAAGTTTGAACCGGGGGAAACGGCCCTGCAATGCGTTTTGCGGGAAGTTCGGGAAGAGCTTCACATTGATATTGAGGATGCCCGGGAAATGGGCGTGCTGAATTTTTCCTTTGCCTGCGGCACCATTCCGGAAATCCGCTGCCATGTGTTTATGGCGACGTCTTTTACAGGCACCCCCACGGAAACCCCCGAGGCGGAGCCCTTCTGGTGTCCGGTGGACGGGATTCCCTATGACCTCATGTGGCAGGATGACCGGTTCTGGCTGCCCGCCATGCTGGACGGGAAACGGTTTGAGGCGTTTTTCACGTTCGAGGGGGACCGGATGATGGAATTTTCCCTGAAAACCGGGGATTGAACCGCCAAGAAACCCCAGGTTGCGGCCTCCTCCCTTTAAGCCGGATGGGGAACGCTGAACTTTTTTTATTCCGTCCTTCCCCACGGAGGCAACAGATTCAGAAGGAGGGGGAAACAGTACTGCCCGGCGCTCCAGAAAAGATTCCCTGAAATTCACCTGAAGGTGGGGGGCAAAGAGGGGGCATTTGCCCCTGAAGACCATTCTGAACAGCAGCTAACGTTGAAGGGCCGGCTTCCGAAAAAAATGGACCTTTCCCCTTGTACCGGGATACATCATATTCATCTCCTTCCCTCCAGGTATCCTGAAACGGATCATAGGAATTGCTCCGGACGCCAGCATCGCAGAGATTTCCCCATGGCGTCCAGAAAAAGGAAAGTTCTCCCTGCCGGAAACCGGTTCCGGCTTGAGGTTCATGCGAAGGGCTGGAATTCAGCCAAATCCGCGGCTTCGTAAGAAAACGGGGGGGATGGTTGCATAACCGGACCGGTAATGGAGGTTTAAGGGAGCAAATCAGCTCCGGCCTTTATTTTTTCCAAGCGCATCCGAATATCCACTGGTGCATCAAATCCCTTTTCCGTAAACGGGCGTGGGCTTTTCTTTTTGCCCGGTATCCGGGAAATGCTGATTTTTCCGATGTTTTGCCTTCTTTTTCAGGTAATGCGCGGATGCCTGCGCCCTTGCCGCTTTTTTACTTTGCACGGGGAAAGGACGGCTCCCGCCTCCGGGCATCAAGCCGTATTCTTTAAGCTTTTCCTCCCGCTTCCGTTGTGATAATGATGCGGGAGCAACCGTGTGATCCTTGATCGTTCACTTGCTGACTATTTCAATTCATATTCCATTATTCAACATGTATACCCCCGAATTCAAAAACATCCTCACTTCCACCCTGGACGGACTGCGTGCGGAAGGACTTTACAAGGAAGAACGCTTTATCGCCTCCCAGCAGTACTCCCAGGTGACGCTGAAGGACGGACGCTCCGTCATCAACATGTGCGCCAATAATTATCTGGGCCTTGCTAATAATCCGGAAGTGATGGAAGCCGCCAAGAAAGCCATCGACCAGTGGGGTTTCGGCATGGCGTCCGTGCGTTTTATCTGCGGCACGCAGACCCTTCACCGTCAATTGGAAGAACGTCTTACCCAATTTCTCGGCACGGAAGACACGATTCTGTTTCCCTCCTGCTTTGACGCCAACGGCGGGCTGTTTGAAGGCCTCCTGACTGCAGACGACGCTATTATTTCCGATTCCCTGAACCACGCTTCCATTATTGACGGCGTGCGCCTCTGCAAAGCCAAGCGCTTCCGTTATGCCAACAACGACATGGCAGACCTGGAAGCCAAGCTCCAGGAAGCGGACGCCGCCGGAGCGCGCGTGAAGTTGATTTCCACGGACGGCGTCTTTTCCATGGACGGCATCATTGCTCAGCTGGACAAGATTCACGAGCTGGCAGCCAAGTACAATGCCATTGTCCACTTTGACGACTGCCACGCCACGGGCTTCCTGGGCGAAAAGGGCCGCGGCACGCATGAATACCGTGGACTGTTCGGCCATATAGACATCACCACCGGTACCCTGGGCAAGGCACTGGGAGGCGCTTCCGGCGGCTACGTCTCCGGCCCGAAGGAAGTAGTGGATGTCCTGCGCCAGAAGGCGCGCCCGTACCTGTTCTCCAACAGCGTGGCCCCGGCTATCGTAGCCGCTTCCATCAAAGTGCTGGACCTGTTGGAACAGTCCACGGAAGCGCGCGACCGCGTAGAAGCCAATACCAAGTATTTCCGTGACGCCATGACGGGAGCCGGATTCACCATCGGCGGCAAGGACCACCCCATTTCCCCGGTCATGTTGGGGGATGCCGTCCTGTCCCAGAAATTCTCCGCCCAGCTTTTGGACGAAGGAGTGTACGCCGTCGGCTTCTTCTATCCCGTCGTTCCCAAGGGACAGGCCCGCATCCGCACGCAGATTTCTGCGGCCCATACCCGCGAACAGCTGGACAAGGCGATTGAGGCCTTCTGCAAGGTAGGTAAAAACCTGGGCGTTATTTCCTGATTCCCGCGCTTTCCATGGCTTCGGACGCATCACCCATGCCCGGCGGCAACCTGCCGACGCTGCCTGTCAAGCGGGTGGTGCGTCCCACTCCCTCCATTCCGGACCATGAAGTTGTGCGCCAGATAGGGAGCGGCGCGTACGGAGAAGTATGGCTGGCAAAATCCCTGACCGGGGCGTGGCGCGCCGTCAAAATCGTATGGAGGGAGGATTTTGAAGACGAGCGTTCTTTCAACCGGGAATTTGAGGGCATTCTCCAGTATGAACCCATCGCCCGCAACCATCCGGGGCTGGTCCATATCCTGCATGTAGGGAGGCATGACCAGGATTCCCCGTTTTATTATTACGTCATGGAACTGGGCGACGACGCCCGCACCGGGGTTCATATTACACCGGACGAATATATTCCGCGCACGCTCCAGACGGACAAGAAGTTTTCCGGCAACAAGCCTCTTCCCCTGGATTACTGCCTGGAGGTAGGCAGCCAGCTGGCCCACGCCCTGCTGTACCTGCACAGCAAGAACCTGACGCACCGGGACATCAAGCCGGCGAACGTCATCTTTGTCAACGGACGCCCCAAACTGGCGGACATAGGCTTGGTGGCCCATCTGGACCAGCGCAGCTTTGTAGGGACGGAGGGATTCATCCCCCCCGACGGCCCCGGCACCCGGAGGGCGGACGTTTACGCGCTGGCCAAGGTTCTGTATGAAATCAGCACGGGAAAGGACCGCATGGATTTTCCCGAACTCCCGGATGACTTGCCGGAAGGCACCGTGCGCAAGAAATGGCAGGCCTTCAACACCATCATTTGCCAGGCGGCGGAACCCCGCATTGAGGAATGCTCCATTGATTCCGCAGAGGAGCTGGCGGAAAAAATAGACGCCCTCCGGGGGTATGAAGTTCCTTCCCGTTTTCGTCTTCAGAAGAAAAAGAAACGCCGCAAACTCAGACGGGCTCTTCAGCTTCTGGCTGCAGCCGTCGCCGGAGCCCTGACTGCCTACTGGGGGGCTTTATGGCTCAACAACAGCCAGCATCCGCCGGAGGAACCTGCCTCGGATGTTCATCCGGATATCCAATCATCCGCTCCGGAAGAAGAATCCCGGACCGGATACGTGCTGGTGACCAGCTCCCCGGCGGGAGCGTCCGTGTATGATGCGGACGGCAACTATCTGGATGAAACGCCCTACGGCCCCATTGAACTGCCTTCCGGCTCCCCGGTAGCCTATACCATCAAGAAATCGGGGTTTGCGGACAAGGAAGAAGCGGGAACCGTCAAAGGAGGGTCCACGCTGGCCCTGGGCGGTGTGCTGAAGGAGTACCATCCCCCTACGGACAGCCAGCCCTGGAAGGATACGGAGGGTGTTACGTACCTGCCCGCAGAAACACGCCATGTGGCGCAAGGCCCCCTTACCGCCGCCCTGTTCAACAAATTTCTGAGGGAAGACCGCCAGAAAGGGAATTTCCAGATGAAAAGGGAACAGACGGAACCGGGGCATCCGGAGAAGGATGTGGCCCTGCTCACGCAGGACGGCATCACGGCCTACCTGGCATGGCTGAACAAGAAATGCGAACGGGAGGGGCTGCTGGGCAAGGAATTTTCCATCAATGCGGATCCGCTTCCGCAGGCTTCCGGCAGCACGGAAAATCACAATGCCTACGTCCTGAACGTCACCCGCGTGTTCCAGGTGCCCATTACCGTCACCACCAATCCGCCGGGAGCCAGCGTCTTTTTCAATAACAGGCTCATCGGGCGCACCCCCATTGAAGAATACGTCAACCAGGTTCCCTACGTCATTGAAATCAAACTGCCGGGGCACGCCACCATGCGCCGCAGGGGGCTGGATCCGCAGGATTTATACCTTTCCCTGCAGTTGGAGCCGGACAAGTCCGTCGTCTTTGGCTCGCCTTGGACTAACAGCCTGGGCATCAAATTGGTTCCTGTGGGAGGAAATGCTCTGGTCATGACCCACGAAGTGCGCGTAAAGGACTTTCAGGAATTCCTGAAAGCTACCGGAAGGAAAGCTCCGGCCCGGCCCGGCTTTCCCCAGGGAGAAGACCACCCGGTGGTGAACGTCAGCAGGCAGGATGCGCGCGCCTTCGCCAGATGGCTTACCAGCAAGGAGCGGGCACTGGGCTTGATTGATCAGCACGACTCCTACCGTCTTCCCAAGGATGAGGAATGGAGTTCCTGGGTGCGTCTGACGGATGAACAGGGAGCCTCCCCCTATGAAAAGACGCTGCCTCATGAAAACTCCCGGGAAGCCTTCCCGTGGGGGTATTCATGGCCGCCGCCTGATAAAACGGGAAATTTTGCGGATCAGTCCGCCCTGATTTACTTGCCGTCCTCCCGCGTTATCGTAGGATATAACGACGGGCAGCCATACACGGCTCCCGTAAAAACCTTTCCGCCCAACCACCTGGGCCTGTACGACCTGGAAGGAAACGTCATGGAATGGGTAGACGATTCCTATGGGGGGCCGGAATCTCTCCCCATCCGCAACTACGGCGTCGCCCGCGGAGGCAGCTACCTGTCCTTCCGCCCCAAACAGCTCACCACTTCCATCCGCACTCCCCTGCCGGAAAATACGAGGGATAACGCGCTGGGCTTCCGTCTTATCCTGTCTTCCGAACGCCCCGCCATTCCAACAGCTCCCTGACGCCGTATCTGCGGCAGCGTTTCTCCCCCGCTCTTCCCCTCCCTGAAACACACCGCCCCCCAAGGGAGAAAGCCCTGAGGCTTGAGAGAGCTTCCGGCTCTCCGGGAAAATGATTGAAAGGACCTCCCGTTATGCTACCATTTTTCCGCATCCTTTTCCTGAATGAAAATCATCGCCATCGCCAACCAGAAGGGGGGAGTGGGAAAAACCACTACGGCCATCAACATGGCTGCCGCCCTGGCTCAGCTGAAAAAGAAAATCCTTGTCATTGACCTGGACCCGCAGGCCAATGCCACCAGCGGCATGGGCATTGACGGAAAAGACATGCCCAGCCTGTATCCGGCCCTGCTCGGCCAGCTTCCGGCGGAAGAGTGCATCCTGCCTTCCGGCAGGAAACGGCTGGATATCATCCCCTCCACCATGGACCTGGCCGGCGTGGAAATAGAATTGGCCCGTTCCGGCAACCATCTGACCCGCCTCCGGGAAACGCTCGCTCCCCTGCGGGAGTCAGACACCTATGATTACTGCATCATGGACACGCCACCTTCCCTGGGCGTTTTAATGACCTCCGCCCTGGCCGCCTGCGACGAAGTGCTGACTCCCCTCCAATGCGAATGGTTCGGTTTGGAAGGGCTGGCCAAGATTCTGCACGTGACGGCGCAAATCTGCGCCAGCGGCGCCAATCCCCGCATTCGGCATGAAGGAGTACTGATGACCATGTATGACGGCCGCACCAATCTTTCCCGCCAGGTCATCGACCAGGTGGAACGGCATCTGCCCCAGATGCTGTACAAAACGGTCATCCCCCGCTCCATCCGGCTGGGGGAGGCCCCCAGTTTCGGCCACACCATTTTTGAACACGATCCTTCCGGAGCTGCGGCGGACGCCTACCTGAAAGCAGCCCGGGAATTCATCAAACGCCATAAACCCTGAACATTTGAAGAAACAAGCTTCCCGGAATGCCGCAAACCTCTGCGAGAGGAACAGGCAGAAAGGGCACCGCAGAAAACTTCCTCCTTCATTTTGCCTTCCGGGTTTGTTGCGTCCATTTAACGTCAGGAAAACATCTTCCATACCGCCCCCCCCGGAGACGGAGGAAAACAGGCATTCCCCTTGACTTGACTTCCGCGGCATATAAGAATGCTCCAGCTCCGTTTCAGGAACTTTCCCCTCATGCCAGCAGAAGAAGGCCAGCCAGACGACCAGCCCCGGGTGACAGGGCAAGTCCCGCCTCCCGCTCCGACGACAGGCCTGGAACAGATTCTGCCCGGACGTCCGCCCCTGCCCCATGCGGAAGAAAAAGGGGCCTTTTTCGTTTACCAGCGGGAGCTGGCTCCCGGCACGCGCCTGGAACAATATGAAATCATCCGCGTCCTGGGTAGCGGAGGTTTTGGCATCACATACCTGGCGAAGGATCTGTTCCTGAACCGCAACGTGGTTATCAAGGAAAACTTCCCTTCAAGATACTCCTACCGGGACCCTCTGACCGGGCATATCCGGCCCAATAATGAACACGATCTGGAAAATTACACCTGGGCTCTGAAAAGCTTTCTGAGCGAGGCTCAGACGCTGGCGGAGCTCAACAACCCCGGCATCGTCAGAATCCTTTCCGTCTTTGAAGCCAACGGCACGGCCTACTTCGCCATGGAGCATATTACCGGCCTTTCCCTGGATTATCTGGGGGAAAAACTTCACAGCACCGGGCACCGGTATACGGAAGACGAACTCAAGGGGCTGCTGACGCGCCTGCTCCGGATTCTGGACTATCTCCATTCCCGGCACATTTACCACCGGGATATCAAACCCGGCAACATCCTGCTGACGGAGGAAGGCACGCCCGTGCTGATCGACTTCGGAGCGGCACGGCATGCCCTGAAACTTCATGCCGCCACCGTCCTGACCACCCAGGGGTATTCCTCCCCGGAACAGGCGCTGGGCAAAACGAATATCGGCCCGTGGAGCGATCTCTATTCCGTAGGGGCCACTTTTTACGCCCTGCTTACAGGAAATCCTCCGGACCGCGCGGAAGCGCGCCTGGCGGAAGATGAAATGCAGCCGCTGCACAGCGATCCCGTGCTCACCCGCTATTATTCAAGGCAGTTCCTGCTTTCCCTGGACAAGGCGCTGGCCCCCCAGATCAATTGCCGTTACCAGACTGCCGGCGAATGGATTCACGACATTTGCGCCATTTCCGGGGAAGAATCCTCCGCCACTATTCAAGTCCTCCCGGCAGACCTCCGCCATGCCCATCCGGAAGGAATGCCAACTCCCGGCGCCGGGAAAAACATCGGCAGCAGAAAGGCCGCCACCGGAACGGACGGTCTTCATTCCGCCTCACGCAGGCAGTCCGCACGCGCTCTTCGCCGCAACCGCCACATGATGTCCCTGCTGGTAGGAAGCGCATGCACCATCCTGCTGGGAGCGGGAGCATTTTATCTGCTGGATTACATGAAAAAAGCCCCTATGGGCACTACCATCAATACCATCAAGGAAGCCATCCAGCAGCCCGCGGCAAGCTCCAACGTGGGAGAACCGGAACCGCCGCCACGGGATCTGGCATCCATCCGCATTCCGGAACTCAAAATAACGGAAGACGCGGCGCTGGAACCGCGGTCGCTGACGGAGTTCCGTTTGCGCCTTGACGACACCATCCTGACCCGTTCCGGGCTTCCTCCCATCCTGCCGGAAAAACTGCGCATCTCCTGCATTTATCTCCAAATCATTCCCCCGGCAGCAAACGGGGAAAAACTGTACCTCACCATCCGGGACTCCAACGGCGTCCTGGTAGACCGCTCCATCAATGCCGTCCCCTCCTTCACGGTGCCGGGGCAATCCACCTCCACCTTCTTCTTTCCCGCACTTCCGGAACTGTCCACGGACCGCACCTACACGTACTCCTTTGAAAATGCCGCCCACCAGGCCGTTCCCATGCAAATGGCATGTTTCAAAAACGAGACGAAACGCACGGAGGAAGCCTTCCCGAAAATCCGTTTCATCGCTGCTCCCCCCGTACCGGAACCGGCCCTGCTCCATGACCCGGCCTACAAAAATCTTGTGGCGGCAATCGCCGCGCCCTCCCCGGAGAACAAAAATATTCTCGACCAGGCAAATTCCATGCCGGGTATGCTGCCGGCCCTGGAGCAACTTTCCAAAGCCGGCTACCCGATAGCCCAGCAGGCACTGGGGAAAACCCTCATATCTCCGGACTGTCCCGACGGTTCCAGGCCGGAAGAAGGCGTGGAATGGCTTTACCGTTCCGCCACAGGAGGGTGCTATGAAGCCATGAAGGAGCTGGGCATTCTGCTCATGGACATCCCCTCCTACTTTCCCCGCCTTCCCCAGCAGCCTCCCCTTGCCTCCCGGGATTACGCCCAGGCAGCGCGTTTCCTGAGAATGGCGGTCCAATACCGGGACCAGGAGGCCCTGTACCTGCTTTCCCTCATGTACTCCCAGGGCTGGGGCGTACCCGCCTCCCCGGAACTTTCCAGCCTGATGATGGAACGCCTCAATGGATCCTCCTACTCCACGGACAGCCTGAATCCCAACGCGCCTATCGCGGCGTACTGGCTTCCCCTTGCCGGAGAAAAAAACACCATTCTGCGCTTCACTATTCCAGGGCCGTTCGCCCCGTCCCAGCTCAAGGGCGTTACTCTGCACAATACAAGCCTGAAGGATGCCTTCTCCATCAGTAAAATCAATATTCTCCAACATGGGCGCCTCATTCTGGACATCATTTCCCCCCAGGAAGTGCTGCCCGGTAAAAGCTCCGCTCCCATAGGCATATCCATCCCGGAAGGGCTGCTGGCGGATACGACCCTGCCTCTGGAAGTGGAAATTTTGCTGACCCCCGGAAACAGCTGCGGCGTGGTGGAAATGCCCCCTCCGGTGGAAAAGAAAAACTCCGGAATTGAAATCAATTAAGCTTCACCGCTTTTCAACGCGAAACAACAACAGGGGAAACGGAAAACACCCTTGATTCCCGCCTGGGGCATGCTACAAAGGATAAATGAATGCCCCTGTTTTCCTGCGGCGCATGCTCCCTATGCTGGCCGCGTTCCTGATGGTCTCCTGCGGTGATCCTACCGTCTCCTACTGGAAAAAGGCGGCGGACATCAATACGGAATACTCGGAAAAAAGCGACGTACTGGTGCAACGCCTCCTGAAACTGAAAAAGAACCCTACCCTTCCGGGCCTGGAAGAAAGCAGCAGGGATGCGGCTGACCTGTTGCGGGAAAGGGACGAAGAACTGGCGGACCTGAGCACGAAAAACGTGGATCCCGCCGTGACGGCCTATGTGGAAGAAGACCGCAAGCTTTTTGCCAGAGGAAGGGAATTGGCGGAACGCTACCAGCAATACTTTGAAAAATATCTTAAGGGAGGACCGGATTTTACTCCGGATCCTTCCCGGGCCGTCGCCCATATAGGCCGGGGCCGGCAGGAAATACGCAAAATTCTGGCAGAAGCCCGAAAACTGGAAGAACGGGCTGAAATGCTGAGAAAAGAAAAATCAGCTGAGCTTGAGCAAGAACTTCCTCCGCTGCACTTTCGCCTTCCGGAGTTGAAACAACTTCTATCCAGCCGTTAGAAAACGCGTACGAACCATTTGCATCAATGCGGAGTCACCGCCAGTCTGACAGCGGCCTTTACACTGCACGGGCGGACACAACCGGCTCCTGAAACTTTCCCCGTCCATGTTACGGAAATATCCCTTCCCTGGATTTACAGGAAAAACGAGTCCCCCTGCTGTCCATCGTCGTTTATTTCAGCATTCAAATTTCATTCCCTGAATACCCCTTAGCACAGGCTTCATAGTTTAAAATTCCAAAGAAGGGGTTTGCCTCCCCTCCACAAAAAAGCCCCGTTCATATTTCATGAACGGGGCTATATTAATTTTTCAAATTCACCTGGGAGTTTGATCAATGACGATAAAATCCTTTTTCCCCACATACTCCCTCCGGGCATCCGGATCTCCATATCCGTCCCGGAAACGTACTTCCAATTCGTATATTTTCCCGCTGGCCAGAGGTTGTAAACAGGTCAGCAGCAGGTATGCATCCTTGACAGGCACTTCATGTTTCTCTCCGGGGTTTAGAGTAATAAAGCGCATAAGATTCGCGACACGCTCCATTTGATAGGAGGGAAGATACCATGCCGTTGGCCTTTTTCCCTTCTTTCCGTTTCCCTGACTCCATATCTTGATGATCATATTCGGCCCGCGTTCCTTGAGAGGATAGAAGTCGTCGAAAAGACGCACAGCCTTTTCTCCCTTATTGGCAAACACCAGCTTGAAGTCCGGAAAAACGGCTCTTGGATCGAACGAAGCCTTTTCCATCACCACGGAACATTCAACCCCGTTATCGGCCATATCCCCCCATGCAGGAGCATGGAAGAACAGGCTGGCCAAAAGCCCTAAAATTTGGAAGATTTTCTCATTGCAGCGCGAGCTTTTGGGAGAAGGCGAGAATTCGCGCTTCATCGTCGAGTTCCCTTCGTACTTCCCTTCCTGGATAGGTTCCCTGTCCATCGTG
>NZ_MNUD01000011.1:0-21343 GCF_001917295.1 Akkermansia sp. 54_46
GTTGCCGCCGGAGTCCTTTACTTCCAGGATTCCCCAGTCGTCCACCCCAAGGAAGAGCGAGCAGGTGCCGTAGAGTTTTTTGCCGTCCGCTCCTTCCGGGATGGTGAATGTGCCTTGCGCGCTGTAGCCGTCCGCCGGCGTGCTCGGCGGCCCCACGGTTCTTTCCTCATGGATCCGGATCGCTTCAAACGGTAGCGGATCGGGCTCCGGAGCTGCCTCCATGCCCCGCCTGCCGGGGCTGCCGCCGGCTCCAAAGTACCATTTCCGGTAAGAAGAAGTAGTTGGAGTATTCATAAGGTATTAAAGAGTTGAGGATTAATCAACAAAGCGCTAAAAGGAAACAACCCCCAGTAGTAGTCTTTTTTTCTAGCGTTATCCGGATTTCATGTCAATAGAATTTTATTTGAATATTTCTGTTATCATCAAAAACATAACAAATATTTTCCATTTAAAAATAATAATATTATTTTACAATCAATACTTTCTATCTATAGACGCAATTGTTTTCTATTTGTTAGAAAAAATTTTGATAGGATGTCGTTCCTTTCTGGTGTCATTCAAATTCCTGTGAAAAACGTTTATTCCATGGAAAAAGAGTGTTTGCCGTCTCCCTAGTTTGTCTTCTCGGATTTGTCGCAACCCTTAAAATTGTATGATTGATAGAACTATTTCCGATTTTTGGAGTCTTAAGCTAATCCTCTCATCTGGAACTCCAACAACTTCTTCCGATAAATCGAGAGCATAAAAAACTTCGTCACTACCGAGTGTTTTTTACAGTTTACATACTCTCTGCATAGGTGTGTTGTATGACCTAATGATCTAAGGAATCTACAGGGAATTACGAGAAGTCTTCCTGCTTTTCAGTTCTTCTGCCAGCTATTTGTAATTCCGGCAATGACTCCTCTTCTCATGCGGTTTCTGCTACTGTAGCAAAAATGGTGATGCTAAAGTGGTGCAACTTTTCTTGCGTTTTGGTACGTTTTTACGCGTTTTTAATAATTTTTGAGAGAAGCGGGAAGAGAAAGAAAAGCCTCACAAGTGGTTAACTTGTAAGGCTTTATTTTGGTAGGCCCGGTAGGATTCGAACCTACGACCAAGGGATTATGAGTCCCCTGCTCTAACCGCTGAGCTACGAGCCCGTTGCAGAACAACGTGAAAGGATGCTAGCAGAATTGGAGGAGGAAAGCAAAGTTTTTATCCTGCAGTAAACGTTTTGGATTTGCGAATGGGCCGGGAGGCGGGAGAGGCCGGAGAAAGGTTCAGACTTGCAGCTTCGTCCAGCTCCGCCCCTTGACGATTTTATAGAGGATGGCGGATTGGACGGCCATTTCAAAGGCGAAAACCAGCCAGATGCCCCACAAAGTCATGGTTTCCGGTGCCAGCCTGAACCATACCCAGGTGCAGACGACCCGGAAAAAGCCCATAATGCCGTAGGAAATAAGCATGACTCTCCGGGTGTCTCCCGCGCCGCGCAGGGACATTTTCATCACGATGCAGGCGGCGAAGAAGGGTTCCACCACCAACATGGTGCGCAACACGGGGATTCCGGTATCAATGAGGGTCGTGCTGCCGTTGGAAAATATCTCCATGAACAGGGCGGGAAAGGCACTGAAGAGCACTCCCAGGCCTGTCATGAAGATGACGGCGTACCGCATGCATTTCCAGATGGTGATGCGGGCCATAAGCGCGTTCCGGGCGCCCAGGTATTGCCCCACGAGCGTGGAAGCGGCCATGCCGATGGCGAAGCCGGGCAGGAAGCTGAGCGATTCAATGCGGACGGCAATATTGTGGACGCCCAGCACGCCTTTAACAGGCAGTTCACTGATGATGGAAAGGCAGAACATCTGGATGCCCCACATGCCGAAGACTTCCACGGCCTGCGGCAGCCCGATTTTCAGGATTCGCTTCTGCATGCCCATGTCCGGCCGCAGATGGGAAAAGCTGAGGTACAGGGGCGGGGCATAGTGTTCTCCCCGTTCCCGGACAAGTTCTTCCAGGGATTCATTTTTCCTGCCCGTGAAGATTTTTTTTCTGCGCCGCAGCATGATGAACAGCAGGATGCACATGCTGATGCCGTAGCCGCAGACCGTTCCTGCCGCAATTCCTCCGATACGCCAGCCGCCCAGAGGAGCGTCCGCAAAGACGAAGATGACGCTGAAGATGACATTGAGGATGCCTACGCTCATCATGATCCAGAAGGGAAGCCGCGTGTCTCCGGAGCCTCGCAGGGCGGCATTGATGGCAAAGACCACGCCGCTGAACGGGGCCGCAAATGCGGCCATATAAACGTATTGCAGGGCGTAGGCCCGGGCGGTTTCATTCATGGTCAGTACGTGCGTGACCATGAAATCGCTGCATGTGAAGAGAAGTCCGCAGGAGATGGTTCCTGCCAGGAGCCCCAGCATGGCGGCCTGGTGCAGGCCATGCTGGGCCTGGGGATAGTCCCTGGCGCCCGTCATGCGGGAAACGATGGCTGTGGCTCCCATCATGATAGCCCCCTGGATGACGAAGCCGAACCACATGATGAAGACGACGGCGCCCATGCCGTCAGAGATGTTGATGGTGTCCTGGGCGTCCACCCCTATTTTAGTGGCGATGAAAAGGTCGGACGAGGTGACGAAAAAGCTCAGCAGCTGTTCCAGGAATGGCCAGAAAGCAATCACGGCGATTTGCCGGGGCAGGGATAGTCCGGCAAGTTTTCCGCCCAGGCGGGCGCGTGCCGCCTTGCCGCGTATGATGCCTTCTCTTGCGTCCCCCGCACTCATCGCTGGGCTGTGTAAATGCTGGCAATTCCCCCATTCAGAGCTTCCGCCGTGATGTTGCTGTAGCCGCATTCCCGCAGCAGAGCCTTCATGGCCTGCCCGCAGGGGAAGGCTTCAATGCTGTCCGCCAGGTAGTCGTATGCTTCCCGGTGGCCGGTCATCCACCCTGCGATGACGGGAAGGATACGGTGCAGATAAAACCGGTAAGGGCTTTTCAACAGGCTTTCAGGCAGGGAAAAATCCAGAATGAGCAGATGGCCCCCCGGACGCAGCATACGGCCCATTTCCCGCAGGGCGTCCGGATAGCTGGCCATGTTCCTCAGGCCAAAGGCGACAGTGACCGCATCATAGGAGGCGGAGGGGAAGGGCAGGTTCATGGCGTCTGCGCAAACCAGATGATCCAGTCCCCGCCTGGCCGCTATGTCCAGCATGGGCTGGCAGAAGTCGGACCCGGTGAGGCGGATTTCCGGCATTGCGTTCAGGATGGCCAGGGCCAGGTCTCCCGTTCCAGTCGCCAGATCCAGAAGGTTTTCCGGTTTCCATTCGGAGACAAGCTGAACGACGCGCTGGCGCCATAGCAGGTCCACACCCATGCTCAGCACATGGTTGGTAGCCACATAGCGCGGGGCAATAGCGGAAAAAGCGGCTTTGACGAATTCTGGATTACGCATGCGGAAAGGGCTGGGGATAGTAAAAAAGAGCACTATAAGTGCTCTTTTTATGAAGGAAAGGGGATGGGGTGTCGGACGGGGCTCGAACCCGCAACAACCAGAATCACAATCTGGGGCTCTACCATTGAACTACCGACACCATTTAGTGTTGTGGTGCGGCAGACATTACCCGTCCTCTTCCATTTTGGCAAGAAGAAAATGAGTTTAATGAGTTTTTTGAACGGAATATTTTCTCAATTATACAATAAAAACATGATAGGACGGTTATTTGTTTCCCATTTGGAAAATTACGGAGAAACCGTGTGGTCTTCTATTGCACCCTCCTGGATTTGATGTAAACTTTTTTATTATGGGAATTGATGTAATATACACCGCCTTTCGGACCGACCCGGTAGGTTCTGTTTTCCCGTGCCCGGAGGGCCCGGTGGGCAGTGTGTTCTCCCGGCACCATTCCGGAACACAGAGGCGTATATTCCGGAAGGAGCGGTTTGCGGCTGCATTGGGGAAGGCAGAAGAGAACCGGAAGGAGGACGGCCTGGATGAAAAGGGAGTGTTTCACAAGAGCGTTACTATCCTTTTCAGAGGGTTGTTTTGTCAAGTGGGAGAGCCCGGCTGAACGGCTTTTCGTGAAAAGAATATGATTTTTTATGGGTTATTTGAAAACGAGTGTTTGAATTTATTTTATTTCCAATTACTGTTGCTGAAGCCGCTGCTGCATTTTAGTTGTTAACCGCTCATTTATCCATATCCGCTCCATGAATTTCTTTCCTCATATTCCCATGTTGTCCACTGTATTCAACAGTATAGGTTGCTATTTATTGCCGTTCGGAGTTATTTTGCTGTGGCTTTTGTATGAGTCAAAAAAAGTAAAGACCATCCTCCTTGCCGCGCTGGTGCTTTTGAGCATGGTATGCATGTTTTTTCATGAAGCCTTCGCTCCCAGCAGGGAATATCCGTGGGACTGCATGGTGGAGCATATTTTTACGGGAACGCTTCTGCCTTTCCTTTGCCTGCTGGGATATCTTCTGTACGTGTTTCTTTGCGCCTGCATTCCTGTTTACCGGAAGGTGTGGAAGGGCATCGGTTTTTTCGTTCTTGGAGGAATGAGCCTGGCTTTTGAGTACGTGAATGTGTTCTTCCCGGTGGCGCTGCTGGCGGGTTATTTATTCCGTTTTACCATTTTCCGGAAATTCAGGAATCACCTTCCCCTGGTCAGGAAATGTCACGGGGTTCTTGCCGTAGGGGTCATTCCGGGAATCTGTCTGATCGGTGTTGTCTGCGCCATTCTGTTTCCTCCTCCGGAGAGCTTTATATGCGACAGGATTCATGAGGAAATGGAGCGTGACATGGCTTTGTGGAATTACCAGAGCAATCTGGTACTGCTGTCCAGCCGTTTTCTTAATATGGAACGTGAGAACGGCTGTATTACCGTAAAGTACTATTGCGAAACGAATATGGGCCCTGCCGTGTACAAGGCGTTCTGCAATAATTACGGCGGTTATGTGCGGGCGGAATGTTCCCTGCTGAACAGATAATTTCCCTGATGGGAAGGAGTCCGCCTTTTCAGGTCGAAGCTGTTTAGATCTGAATGTCTCCGGTGAACACAAGGTCTGCCGGTCCGGTCAGCGTGACGTCAGTAAAACGGTCCCCTGTGCGTTGGAATCCGACTTTAAGAGTGTCTCCGCCCGCTACATCCACCTGAATGGGGGAGGGGGCGTCCGCCAATACGGCATGCAGCAGCGCACAGGCGGTCATTCCCGTTCCGCAGGCAAGCGTTTCATCCTCTACGCCGCGTTCGTAAGTACGTATGGCAATGTGCCCCGGAGACAGGATTCTGGCGAAGTTGGCATTGGTGCCTTTGGGTGAAAAGGCCTCATGGTAACGCAGATAGGCTCCCAGCCTGGAAATGTCCAGGTCCTCCAGCTTGTCCAGAAACGCAACGGCATGGGGAACGCCCGTGTTCAGGAAATGGACATCCGCCCCCACAGTCGGATCGGCATTCAGCACGAAGAGCTGCATGGAGTGGGGATTGGTCAGGTTTACGGTGACGTTGCCGTCTTTTTCAAAGGTTGCGGTGACGACGCCGGCCATGGTTTCAAAAGGAAGGGGGGCTGTCTTGTCGTGATGAAGCAGGGCGGCGGCAAAGTTGCCGAAGCAGCGGGCACCATTGCCGCACATTTCCGCCTCTCCGCCGTCCGCATTGTAATAACGCATACGAACAATTCCCCCCTTGCCCTGGGAGGGTTCCACGGCGATCAACCCGTCAGCCCCAATGCCGAAGCGGCGGTCACACAGGGCTTCTATGGTTTCTCTGTCCAGCACGGAGGAGAGGCTCAGGTTACGATTGTCCACCATGACAAAGTCGTTGCCGGCACCCGTCATCTTGTAGAAATGAAGCAGCATAATAGTAAGTTGTGTTGTGCCGGAAGTCTAATGTTCCCGGCCGGTTTTGGCAAGGCGGCTTACATGAATGACATGGCATCCACATCAATGACAGCCGTCAGGTCTTCCCCCAGTCCGGCTTCCTGCACCAGTTTCCGGAGAGTGCGGGAGAGGATGCGGGCGGATGGCCCCTTGACCGTAATCTGGAATCTGAACTGTCCGTGCGCACGGGGGATGGGGGCAGGCATGGGTTCGGTCATCGTGGCGGGAGGGGGGAGCATGCCGCGCAGGCGGGCCGCGAGGGTTTGCGTGGCGAATTCCGCCATGCTTTCATGCTGGGAACGTATGGTCAAGACGGCGATATGGGTGAAGGGGGGGAGGTCGAAAGTACGCCGCATTTCCAGTTCCTGGGCTGCAAAGCCGTCCGTGTCATGGTGCCGGGCGTATTGCAGGGAGGGGGACTGGGGCGTAAAAGTCTGGATAATGACTTCTCCGGAAAGATCGCCGCGGCCGGCGCGGCCCGCTACCTGCGTCAGGAGCTGGAAAGTGCGTTCCCCTGCACGGGGATCCGGGATGTGGAGCCCCAGGTCCGCGTTCAGTACGCCTACCAGCGTCACGTTGGGAAAGTCCAGCCCTTTGGCGATCATCTGGGTGCCCAGGAGAATATCTATCTTATGGGCGCGGAACTGGTTCAGAATGGTCCGGACGGCGTTTTTCCGCCGGGCTACGTCCGCATCCACGCGCGTGATGCGCGCCGCAGGAAAAGTGCGGCGCAGGATTTCTTCCACCTTCTGGGTTCCGTACCCCTGGAGCAGGATATTGGCGGACCGGCATTCCGGGCAGGAACGGGGCGGAAGGGCTTTGAATCCGCACAGGTGACACATGAGGCGGTCTTCCGTACGGTGGTAGGTCAGGGGCAGGGAGCAGTGCAGGCACGTGACAACGTGGCCGCAGTCCGGGCATTGGATGGAGCGTGCGAATCCGCGCCTGTTGAGCAGCAGGATAACCTGTTCCCCTTTGTCCAGGCGCCGGTCAATGGACATCCTGAGGCGTTCGGAGATAACGTTGGGACCGGATTTATTCTTTCCTTCCGTTTTCATGTCCAGGATGCGAATGAGCGGCAGCTTCTGACCGTCCGCCCTTTCCGTCAGTTTTACCAGGGAATACTTCCCAATCAGGGCATTATGGATGCTTTCCAGAGAGGGAGTGGCGGAGCCAAGAAGCACGGCGCAGTTTTCCAGATGGGCGCGCAGCACGGCCAGATCCCTCCCGTGGTAGCGGGGGGAACTTTCCTGTTTGTAAGAGGCGTCGTGTTCTTCATCCACAATCACCAGACCCAGATTTTGGAGGGGGGCGAAGACGGCGGAACGGGGGCCGATGACGATACGTGCCTTTCCGGAACGGATGGCATGCCATTCGTCAAAGCGCTCTCCGTCCGAAAGGAGGCTGTGCAGCACTGCCACGGAGGAAGGCAGTTCCGCGAAACGGGATTTGAAACGCTGAACCGTCTGGGGCGTCAGGGAAATTTCCGGCACCATGATCAGGGCGGATTTTCCGGATTTTACTATTTGGGAAACGGCCTGTAAGTAAACCTCCGTCTTGCCGGAACCGGTAACCCCTTGCAGCAGGACCGGTTTTTTGCGCTCTGCCGCGCACATGGCCGTGATTTCTTCCAGCGCTTTCTGCTGCTGGCTGTTCAGCTTCATGGGCTGGGTGGGGACGAATTGCTCCCCGGTGCTGGGGTCCCGGTGCACGGCCTCTTCTTTCAGGGAGATGAAGCCTTTGGCTTCCAGGCTGCGGGCAACGTTCAGGGCTCCGGCGCCGAATGCCGCCAGGGGGGCGGACTGTTGTTTCGCGGATGAGAAATAATCCAGCATTTGGGCCTGCCGGGGTGCTTTGCGGTACAGGGCGTCCAGTTCCTCCTGTGCCGGAGTTTTTTCCAGATACACCATTTTGCGCATTTTTTCCGCCGTATTTTCCTGACGAACGGTTTCCGGGAGCAGACACCGGATCATCTGATCCAGAGCCACGGAGTAATAGTCCGCCGCCCATGAGGCCAGATTCATCATCACCGGGGAAATCAGGGGCTCCGGATCGATCAGTTTCAGAATGGGCTTGAGCCTGTCCTTCCAGGCCGGGGCCGGTTCTGACAGCGTAAGCACGGTTCCGGTAGCCGTTCTGTTGCGCAGGGGCACCTGTACGCGGCAGCCCGGCTTGACATCTCCCGCTTCCGGAGGAATACCGTAATCCAGTACCAGATCGCTTTGTCCGTCAACCAGAATGCGCGCCGCCTGCATGGAGTGAAAAGGAGGATAACATTAACGATAGCCGAAAGGGAAACGGGAGACGCCGCTCATGTCCTTCAGAACTTCAATGTAATTGTAGCCGTATCCATCCATGATTTGCGTTACGACGGATGCCTGGTCGTACCCGATTTCCAGGGCTACAAAGCCGTCTTCATTCAGGTAATCCCAGGCGCGGGCCAGAAAGCGTTCAATGATTTCCCAGCCTTTAGGACCTCCGAACAGGGCTGTATGGGGGTCTTTCATGACTTCCGGGGCAAGTTTTTCCCCCTCTGCAATGTATGGCAGATTGGCCACGATAACGTCAAAGAGCTTGTTTCGCCCGTTTTCCTCTTTTTCTCCCTCCGGAGCAGAATCGGCATCCTCCGCATACGGATCCGTTTTTTCCTGGGGAATGTTGGCGAACAGATTCGTCTGGATGGTGGAGACTCTGGCTCCCAGCCGCATGGCATTTTCCAGGGCCAGATCCAGAGCCTGCGGGGAAATGTCCGCCAGCACGACTTCTCCGGCGCGCTCCTTGAGTTCCAGCGCCAGCGTGACGCCGATAACGCCGGAGCCCGTGCCCATGTCCAGGATGCGTACCGGATGGTCCGGGATTTTCTTTAACACCATTTCCACCAGTTCCTCGGTTTCCGGGCGGGGAATCAGGGCGCGGGCATCCGTCAGGAAATCCCTCCGGAAAAATTCCGTGACCCCCAGCAGATGTTGCAGCGGTTCTCCCGCTGCCCTGCGTTTCAGCAGTTCGCGCAGGGGTGCCAGCTCCGCTTCTTCCACGGGCCTGTCAAACTGGGAGTAAAGAGCCGTGCGGTTGCAGTGCAGGACATGGGCCAGCAAATGCTGCATGGTGGCGCGTGCTTCGTCGCACCCCTGGCGGGCCAGATAATCCGTGCCGGCCTGAAGGACTTCCAGTAAAGTTTTCATGAAAGGAAAAAGGAAGTTAGGACATTCCGGCCTCCGCCAGGCGTTCCTGCATTTCCGCATGCTGGAGGGCCATAATCAGGTCTTCCAGCTGCCCCATCAGGATACCGTCCAGATTGTGGGAAGTGTAGCCGATGCGGTGGTCTGTCAGACGGTTCTGCGGGAAGTTGTATGTGCGTATCTTTTCTTCACGGCCGCCGGAGCCGATGAGATTGCGGCGCGCGGCGGAGTATTTTTCCGCCTCTTCCCGTTTTTTGGCTTCAAAGAGCTTGGCGCGCAGGATTTTCATGCCTTTTTCTCGGTTTTTCATCTGGCTGCGTTCTTCCTCGCACCGGACATAAACGCCCGTGGGTATGTGCCATATCTGAACGGCGGATTCCGTTTTGTTCACATGCTGGCCTCCGGCTCCGCCGGAACGGCATACTTCGATGCGGAGATCTTCCGGGCGGATTTCTATGTCCACTTCCTCCGCTTCCGGCATGACGGCCACGGTGGCGGTGGAAGTATGGATGCGCCCCTGCGTTTCCGTAGCGGGAACGCGCTGCACACGGTGCACGCCGCCTTCATATTTCAGGAATCGGAACACTTCTTCCCCGGCAATGCGGCAGACGACTTCCTTGAATCCGCCCACGTCCGACGGGCTGCTTTCCAGATGCTCGAAGCGCCAGCCGCGTTCTTCCGCAAAACGCTGGTACATCCGCAGCAGGTCTCCGGCAAACAGGGAGGCTTCATCCCCGCCCGTTCCGGCGCGGATTTCAATGATGGCGTCCCGGTCTTCCGTCGTGTCGCGGGGCAGCAGGCTGTACTGCACGTCGCTTCGCAGTTTTTCCAGGGCGGCTTCCAGTTCTGGAATCTCCAGGGCGGCCAGTTCCGCCAGTTCCGGATCGTCCGTCTTGGCCAGTTCCTGGTTGTCCGCCAGCTGTTGTTCCGTGGCGTTCAGGGAATCCCATGTTTCCATGAGTTCCTTCAGGCGGCGGTGCTCTCTCATGATTTCCGAGGCCTTTTTCTGGTCATTGAAGAAGTCCGGTTCGGCAATGACTGTTTCCAATTCTTCCAGGCGCTGGCGGCGTTTTTCAATGAGAGGTGTGTAATCCATGGCGTTTGCGTGTAAAGGATTTTAAAAGATGGCGGGGTTTTCTGAAAGCCAAATCCGGGGGATGTAAGACATGTTCCGGCATTTAAAAGCAGGGGGGGGATTCCGCTTCCGGCGCCTCTGCCGCGCTTTCCTGAATCCGGAAAACCGGGCCAAAAGAAAACCGCAGCCATTACGTTTTTCCAATATGCTTCCCTGAAAAGGGGAAAAGCGGAATTATCGTAACTGCCGCGGCGGTAAAGCTGGCATCGCGTACGGGACTCGAACCCGTGTTGCCCGCGTGAAAGGCGGGAGTCCTGGACCGCTAGACGAACGCGACTTTTAGGTTTGCAGGGACTGCGCACCGGAAGCCGAAAGGCAAGAATTATTTGAATCCGAGTTAAAAAAATCGTTATTTTCCTTCCGGTATGTGGGATTCGTCGTAATCGTCCAGCCTGTGCTGCCAGAGGTAGTACCGCGTTTGCTGGACAAGCACGCCGGAAAGTGCCAGCAGGGAAATGAGGTTGGGCAGGGCCATCAGGCCGTTGGCGCAGTCTGCAAAAATCCATACCAGTTCTATTTTAGAGACGCAGCCGATGAAGACCGCCGCCACCCAGATGACGCGGTAAGGCATGATCAGCCGGATGCCTCCCAGGTATTCCAGCGCTTTTTCTCCAAAGTAGGACCAGCCCAGAATGGTGGAAACTACAAACGTAACCAGGCTGAGCGTGAGCAGAGGGGAGCCTATGTAAGGAATTTTGCTGAATGCCAGCGTAGTAAGCCTGGGGCCGTCCGTGCAGGAAATGTCCGGATGCGCGATGATGCTGGTGGTCAGCACAATTCCCGTCAGGGCGCAGATGATGACGGTATCCCAGAAGGGGCCGCTGGAAGAGATGAGCGCCTGCCTGACGGGGTTGCGGTTCTGCGCTGCGGCGGAGGCGATGGCTGCGGATCCCAGGCCGGCCTCATTGGAAAAGAGGCCCCGGGCCACACCGGTTCTCATTGCCGCCATGACGGCCGCTCCTGCTGCGCCCCCGGCGGCGGCTTCTCCCGTGAAGGCGCAGTCCAGAATATACCGGATGGCGGGAATAATATACTCTGCCTGTATGGTCAGGATATACAGGCATCCCATGATATAGATGACGGCCATGAACGGCACGAAGAAAGCGCATACCCTGGCAATGCCCTGGATGCCTCCCAGCATCACCAGAGCCGTCAATGCCGTCAGAACGGCGGCTGTTCCCCAGAAGGGAATGGAAAAGGCGTGGTGGAGCTGTTCCGCCGCTGCGTTCCCTTGCGTCAGATTGCCGATTCCAAAGGCGGCAATGGCCGTGAAGACGGCGAAGGCTGTCCCCAGCCATTTGCTGTTCAGACCGCGTTCCAGCACGAACATGGGGCCTCCGCTCATATTGCCGTCCTTGTTCTCCACCCGGTATTTGATGGCGAGTAATCCTTCCGAATAACGGGTTGCCATTCCCAGAATTCCCGTCAGCCAGCACCAAAAGACGGCGCCGGGGCCTCCGGCTGCAATCGCCACGCCCACGCCGATGATATTCCCGGCGCCGATGTTGGCTGCCAGGGCCACCATCAGGGAACTGAATGGGGAGATATCTCCCTTGTCCGTATGATCTTTCACAAAATACAATTTCAGGGCCTTAAGCAGATAACGCTGCGGAAACCGCAGGATGGCGGTGAGGTACAGGTGCGTGCCCAGCAGCATGATGAGCAGGGGCCACCCCCACAGAAAGCTGCTGAAAGCGGACAGCCAGGATGTGAGCGTGTCCCCGGTCTGGAAAAAGGCATTTTGGAGGGCGTCAAGCATACCGGGGGGATTCTAGGGAAAAGAAGCGTGGTGACAAGTCCTTAAACAAATGACGGAGAAAGGTTTTTCACAATGTTATGAACCTGGGCCCGGAGTTTTCCGTTTTTGGGGAATCGGTTCCAGGAAAAATGCCGTCTCCCGTATTCGAGTATCGTTTCCCTGAAAAGAAGATGTGTGTTCCTGGTGCGGCTCTTCCGTCCCCCGGAAGCGGAGGAGGCAGGGGCGGACGAGCTACTGACTGGGGAAAGGGTTGCCTGTTTCCGGCGCGCATTCTTATCACAGGCTCCGCCATGTCCTTGAAATGGGTAAAACCCTCGGACAAGACGGTGTTGACTGCGGCAGTGGGAGCAGATAAAACCTTGAAACAGGGTGTCAATCCGGCCTAGGGAAAGGCGTTTCCCGCTCAGGCGGTTGTGTGGCCGCGACGGTACAGGCGGATAATCAATAATTAATTAAAGAAAAAATGATTGTTTTTACGGAAGAGAAGAAATTTTCCAGGGAAGATGTTCAAGAATTGTTCCTGTCCGTTGGCTGGATTTCCGGACAATATCCGGGGCGTCTGTTCAAGGCTCTCATGAATTCATCCACTGTTGTTACGGCCTGGGACGGTGACCGCCTGGCAGGGCTGGTGCGGGTACTGGACGACAGCGAGATGGTTGCCTACATGCATTATGTTCTGGTGCATCCCGCCTATCAGGGCAGGGGGATTGCTGGAAAAATGGTGGAAATGGTTAAGGAAAAATACAGGGACTACCTGTATCTTGAAATCATGCCGGAGGAGAGCAGAAACGCCGCTTTTTATGAGAAGCACGGCTTCCGGGTTATGGAAGACGGCGTAGCCATGCAGCTGTGCAACTTTTCAAACAGGAGCTGATGTGGGGCGCCGGGGAGAGGTTGTCTGCGGCTGCCGGGGCGCAGGCGATGCGGCCGTTGTCCGCCGGATATATCCGTTTTTCAGCATACTGTTCCGGAAGGCTGTTTTTTATGGCTGAAATCCGCAGTCGAGAAACTGCGGTCTGCCTCGGGGGAGCTGGACAGGATACAGTAAACCCGCGGGAATCCTTTCGGATTTTGGCTCCGCGGGTTTACCTTCTCATCCCGGATCAGCTCCGGAAAAGGTTTAGATTCAGTTCCCTGATGATGGATTGAAGCGCCGCCTGCCCCTTGACGGTATTCCCTGCGGGATCCAGGGGAGGCGAAAAAGCCGCCATGGCCAGCTTGCCGGGAGCTACAGCCACCAGGCCGCCTCCTACCCCGGACTTGGCCGGAAGGCCGGCCTTGTACATCCAGTCCCCTGTGGAATCATAAAGGCCTGACATGCACATTTCCGCCAAAATGGGGGGAACGTTCTCCTCTTTCACCACCCGCTTCTTGCTGACGGGATTGACCCCGCCGTTGGCGTAGCAGGCGCCCATCAGGGCCAGCTGGGAAGCGGTGATATTCAGGGAACACATGCGTGTGTACAAATCCACAATCATGGGCGGCGTATTGTAAAAATAGCCGTAGCTGTCCAGCAGCCAGGCAATGCCGCGGTTGTGCTGGTTGGTAGCGCTTTCCGACTTGTAAATCTCCTGGTTCACGGTCAGAGCCGTGTTGGCGAAGTTATTGAAATTATGGATCATGTTTCCCCATATTTCATCGGAATCCGAACCGTTGACTAGGCTGACCGTCGCCATGGCCCCTGCGTTGACCAGGGGATTGAGGGGCTTGCCGCCGTGCAGCTCAATGGCCATTACGGAATTGAAGGGTTCCCCGGTGGGGTCCGCTCCGATTTTCGCGCGCAGCTGCTTCATGCCGATCAGATCCATGACATAAGCCAGGTTGAATGCCTTGGAAATGGATTCAATGGCAAAGGGCGCGTCCGCGGAGCCTGCGGTCAGCAGGTCTCCGTTGACGGTGACCACGGCAATCGCCAGCAGGTCGGAAGGAACCTGGGCCAGGGCGGGAATGTAGGAAGCGTTTTTGCCTCCCTGGACGGTTTTGGCGTAGGCATATGCGTTATCCAGGGCCGTCCGGATTTGTTCATTGGAAGGAATGTTACTCATGGGATATGGAATGGCTTGGGGTTGCTGCGGAATGGGAACCATTGCTTTTTTCCCATCCGAAGGGTTCAAAGGCGTCTTCGGGATCCACCGGCCGTTTCCAGGAGGGTTTGGCCATGGCATGGATGATGAAGGGGATACCCGCGAAAATGAAGGTGCCCACCACCAGAAGAAGAACGTACATGGTACTGCTGCCTACGGTGATTTGGTTCGGCGGGATGAAGCTCACCAGGAAAGCCGCCAGGCTTGCCAGGAGGCCGAGGCCCCCGACAACCCACATTCCGAAGGTTCTGCCGCCGGGAATGCGGAAGGTGCGGGGCGTATTCGGTTCCCGGTAGCGCAGGTAAATGCCGGACGCGAACATCAGCATGTACATGATAAGGTACAAGATGATGGTCAGCTGGGAAATAATCTGGTAGGCGGATTGCACGGAAGGCATAATTACAAACATGATGGAAAGCAGGGTGACGATTCCCCCCTGAATAAGCAGGATGCCCATCTGGACGTTATTCTTGTTCCGCTTCTGCATGACGGGTGGAAGGTTGCCGGCCAGTCCCACCTGGTACAGGCCTTTTGAAGGGCCTCCCACCCATGCGGTTACCTGGGCCAGAACGCCGACGGCCAGCGCAAGCGCCAGAATCCAGTTCATCCAGCCGAGGCCGAAGAAGCTGAAATAGCTGTCATAAGTAATCAGCAGGCTCTGCACCAGATTAATCTGGGAATTGGGAATGATGAAGCCGATGGCCAGCGTGCCCAGAACAAAAATAAGCACCGTGATGATGGCGGAAATCAGAATGGCCAGCGGATAATTGCGTCCGGGATTATTCACATCCTTCACATGCACGGCGGACATTTCCATCCCCGCGTAAAACAGGAAGATGCTGGCTGCCAGAACGAGGTTGTTGAAATTGCTCATGTCCGGCACCAGCTTGTCCCAGCTCATATCCAGCAGGATCGGGTTGCCGCCTGCCCAATAGCCCAGGCCCAGCAGGATCAGGATGGCTCCGGGAATAATGGTTCCGATGATGGTTCCCCATTTGGTGACGCCTGCGGAAGTCTTCATGCCGCGCAGATTAAGCAGGGTTGCCGCCCAGTACACGCACAGCACCACGATGAGAACGTACCATTTATTGGCGGCAAGCGCTTCATCCCATCTTTGCCCGGGCCCCATGAAAGCCAGGGAAACGGCGGCGAATGTCAGAACGGTAGGGAACCAGATGGTACTCTCAATCCATTGCAGCCAGATGGCCAGGAACCCCCATTTTTTCCCGAAAGCCTCGCCTACCCAGCGGTAAACGCCGCCTTTTTGAGGCCATCCGGTAGTAAGTTCCGCGGCCACCAGGGAAACCGGCACCAGAAAGAAAACCGCAGCGAAAATGTAATAAAAAACGGAACTCAGTCCGTAAGTGCTTTCCGCAGGCATGCCGCGCAGGCTGACAATGGCGGAAACGTTGATCATGGCGAGAGTGAATACTCCCATGCGGAGGACGGATTTTACCGCCGGAGCGTTGCTTGTTGCTGCGGGGCCTGTTGGAGCGGCCCCCGGTTGAGTCGTATTATTCATTGGTTTATTTCCGGGTTGAGAATTGGGACGGCGTAAAGAAAGTGCCCACACCGGCCTTATCTGGACGACCAGACGGGAGACCCTTTCGTTGAAGGGATGATGCAGATAGATCTGCCGGAGTTTGTCTTAACGGAGGCCGGGGAAGTTGTTCAGCCCGTCCCCATGGCCATTTGGCCGGCAGTAGATGCGGGGGATGTCAGGCAGCGCGGAAAAACATGGTTATTCCCTCCGGTTGTTGGGAATAAATATATATTTTAAAAGAATATTGATTGGTAATAATTTATTGTAATTAGTAACAATTATTCAAAAATGAATCATTGATCTGTTCCGTTTTCCGAGATACATAAGAATAGTGAATATAGAGAAGCGTTGTCTTCTTTGATGTTCGTCCCTCAATCGTCAATTATCTGGATTTTATGAAAGATCAACAGGTTCAGCGTCATGCGAATTCTCTGCCTGATAATTCTCTCACAGCGTCCGGAGGTGTGCCGGTCCCGTTTAACAAAGAGGCCGGGGCGTTCAGCGGCAGCTGGGACTGGGGGATTGTCGTTGATCCGCTCGGCCCGGGGGAAACGGCGGAGTGCCGTCTGATGCTGGGGGTGGATGATAACGGCTCTCTTACTGTTGACGGCGAGGGAATTTTCATTCCTGGGGAGGGCAAATACCATGGAGGGTCTTATAGGGAAAAAAGTTTGAGCTTCCCCATTGAACCGGGACCGCACCGCGTGCACATGACTTATGAGAACGTGGCTGTTCCTCCTGAATGGACTAATCTCGCCATCCTTAATTATTCCATTGAAGTCATGGTTTCGGATGGAACCTCTTCATCCTCCTATCAGCCGGATGAAGGTTATCCGGAACCCGTAAGTACGGAAGATGAGGGGGAAGACGTGCCGTGCGAATGCGGGGAGGAGGCTGCTGGCGGCAATGGCTCCCAGAGCAGTTCCAGTTCTCCCTGTCCGGAGGAAGACAACGGAGAAGGGGATAACGGTGAAGATGAGGATCCCTGCACCTGTGAAAACAATGAGGGCGGCAGCAGCTCTTCGGCGCGCGGCGCGCGCTCTTCCTCCACCCTTTACGGTTCGTCGGCCGCCGGCAGGCGCGTGGTTGCCCGGACGCTCAAGACGGAAATGATCTGGCGTACCAATTTCGGCTCTTTCCGGGGCATGACGGGTCTGCCTCAGGGATTGCTGGAAATAGTAGGATACACATTCTCGGCTGAACTCTGGTCCCCACGTGCGCTTCATTACTGGCATCCGATGACTCGTGAAATCATCTCCGCGCCATCATCGGGCATCGGGGCGAATACCGCTTTCCAAATCAGGAGCGGAGGAACTGCCATTAACTACTACTGTTACGCGGATGGAGACGGCAGCAGGGGTGACAGCGTGGCCCCCATTGCAGGATCCGCCAAGCGCGGGGGCTCGGCGTGTTTCGGGAGGAGATTCGTTTCTCCGGCAAGGGCGGGAGAATTCTGCCTCAGTATCCGTTCAAACACGGGCAATACCGTTAACTATACCGCAGGTTCGGCCTCTTCCTTGAAATACGCCACCGGCTACACCGCTAAAAACGGCGCGGCTTACACAAGAGAAGAATTTGACGGAAAGCTGGATATTGTGCGGGCTTCGGATGGAAGCATCCGGCAAATATGGAACCTGTGGGACGGGCTCGCCAACATCGAAAATGTCACGGAGTCCGGTTACCGCATCGCCCTCTATCTCCCCGAACAGGTGGGCGGGAAAAACAGCTCCACCGGCCTTTATCCCGTTACGGGCGACCCATTTAAAACATTCACGATCACCGGGGACGCGGCAGCGGGCAGGCTTGCCGTCACCGAACAAACCGCCGGGCGCGCTCCCTTCACCACCCGCTACTGGCAGGGAACTGACGGAGCATGGAACATGTCTCAGGGGGAAGGAGAAGATTCCATCTTCACTCTGAAGGAAAAGCAGATTGTCTCTCCCGGAACGTGGAAACTCATCACTACCATACAGAGAGGGGAAAACGGTATCCCTATCTCCCGTGTCTGTGAGACTTATGCCGTCACCCGCAATGGCAATTTGTGCACCAGCCGTATTGAAGGTTACGGAACGGATTACGCCCGGGAGACGACCTACGAGTACACAGGCATGGGAAAAATCGCGAAGGAAACTGCTCCTGATGGAAGTGTCAAAACATGGGCGTACGACCGTTTTGGGCGTGAAATCGTGTCCAGTGTCCCCTGGGCGGAAGCTGGAGATAAAGTCACTTACACCACTTATCGGGATCAGACGCAGGCGGATCCGGATATTCTCACCCAATGGGTGACGTTGACGGCTACTGCGGCGGAACTCTGGCGAACGGATTATACTTACATTGAGGAAAATCATGTGCGGCGCGTGGAAAAACGCACCACCGCATTGGGAGAAGAAAATGTACGGCTGGAAGTGAAGGAATCCTGGCTCGGCACGGCTCCCAATGTTTATGCCCGCGGACGCCTGAAGATGAAACAGGGCATGGACGGTATTCAGACGCATTATTTTTATGAAGAGACGGACCGGTACGGATCCCTTTACAAAGTGACCGCGGAAACGCGGATAGCGGGAGAGAGCGTCCCCGGCCTGAGCTCGCGGAAGGTTACTTACGTCTCCGGCCAGGGCAATAACATGCGTTATGAGCAATACGCCCGACTGGCCGATGGCGCCTGGTCCATGACGGACGCGTCTTCTTATGAATATGACGTTGAGAACCGTTGGGTAAAGCGCACCCGCGCCAATGGGCGCGTTTACGAGCGCATGATGACCTGCTGCGGCCCGTTGTGGGAAAGGGATGAAAATGGAGTGACCACTTCCTATTCCTACAATACGGCCCGCCAGCTGGTGGAAACCATCCGTTCAGCCGTTACGGACGGGGAAACTATGATCACTCCGGAAACCATCACGAGCTATACCCGTGATGCCCTCGGTAAAATTACCTCCCTGCGCAGGGATGCAGGCCCAATGACGACGGTGGAAAGCCGGGAATACGATTTGCTGGGGCGCCTGATAAGAGAAACCGATATTCTGGGGCGCACCACCGTCCGCTCTTATAGCGGGGATGGCCTGGTAGAAACAGTTACCACGCCCGCCGGCGCTACGCTCATCACCCGGAAAAGCCCTTCCGGAACAGTAGTGCGGCGTTACGGCACCGGGCAGCAGGATATCCTTTATACCGTTGAGGCCACGGCGGAAGGGATCCGCACGACGGAGGCTGTGCCGGGCGGGGAGGGGGGAGAGCCCCGCGTCGTGACGGGAAGCTCCACCGTCAACGGCTTTGGCGATCTTGTACGGATTGCTGCCGCCAATACCCTGAATGGGGAAAACGTGCGCACTCTTGCATACGATGACAAGGGGCGCCTTATCAGGGAACAGCTGGCGGATATGGCGCCCGCCCTCTACGCGTATGATGCTTTTGGGAACAGGACCAGGGCAATCGTTGCCCTGGAGGATGACCCGACCATCCTGAACTCCCGCATTACTGACTATGCTTATATGACCGAGAGCCGTGAAGACGGAGTCTATAGTCTTGTTTCCATAACAAGCTATACTTCCTCAGGTACTCCCGTTCTTCAAAAGCGGGCGACCTTGCTCTCTGCCCTGAGCCCTGTCCTTGCCGGCAAAACCGTCATGACGGATTCCCGCGGCCATGATGCCGTGGAATGGATGGAATATGGCGGCGGTTCTGTTCGCCTTCGGAAGAAAACCGTGCCCGGCGTCGAGAGCGTCTTCCTCACGCGCATCGTGGACGGATTTACGACGGCGGTTACGGGATTTGACGGTGCAACTGTCCTTCGGCGGCGCACCTATACGGAAACGGGCATCACCTACGCGGACACAGATGTGCGCGGGAATGTCTTTACCTCCGTCTGCGACATCGCCGGCCGCATCATCTCCGGCACGGATGCCGCGGGCAACACGACCACTTACGCTTATGCCCAGCCCTTTGATCTGCCTACCTGCGTTACCAATGCCCTTGGTAAAACAGCCTGTTCCGTTTATGATATCCGGGGTCGCAAGGAAGCCGAATGGGGGACGGCCATACAGCCCGCCGTATACGCTTATGACGCCGCCGGCCATATAGTGAGCCTTGCCACCTTCCGTGATCCCGGGGATGTCATCACTACTGATCCCCGCCTCCGGACGGATGGGGACATCACCACCTGGACGTACGATGTCGCTACGGGGCTGGTTGTCCGCAAGACCTATGCCAATGCCACCCATGTGGATACCGCTTACGATGCGCTCAACCGCGTTTCCGCTACGACGGACGCGCGGGGAACCGTTGCCTCCCGCTCCTACGCCCCCCTTACCGGAGAGCTTACCTCCATTACCTTTAATGACGACGGTTTTACCCCCTCCATCAGCAGCCGCTACAATCATCTGGGGCAGCTGACGCAAATTGAAGACGCTTTCGGAACGCGCACGTTCACGTACAATCAGTATAACGAACAGGAAACGGAAACGACGGCTGGCCTTGCGGCAAGCGTCTTGACCCTCCGCCGTGACGGAGTGGGGAGGCCCGCGGGCTACTGTCTGGACTATGCGGGCGCCGCCGCCTTGCAGACGGCATGGGGGCATGACGCCTCCGGAAGGCTTTCCACCGTCTCGTTGAACGCCGTCGCGAAGCCCTTCACCTACGGCTACAATGCGGAAAGCGGCCTGCTGGACACTCTTGATTACCCCAACACGTTGAAATGGCGGCGCACCCTGGAAGAAAAGCGCGACCTCCCGGTGAATATTGACTACCTGCGCCCCGGCAGCGCCAACTACCCGGCCAAAACCGGCTATTCTTACGATGTGCTGGGGCGTCCCGTCACGAAGAAAGACTATTTCAACACGTCCGCGCCCGACCTCACCCACGCCTACGCCTACAATGACAGGAATGAACTTGTGAGCGACGCGATGAGCCGGGGCGGCATATACAGTTACGCCTACGATAACATCGGCAACCGCACAACCTCCCGGGAGGGAACGGATTCCCTTCCCACCACATACGTTGCCAACCGGCTTAATCAATACACGGATATCACCGAGGGTACGGAGCCGCCCTTTGTTCCCACCTATGACGCCGACGGCAACCAGACGAAGATTCAGACGTCCACGGGAGAATGGGAAGCCGCCTGCAACGCGTTGAATCAGGCGGTCAGCTTCACGCAGGGGGACAGGCGTATTGAGTGCGTTTACGATTATCTGAACAGGAGGGTAGAAAAATCCGTCTATGAAGGGGAAGCGCTCATGTCAAGGAAACGGTTTATCTACCAGGGTTACCTGCAAATCGCGGAACTGGATGCTGCGGACGCTTCGGAATCCGCTGACCCCGTCCTGCGTAAAACGTACCTGTGGGATCCCCTGGAACCGGTAGCCACGCGCATCTTGGCGATGAGCGTCTTTGATGAAACGGGAACCTATGTGGAAGATCTTTATTACACGCATGACGCGTTGAAGAACACAACGGCGCTCTTCGGCATCAAGGCGGGCCGGCGAGCTTTGTACGAATACGGCCCGTATGGGAATGTTCTCAAGATGGAAGGCAATGCGGCAGAAATCAATCCCTTCCGCTTCTCCAGCGAGTATTTCGATGAGGAAACCGGGCTTGTGCAGTACAATTTCCGATACTATAATCCCCAAGATGGAAGGTGGATCAGCAGAGATCCTGTCGATGAACAGAGCGGATGGAATCTTTATATCTTTGTCAAGAACAATACATGCCTGTACTCTGATACGCTTGGACTTTCTGAAGATGCTGAAACGGAATGTTGCAAGGATGGTGTAAAATACTCTAAAATTGCG
>NZ_MNUD01000032.1:0-183307 GCF_001917295.1 Akkermansia sp. 54_46
GCCCGTCCAGTGGTCCGGCGAGATGCACGACGAAGAACTCGCCCTGGTCTATTACAACTACCGCTATTACAACCCCAAAGACGGCAGGTGGATCAACCGCGACCCCATTGCTGAACAGGGCGGGTGGAATTTGTACGGGTTTGTTGATAATGGAGTGGTATTTTCTATTGATTATCTCGGAAAAGAAACTAACGAATTTGGCTACACAATGACTATTCCTGCGGGTTACATACCCATTCTTCTTATTATTGAGGGAAGTATATCAATAGAAAAAAAAGAAAAATTGTGTATGCATTGAAGCAAAATTACGAACAGATGTTGGTATAGGTGTAGGTATAGGGCTTAAAATTAAACAAAAATGGTGGCCTATTCTTCCTGATATTGAATATTCTTTAAAAACTATGATTTCTGGATTAAGTAATGAAAAAAATACTTAAAATTGACAATTGTAATGGCAAAACTTTAACATCCTATCGGGAAGAATTATTAGGATTTTCTCACAGAATGGATGCAGGTATTACACTATCATCTTATATACAAGCATCTTATTCTATCGATTTTAAGATAAGTTCTGGATTAACTTTGAACGCAAAACCAATATATTTAACTTTAGATGCAACGGGATATATTAAGATTAACGCTACTTTAAAAATCCCATTTATCATAGATCAAAACGAAGAACTTGTTAACAAATCTTTTAATGAAAATATAAAAATATGGTCTAAATAATGAACGAAATATAATTAGTTGCCTGTATTATGATTTACCCTGAGTCTCCTTTAACTGTATATGAATATTTTGAATTAGTTTATGGATGTGTTTTTGTAATCCTATTTTTAAGAATTCTTGTTTGGTTAAAAAAAATACTCTTAATTTTTCATTTAATAACTTCCCTTTTCCAATTATCAAACTCACAATTTATTTATTTCTGATCTCTGGAATAATTGGAATTTTGTCAACAATGTATCATGGTATAAATCTATTATGGGAAAACTTTTCGAATGAACTTTTAATATCATATACAGTATTAATTCTTGGTTATCTCATTATAGTCATTGAATGTTTCAGAATAACATATGTCTTGAAGAAAATAAAAAATAAATCTGATTCTAATTGAAATAATCATGAAAAAAAATCTTTTCAGACTTGTTTTATAAGAAGCTAGTGTATTATAAAGAATACAGGAAGAGAATTGAATCGGAAGATTTTCCAATGATATAATAGTATCAGAACAATTGTATCAAAGATGACAAAAAATCATAAAAAATGTGAATTCCCTAAAAATCCTTAAATAGAATGACCGTAGCTACTTGTAACTAGCGTCGCAGGATATGATCAACAACCGTAACGTGCTTGGCACCCTGCTGTGGGATTCTCTGGAAGAGATGGCCACGCGCCCCCTGGCCCTCGTGCAGGGCGCTTCCCTGTACTGCTACGGCGTGGACTTCAACAAGAATGTCACAGAGGTCTTCGACGCACAGGGAACGATCGCGGCGGCTTACGATTACTCCCCCTATGGACAGGCGGCTGCTACGGAAAATTTCGTCCAGCCAGTAGAACTCCGGCCTTAGCTATTTCAGGGCCAAGTTCGGATCTGTGCAGACGTAATATTCCTTCTTTCTCAAGGACAGATTTTCAGGAGGAGCAACAGATCTATCGGCAATATTTTTCTATGTTTATATGGAGATAGAGAGAAAGCAGGAAACCGGGGCAAAGTTAAATATATAAGATCCTTTCTCTCATTCTCTTTTCCTGGAATCCATGAAAATAGTCACCGGGCCGTCGTTAATCAGGGAAACCTGCATATCCGCGCCGAATTCGCCGCTTTCCACCCTTCCTTCCAGCAAAGACGCCAGTTCCTTCTTAAACAGCTCATACAGGGGAATGGCCCGCTCAGGCCTCGCGGCGCGGATGAAAGAGGGCCTGTTCCCTTTCCGGGTGGAGGCATGCAGCGTAAACTGGCTCACCACCAACACGCTTCCACTCACTTCCCTTACGGAAAGATTCATCTTTCCGTCCGCGTCGGAAAAAATGCGCATGGCCGCCGCCTTGTTGGCGAGCCAGCGCACATCTTCCTCCGTATCCGCCTCTTCAATGCCCGCCAGAATCAGCAGACCGGGCCCCACGGCCCCCGCACAAACACCGCCGATATGAACGGCGGCCTTACTGACACGCTGAATAACCAGCCTCACGGTTCCTCTCCTTTCCCCCTCAGGATAGTCACCTTCGTTCCCGGCCTGGTCAGCATGGCCAGTTCATTGCAGTCCTGCCGGCTCAGATAAAACCCAGGCGAGCGGGGCGTACCGCGAGCAGCGTCAATGACATAGCCTCCCGCCGCCAGCACCAGCGTCTTATCCGCAGAAGGAAACTGCCTGCTGTAGATGGACACGGGGGCCTGCTCATCCTTTACGGTCGTTTCCACATTCTTTTTCCCCCCGTCCTTCATGGAGAGGATGGGGTATCCCTTGACAAAATCCGTCCCGTCGTAAAGGCAGATTTCCTTTTCCGGCACGTTCACCACCACATGGAAATCCAGAGGCCGATACTTGAATACATCTCCCGCACGAAGAGCGGGAATATCCATCAAACCGTTCAGGTGAACCACCATGGCCTGAGAGCAACCCAGTTTTCTGACCATGCGTATCCAGGAATCTCCCTTCCGTACGGTATATTTTTTCACGTCCGGTCCGTTGGGATCCAGCAACTGGCGGATGCGCAGCCTTCCGATGAGTTCCTTCGCCTCTTTCCCCACCACGCCTCCCTGTTCCGCCAGAGGCTGCAGCAGTTCCAGAGCTTTTGGCAGACTGCCGCGGTCCATCAGGCGGCGGGCTTCAGCAAGGGCCTCCGGACGGCGCGGCCAGAGGGAATAATTTTCTCCGTCCGCCAAAACTCCCTGGGCACAGAAAGCCGCCGCCAAAAGGCTAAAGAAGACCTTTGCGCTTGAAGTCAAAGATATTGATTTCATGGGATTTTTGTATCATTTCCACCATGAATTTCAAGAGGGAGACCTCCCATGCGTCATCCACTCCCTCAATGAGAGACATGAATGTATCTTCTCCATTGCGCACCTGGTCCAGCAGCCGACCGCGCACGGAATCAAGCGGTTCATGCAGAATTTCCTCGCTCACCTCCGACCGTTTAAACCTGAACCCGTATTCCAGCAGCGTCAGAAAGCCCGGGCCGTTTTTGGAGAGCCAGTCAAAAAAGCGCTTGGCTTCTCCGGAAAATCCCTCCGTACTGATTTCATTGTAAATGGAAGGCCGTATGATTTTCGGTTTCTCCGCTTCCACCCAGCCGCTGCGCACGCGCACCACGTTCACCTCATCCATCAGTTCACTGAGGAGAAGAAAATTAAACCTGGTATCGCCAAAAGTATCAATGCGGCGGTCCGGTTCATACACCACCCGCGTCATCTCCGCCGCATAGCGGATATCGTCACGGGAAAAGGAAGGCAGGTCGCTCATGGAAGAAAAGGCAGAGGGGCTTTCCATGAAAAAGCGGCTTCCTTGCCTTGGACAGGGAAGCCGCTTTTGTAATAAAGGATTTTTAGCAGTTTAACTTAACCCTGAACCTTTTCGATGTAAGCAACGACGTCGGCCACAGACTGAAGCTTTTCAGCTTCTTCATCGGGCACTTCAATGTCAAAGTTTTCTTCGAAAGCCATCACGAGTTCAACGGTATCCAGCGAATCAGCACCGAGATCCTCGATGAATTTCGCATCAGCAGTCACTTTATCGGATTCAACGCCAAGTTGGTCGACGATGATACTTCTTACTTTTTCTTCGATGCTGTTGTCAGACATGATATTTATTGTTAAGGTTCATTGATATTACATGGGGTATGCGCCATTTGCAACACCTATTTATGAGTTTTTACGCGTCATCCGGCCACGGCGCCGGAAGCAGCAGGTTTCCAGCCGATTTTGGCCGTTCTTTAAAGATTCAGCCCGGCGGCTATGCGCAAGCCGTTCAACGTAATGTCAGGGTCCACATGGTCAATGCGCTCCACGCCCCTGGCGATCAGCGCTGCATCCCCTCCCGTAGCAACCACGGCCGGACGCACGCCCAGCTCACCTTCCAGCCGGGCCAGAATTTCCTTCACCAGCCCCCGGTAACCGTACACGGCGCCGGATTGCATGGCCTCTACTGTGCTGGTTCCAATGACGCGGGACGGCTCCTGGGGGTCAATGGCGGGAAGAAGCGCCGTATTGCGCTCCAGGTAATCCCCCATGCTGGCAAGCCCCGGGGCAATGACGCCGCCCACATAGGTGCATTGGGGACCGATCACGTCAAAAGTCACGGCGGTGCCGAAGTCCACCACAACGCACGGATACCCGTAATAAGCCGCGGCGCCTACGGCGTTCGCCAGCCTGTCGGCCCCTATCTGGCGCGGGTGGGGATAGTCGATGCCCACGCCCAGCCGGGAATCGCAGGAAAGGAAATGGCACGGTTTGACGATCCAGTTTTTCAGCTCTTCCGCCACGCGCGGCACAACGGAACACACCACGGCGGCATCATAACGGACGCCGGCCAGCACCTCGTCCAGCCGCTCCCCGCTCACCTCCCGGGTGGGAATCATATACCGCTCCGGCAACAGGGCTTCCGGCGAAGAAAGCACGAACTTGGTGCGCGTGTTGGAATTGTCAATCAGAAGATAGGTCACGGGAATCAGTTAGTATGTTCCTCCGCCAGTTTCAAGGCCAAATCCGCTATTCTGCCGCTTCCTCCGGTCATCCCCGCCCGCAGCAGGTTTTCATGCATGCGCCTCCACTGCGCGCCGCCGTCCGCCATCATTTCCTGAAGAGCGGAAGCCAGGGCGCGGACATCCGGCACATGGCCGCCGCCGCCCAGTTTTTCCAGAAGGCGGGTATTGCCCTCCTCCTGGCCCGGAAGAAGAAAGTTCACCAGCATGGGCCGTGCGGCCGCAAGCACTTCGTGCACGGTGGCGCCTCCCGCTTTCCCGACCACTACATGGCTGGCGGCAAGATAGGAAGGCACGCGGCGCGTCCAGCCGCGCACCGTCAGCCTGCGTCCGTATCTGGCTCGCAAATCCCGGATGCGGGGATAAATGCGCCGGAACCGGCGCCCCAGAATACAGGTTACATGCAGGGCGGGATTCGCATCCAGCATACCCGCCAGCTCCGCCCGCGCATGCCGTGCGGAACGCTGGGCAAAGTAAAGCACCCGGAACGGCTCCCCTTCCTTCCAGGAAAGAGGATGCTCCTTCGCCAACGCCCCCAGCACGGGATTGACGGGAAATCCCGTAACGCGCAGCCTGTCCTGCGGCAGCCCCTTTTCCTCCATGATGGCCCTCGTCCAGGGATCCGTTACGGCCCAGAGAGGGGACTTGGAACACAGCCATGATTTATTGATGACGAAGGAATCCGTCACGACGGTCAGGTAGGGAACCGCCCTGCCCGTGCAGGAGGCCAGGGAATCCAGCATGTAGGGATATACCATGTAGGTGCAGACCACGGCATCCGGCTTCCATTCCCGCAGCAAACGTTCCAGCAGGCGCTCCACGGGGGCGATTCCCCTGACGGGCTTTTCCGCCATATTGCGCCTGTCGCTCACCTCATACATCAGTTTCCAGAGGCGGGGCATGCGGGAAATCATCCACAGGTAGGCGGCGCGCGTCAGGCCAAACATCCGGGGCATCGCCTCCGCGCACAGGTCCGTAACGAGGACTTCCGCGCGCCCTGCGAGAGCATCCCTCACGCCCCTGGCGGCGGAATTGTGCCCTTCCCCGTATCCTGCGGTCACAATCAGAATGCGCGGCAGCCGTCCTTTCTGCATAGAACAGGGTATACCAATATTCCGCTCCATCGAAAAGAACTTCTTGCAGGAGGGCAGACATGAGGGGAAGCGGCCGGAAAAACATTATCCTCCGGTATTCCCTCCGGACGGAAAGGAACGGGAAAAAACGGCCTTTCTTCCCTATGATTCCCTTCTCAAAACCGGATTTAACATTGACCTGCGCAGGCCGTCAGGGCAAGCTTCCAGCCATGCGCATCGTCTTCATGGGCACAGGCGACATTGCCATTCCCGCCTTCCGCAGCCTGATCCGTCATTCGGATCTGGCAGGCCTGGTCACGCAACCCGACCGCCCTGTCGGCAGGCACCAGGTGCTTACAGCCCCGGCCATCAAAAATATTGCCAGGGAAGCGGGCATTCCCGTGCTCCAGCCGCATTCCCTGCGCAGCCCGGATGCGCTGAGCAACCTCAGGAGACTGAATCCGGATCTAATCGTCGTCATGGCGTACGGGCAGATTCTGAGCCAGGAAGTGATTGATATGGCCCCCATGGGCTGCATCAACGCCCATGCCTCCCTCCTGCCGCGCCATCGCGGAGCGGCCTGCATCCAGTCCGCCATCAAATCCGGCGATGCAGAAACGGGCATCACCATCATGCACATTGTCAGGAAGCTGGATGCCGGAGACATCATCGCCCAGATCAGCACCCCCCTGGAAGGCACGGAAACCGGAGGTTCCCTGCATGACAAGCTGGCCAGGATGACGCCGGATGTGCTGCTGCCCGTCATCCATTCCATTGAAAAAGGAACGGCTACACGCATCCGCCAGCAGGAAATCCTGGCAACATACGCCCCCAAGCTCCTGCGGGCGGACGGAAAAATCGACTGGACGCGCCCCGCAGAAGAAATCGGCCGCATGATCCGGGCGTACGACCCGTGGCCCGGGACCTTCACCAACTACTGGAACCGCAAGAAACGCATCCGCAACATGAAAATTTTCCCCGGCTTTTCCATCCTCCCGGAAGCGGAGGGAAAACCGGGCCAGGTGCTCTCCGCCGGAGAACAGGGGCTTTTGATCGCCTGCGGAAGCGGAGGATTGCTGGTGACAGACGTCCAGCTTGAAGGCAGCACGCGCATGAATATCTCCCAGCTCATTGCCGGCCACCCGAATTTGAAAGATATCCATTTTGACGTATAAATGGCCAAGTCCTTTTCCATGGAGAGCCTGAACGCGGCCCAGAGGAAGGCCGTGCAGACCCTGCAGGGGCCCGTGCTGATCCTGGCCGGGGCCGGAACGGGTAAAACGCGCACCGTCACCTGCCGCATCGCCCATATGGTGGACCGGGGTATCAGCCCCAAAAGCATCCTGGCCGTGACGTTCACAAACAAGGCCGCTCTGGAAATGCGGGAACGCGTAGGCCAGATGGTGGAACGCAAGGCGGCGCGCCAAATAATGGTGAGCACTTTCCATTCCCTCTGCGTGCGCATCCTGAGAGAGGATATAGGGCGCCTGGGGTACAAGACCAATTTCACCATTTACAGCGGTTCCGAACAAAGCGGCCTGATCCGGCGACTGATTGTGCGCCACGGCGGCATTACGGAGAAAATCACGCCCAAGGATGTGCTTTCCTCCATGAGCCGGATGAAAAACAGCGGTCTGGGACTTGACTCCATTGAAGACAACCTGACGGCCAACATCGCCGCCTCCTACCAGCGGGAACTTCAGGCGCAGAATTCCGTGGATTTTGACGACCTGCTGATTCTGGCGGACAAATTGCTGAAGGAGCACCGGGACGTCAGGGAGGCGTGGCAACAGCGCTTCCGCTATATCACAGTGGATGAATTCCAGGATACCAACAGCCTCCAAATGAGCCTGCTGGGCCATCTGGTGGGGCCGGAACACAATGTCTGCGTAGTGGGGGACGACGACCAGTCCATCTACGGCTGGCGCGGGGCCCAGATCAGCAATATCCTGGAATTCGAACGTTTTTTTCCAAATCCCTCCATCATCAAACTGGAAGAAAATTACCGCTGCACCGCCCCCATCCTGGACACGGCCAATGCCCTGATCCGCCATAACCTGGGCCGGAGGGACAAGACGCTGCGCGCCCATAAAGGCGGAGGAGAAGCCGTCCGGCTCATTTCCATGCCCGGAGACGCGGAAGAAGCGGAATTCATCATCACGGACATTGAAAACGTCCGCAGGCAGGAAGGCCGGCCCTGGGAGGATTTCGCCATTCTGTTCCGGGCCAATACCCAGAGCCGCATCATTGAACAAACGCTCCGGGAACATAAAATTCCCTACCGCATGGTGGGCGCGCAAAGTTTTTTCGACCGCAAGGAGGTAAAGGACCTCATTTCCTATCTGGCGACTATCGAAAACCCGCAGGCTGACGAATATCTGCTGCGCATCCTCAACACGCCGCCGCGCGGCATCAGCGAGCTGACCAGCCATCTGGCCATCGACTGGAGCCGGGAGCACGGCAACAGCGTCTGGGCAGCCCTCCAGGACGAAGAATTCCTGGCGGCCCTTTCCACCCGCGCCCGCAACAGCGTGCAGGCATTCAATGAACTGATTGCAAAATACATCGACCTTTTCCAGGATAAGGAAACCGACTTCGGAGACATCCTGGAGCAGCTTATTGAGGAAACCGGATTCAGCGAATACGTCACGCGCCTGTGCAAAACGGAAGCTGAAATCCAGAAACGGCTGGTGTCCATCGGGGACGTGAAAGCCTCCCTCCGCAACTTCTGGCAACCCGGAAAAACTCTCCGGGACTACCTGGCCCAGGTCACCCTGGACAAGGAAGATAACGATGACGACGTGGAAAACAAGCCAGGCGTATGCCTGATTACCATGCACGCCGCCAAGGGACTGGAATTTCCGGTAGTGTACCTCGTGGGGCTGGAGGAAGGCATCCTTCCCCACAAGCGTTCCCTGGAAGACGGCAATTGCGATGAAGAACGCCGCCTGCTCTACGTAGGCATCACGCGCGCCCAGGAGAAACTCATGCTTACTTATTGCGCCACGCGCCTGCGTTACGGGGACCGCATGCCTTGCCAGCGCTCCTCCTTCCTCAGTGAAATTCCTCCCCACCTGATGGAATATTCCAAATGGGAGGATCTCATGAACGCGGAAGCGACGGAAGAGGAATCCGGAAACTTTTTCGATTCCCTGCGCAGCATGCTTCTGGAAGAGGAATAAGAGGCGGCATGGCGTTTTGCCAGCCTCTTTTCAACCATGTCTTTTACTTTAACTTTATTCAGAGGACAAGGCGCCGTTGCCGCCCGGAAACGCCAGTCTGCCGACTTTCCGCCTCCAGAATATTCAGCCGCGCCAGCTGCATGGTCTGTTCCGGACGTGAAAAATCCTCCCGGCCTGAACCGGGAGGATTGAAAATACGGGACTGGAGGTCTTCCCTGGATTACCAGAAGATGATGTACAGGGCGACCGTCGCGGCAACCACGAGCCATCCGAAGATTTTAGCCCGAGAAGAGGACTGAAGGGCAACCACGCCCCTGTCGGGCAGCACGATAGGCTGTCCGCCGCGGGCGGCGTTCACCGCCGTGAAGATGAAGCCGATGACCACTACCGTGATGAAACACACGGCCATGCGGTTCAGGAAGGCCATTTCCGGCTGCCACACCTTCAGGATTCCGTACAGGAGGGCATTAATGACGATACCCAGCCAACCGAAGATGCGCGGGCACTTGGGCACAAAGAAGCCGAAGAGGAACACGCACAGGGCGCCCGGGCTCAGGAAGCCCTGGAATTCCTGAATGAAATTGAAGATGCCGCCAAAGGCCGGGCTGTCCAGGAACGGAGCAATGGTCAGGGCGATCACGGCGCACACCAGCAAACCAATCTTGCCGACGGTAACCAGCTCCGTGGGCCCCGCATTTTTGCGCAGCTTGTTGTAAATATCCATCGTAAAGATGGTGGACGCGGAATTCAGCATGGATGCCAGGGAAGACACCACCGCGCCAAAGAGAGCCGCAAGCACAAACCATGTCCATCCCGTGCCGGGAAGCAACTTCCTGATCAGCGTGCCGAAGGCGGAGTCATAGTCAAAGCCTACCAGCGTATCCGTCAGATAGTAGTTGTCCGAGTTGTCCACGGCCGGCTTGATGATTTTATTGTTAAGGGAAGCGATTTTTTCCACGAACGGGGCACGTTCCGCTAACGTGGTCTGGTCGTTGGCGGCATCCGCTTTCAAATCGGCGCAGGCCTGTTTCAAATTGGCCATAACATCTTCGCCCACCTTCATTACTTCCGCGTTATGAATGGCATGGGCACAGCCTTCCTCCACGTTTTCCACCAGGAAGCTGTCCGTAAGCTTGTAGATGACGGGGCGGCCCTTGACTGCGGCGGGATCTTCCGTCTTACGGATTTCCGCCGCATATTTTACTTCCGCCTGTTCCTTCAGGTCATTGCGGTACAGGTTATAGGCCAGGATGCCGGGGACCACCACCACGAATGGGATGATGAGCTTGAGGAACGCGGCGAACACAATGCCCATCTGACCTTCCGCCAGGGATTTGGAAGCCAGCGTACGCTGCATGATGTACTGGTTGAGGCCCCAGTAAAAGAAGTTGGGAATCCACAGGCCCAGGCAAAGAGCCGTCCACGGGATTTCCGCATCATCCGCAGGACGGATCATGTGCAGCTTGCCGCCCACGGTATTTACACCGCTGGCCGCGTCACCGGAGTTCAGCTCAAAAAAGCGCGTCACCCCATGCCAGAGGCTGTCCGAAGGATTCCCCAGGGAGGCAACCGTCGCGCCGGAATTGGCGGCGGCGGATTGAATCAAATGGTTCGGGTCTGCGCCGCTGAGCTCCGTCAGGGCAAAATAGGCTACCACGCCGCCGCCCACAATCAGGGCGGCGCCCCAGAACAGGTCCGTCCAGGCGCAGGCTTTCAACCCGCCCACGAACACGTATACCGTGGCGCAGAAGGCAATGATAACGCAGCCGACGGTGATGTTGCCGAAGTCAATGCCCATGGCAGAGTATCCCGTGAAGAACACGGAGATCACCTTGGCGCCGGCGTAAATCACGCCCGCAGTCGGCACGCCTACCAGAATCAGCAGCGTGGCAATGGCCATCAGGGAACGGGCCAGCGTGTTATACCGGTATTCCAGGAATTCGGGAATCGTATATACGCCGCCTTTCAGCAGCTTGGGAAGGAAACAGAAGGCTACAACCACCAGCGTGATTGCGGCCAGCCATTCATACCCGGCGATGGCCATGCCCACCCAGTTGGCCGATTTGCCGGACATCCCCACAAACTGTTCCGTGGAAATGTTGGCGGCAATCAGGGAAAAACCCACCAGCCACCAGGTCAGACCGCGGCCGGCCAAGAAATAGTCTGAAGCGCCCTTGGCCTTCTTTTCCTCTTCCGTTTCTTCGGGGTCACGGCTTTTCCAGATGCCCAGGGCGATTACGCCCACCACGACCACGCAGAAGAGAATGACTTCCACCATGGAAAGAGGGGCCGTTTTAGGCTCCGCAGAGGCGGTCTGTACAGCCTCTGCAGCGGGAGCCGCCGGCTGAATTTCCGCTGCCGGCTGGACTTCAACAGCGGGAGTCGCGGCCGGAGCGGCCAGGGCGGGCTGCGCATCAGCTGCCGTTGCAGGCACGGGCCCCTCCTGGGCGGATGCGCCCCACGTCATCAGGGCGAGCGCCCCGAATATAGTTGCTAGTGTTTTCATCATCAGTATGGATTAAGCTTGGTACAGAATACGGGCGCCTTCTCCGGCACGGGTTACAAGATACGTAGTTTCAATGCCCGTTTCCTGGCAGTAGCTGTCCAGAAGCTCCTGGGCCACCTTTTCCACGTCCTCCGTCTTCACCAGGGCCACAATGCATCCGCCAAACCCGCCGCCCGTCATGCGCGCGCCGTAAATGGAGGATGCGGAGGGAATGCGGTCACAAAGGGAAACAAGGGTATCCACCTCAGCACAGGAAACTTCATAGTCGTCACGCAGGGAAGCATGGCTGCCGCGCATGGCTACACCGGCCTCATCCCAATCGCCGCGGGCAAGGGCATTCGCAAAAGCGTTCACGCGCGCATTTTCTCCAATGACGTGGCGGGCGCGGCGATAGCGCACATCGCCAAGCTGTTCCCTGAAGGATTCCAACAGCTCCAGCGTAGCTTCCCGCAGGGAGGGCACGCCCATGATGGAAGAAGCTTCCTCACACTGCTTGCGGCGCTGTCCATAAGCTCCGTCCGCCAGGGAATGCTTCACAGCGCTGTCCAGAACCAGCACGGAGACGGACTCATTGTTCATCGGAACCAGCTCATATTCCAGCGTGGCGCAATCCAGCTTGAGAGCCATGCCCTTCTTGCCGTTGGCAGAAATAAACTGGTCCATGATGCCGCAGGGAACGTTCACGAATTCATGTTCCACGGCCTGCCCGATCAGGGCTACTTCCTTGGGATCTATTTCAACGCCGGCAAAAGCGGCGAGCGCCGTACAGACGGCAACTTCAAGAGCGGCACTGGAGGAGAGGCCGCCGCCGCGGGGCACATTGCTGTCAATCAGCATATCCACAGGCCCGATTTCTATGCCGCGCCTGTGCAGGTTGGCCAAAACGCCGCGGACATAATTGGACCAGAACGGTTCGCCGGGAACCAAGGCATCTTCCACCGCAATTTCATGGATCTGGTCACCCAGGGAACCGCAAAAGCGGTGTTTGCCCACGGGGGAGGGAGCCACAGCCACAACACAATGGTTATCAAGCGCCATAGGCATCACAAAACCGTTATTATAATCCGTGTGCTCACCAATAAGGTTCACACGTCCCGGTGCCGCTGCCACATGAGTAGGCGCCTGACCGAAATACTCGATGAAATACGGAGTCACCGTTTCTTTAGAGATTTCTCGCTGAACTAAATCCATAATAGATTGATTCTGCCCCATCCCTTTCCGCACCTCAAGATTAAAGTCTCTGCCCGGCAATAATTTTCTTCATTTTCCACAAAATACACCAATTTCATCCCCCTCCCGAATTGCAGTATTCTTAAAACGGGCCTGTTCCACCGGACAGAGAACCCCAGCCAGATTCCAAATTCCCGGCAATAACGGCTGACGGCCTGCAATCCAGGGAGACCTGGAAGCTACTTTGCCCCACGGGCGAAAAGCACTGCCGGGACGGTTTTCAGAAGCAGTTTGATATCCAGCCACAGGGACCAGTTGTCAATATACTTCATATCCAATTCCACCAGCTTTTCAAATTCCCGGATGTTGCTGCGTCCGGCAATCTGCCAGTACCCCGTCACACCGGGCAGCACGCTCAACCTGCGGCGGTGGGCGTCGCTGGTAAAGGCTTCCGTCTCATAAACGGGCAGCGGGCGCGGGCCAACCAGGCTCATTTCCCCCTTCAGCACATTAATGAGCTGGGGAAGCTCGTCGATGCTGAATTTGCGCAGGAAGCGCCCAAAGGAGAAGATGCGAGGGTCGTGCTCCAGCTTAAAGATGGGGCCGTCCATGTCATTGCCGTACTTGGCTTTCACTTCATCCAGCCTCTTATCCGCGTCCCGGTACATGGTGCGGAACTTCCACATGCCAAACTCCCGACCATACAGCCCGGAACGTTTCTGGCGGTAAAAGACCGGGCCACGATCCGACAGCTTGATTCCCACAGCCGCCAGCACCCACAGGGGTGACGTTCCCACCAGAAGCGCCAGCGCTCCCGTCCAGTCCAGCATTTTCTTCAACTGCCAGGAGGTGGTATAGGGAATGGGGGTGGATTTGTACACCAGCATTCTTGTTCCTCCAATCACGCCGAAATAGGTTTTATGCACAGCGGGCATGCTTACCACCATGCTCGCGTAAAAATCGACTCCCATCTTGCCGCACAGTTCCACCAGGCACCGCGCCACGGAAGAATCCACCTCCTCCGGCAGAAACACCACCTTGCTGACGCAATTCTTAATCAACAAATTCCTGACTACCGCACTGTCCACCTCTTCAGGCGCCATGACCAGCAGCCCATTCCTGAAGTCCACATGATTGTTCTCCAGCGTCCTGCGGAATTCTTTCACATGATCCGGAGTTCCCACCACCAGCGTAGGGGCTTCCTCCACCAGCCTTTTTTCCGCCCGGAACCAGCTGATACGCAGCCAGAGGGAACCCAGGAAGGTAAGCAAATACGCCAGGGTCTGGACACCGACATCCGCGGAGAAGGGAACAAAGAACTTCCATATCATCACGCTTAACACCACAAAACAGGCATATGCCACCACAAACCGCCGGATGCTTTCCCAAAGCGTCTGGCAGCGGTAGTAAACGCCGAACTGGTCACAGCACACATACAGCAGCAGAGACATCGTCAGCGGCGTCAGCACCAGCGTCCGCAGACGCCACGGTTCCGGAGCGACCCCATCCCATTGCCAGGACACAAATCCGACAACGAAGAAGACGACGAATGCAAGGACGAAAACAACAATCTTATTAATCCCGTAGGTAGTACGGTCTGCATTTTGAATCAGCATCGAGAGAATATGTAGATTAGCCGGCATTTAAAATGCTCCGTCCTTGTCTTTTTGTCAAATTGTTTGCTCACTCTGAGCCATGCCCGGCACGGAAGCCTGCCTCCCGGACAGCCTTCCCGCCTCCGGGCGAGCAGAAAGCCTAAAATGACGAGATACCGGCTTGCAAGAATCCGGCTCCCTGTGCATTGGTATACGCGTCAATCGACCGGACTGGTCACGCGCCTAGCCTGATCGCCCCCCTATCAGACCATGCATGGACCGTTGATCGGGGCATGGGGCCCCCTTACTCCTGGCTTTTCTCATGGCAGCGGAACGTCCCGGCGATCCTCCGGATGGAATTTACTGCACACAGCGATAAATCCGGCATGACACCAACATAATCACCAACTTAGCATATAAGTATGTCACAACACAACACACAGGGAAGACAGGGCCAGGGAGCTCGCCGCCGCTACAACAAAGGCGGACGCTCCTATGGCAATGACCGCCGCGATTCCAGCGGTTACCGTCCCAAGTACAGAAAAGAAGCGCCCGCCAAACTCTCCTTGTGGCAGCGTTTCCTGGGCCTCTTCGGCATTCGTCCGTCCAAGAATAACAAGTATGCGGCCAGGGATAAAGCCGCCGCCAAAACCAACACCCGCGTAGCCCGCAACAGGCAGGATCGCGTTTCCGCACCCAAACAGCCCGTCTCCAACCGCCGGCTTTATGTGGGCAATCTTTCCTATGAAGCTACGGAAAGCGATCTGGAGGACGTGTTCAAGGGCATCGGGGAAGTCAATTCCGTGGAAATCATTTACAACCCCCGCACCCACAAGTCCAAGGGGTATGCTTTTGTGGAAATGAAGAAGATGGAAGACGCCATCCGTTCCGTGGACATTCTCCACAACCAGCCTTTCATGGGCCGCAATCTGCTGGTCAGCGGAGCCAATGAACGCCAGGAACAACCCCGTCAGCCCCGCGAAGACCGCGCACCCAGGGAAGAACAGGGTTCCATGGCGGAAGTGAAGGAAACCTCCACTCCCCTGCTCCAGCCGGAAGCTCCCGCTCCCCAGTCCCAGGAACAATAACCATTTTACCATGCGGAAGCCGGCCTTTGAAGAAAGGCCGGCTTCCTGCATTTACGGGAAAGGGAACTCCAGGCAGCAACGAACGTGCAGCACGGCACGGGAGCCGCACCATCCACCAGCCCTTCCATCCGTAGTGTTTCAACCACACCCCTGTCCGTCCCGGGGCGGCGGAACAGGCGTGCCTGCAAAGGCGGATTCTGAAAATATCACGGCAGCCCCCAGGCTCTGCGCAGGCGCAAATATTCCCTGGCGGGGAGCAGAATATAAAGGGGATGTCTGGAAGGATCCAGCCATGCAATCATGGCCCTCAAATTTTCCTCGCTCATTGCGGTGCATCCGGCCGTAGGGGCTCCTCCGTCCCGGCGCCAGATATGGAAAAAAATGGAGGAACCCGCACCCGGCACGGGTTTCTGCCGTCCGTCTGCGGCATTATGCCGGATAAACAGTTTCAGACTGTGGGCGTAATCATTCAGCTTCATCTGCTGCTTGAACTCCCAAGGCGTGACGGGATCATGCTTCAGCACAAAGTGCTGGTTATACAGGGGAGAGGCAGGGTCATCCACCCACATGTCCCGCGGCGTGATGCGGCGGTACGGCATGGAACGCTTTTTCTGCGGCGCGGGAACAGTTCCATATACGCCCCCCAGTTCAAAAATTCCTGCGGGAGAACGCAAGTCCCCCTCCTTCTTCACCGGCCCTCCGGCGGGAGGGAAGCTGACGCCCCTGCCCCAGACCAGACCGGATTTTCCCAGACGCGCCGGAAACGGCCCTTTCACCATCACCCAGCCCCGCGGCCCTTTCTCCAAAAGGCTCAACTGCACATGGGAACTATTCCACCCGTCCGCGGAACCTACAATCACCTGGCTGCAATCCGCCGGAAGCGCCGCGGCCGGAAAACAGAACGCCGCCAGCATGCACAAACACAGGTATACTGCCTTCATGAGCCGTAGCATAACGGCACCGTTCCGGAAGAAAAGCAATTACTCCGTCTCCACAGGCACGCCATGCGGCGGAATTTATCCGTCCAGTTCAACGGAAAATTTCATCAAGCAGGGACTCAATTCCCTCCTTGGCAAACCGGGAATACAGATACAGCCTTTTAGCTTCCATGTACTTGCCCAGGGCGGACCCCACTTCTCCCTCATTCCTGCATTTTTCCGCATCATTCAGCAAATTCACCAGCGTGCTTGCCTTTGTCGTCAGGTCCAGATACCGGGCATTCAGCTCCTGGTCATTGATGAACAGCTCCTGGTCTTTGGAACGCAGCTGCTGAAGCTCCTCCCAGGCGCCGTATACGTCCTGCATGGCTTCACGCTGACGCGCCGCGCCCAGGGCACGCTCAATAACGGCCATTTTGCCCAAATCTTCCACAAACTGCTTCTGGAGCTCCGGATCATCCTTCACCAGAACGGCAAATTCATGCTGGTTGTCAAAGATGCGGCGATAATTCTTACTCTTGTGGAAACGTTTGAAATCCTCCAGCGCATGGGATTGCTGACCCGCGGCCATCATGGCGTTCCGCAGCGGAAGAAGGCGGGGGTTTTTCGGCCAGATTTCAATGGCGCTTTTCAGGCATTCCTCCAGTTTGGCGCGGTCACCCCTGGCCAGGGCTTCCTGACCCTGGGAAATATAGGCGTCACTGGCGAATACGGCGGCGCTGATTGCGGATTCCGCACGGCCCGTGCTGAAATCCCTGGAAGTCTTCTTAAGAGCCTCCACCAGGGAAAGGGCTTCTTCATAATCTTTGCCGTTCATCAGCTCGAACAACTTTTCCACGTCCCGCTTGAAGGCATACAGCTTTTGCTTCTTCTCATACGGAAACGTATTTACGGCAGGCATGAATTCCCCGATCAGAAGGGCTTCGTTCAGCCGTTCCAGCGCATCCACATAATGACGGGAATCCACCAGATTGTTCACGGCCTTCATGTGCCGGTCGGAGTCACGGGCCAGCTCCCGGGAAAGATTGTCCAGAATAGCGACGGTGGGCGGAGCGCCCAGCGTGCCGCTGAACATCTTGGCGGCATCGGAATTTTTATCCAGCCGCAGCTTGGTATCCCCGTCATTGAACAGGCGGCTGTAAACGCCGCAGCCTATGGAAACATGGTCAAAACGCCGCTGGGCAAACAATTGAACCAGCGTAGACTGGAAAACAACTTTCGCTTCCGTCACCGTCAGCACCTGTTCACTCTCCAGCTTCAGCTTGCGGGCTTCCATCTCCACCACACGCTTTTCCAGGTATTTGTAACGGGGATTATTTTTCGCCGGATGATTGGAGGGAGTCCCCTTTTTCCCGCCCTTCTGGCCGGAGGGTGCACCGGAAATCGCCGTCACGCCGCTTTCCATCAGGCTCATCTTCTGGGCGTTGCTGCGGATTTCCCTCTCCACCGCCTCAAGCATCTTCCCCTTGTTTTTCCCATTGCTCCTGGCCTGCCACGCGGTGTAAATGGCTTGGCAGAGAGCGTCGGAAACGCCTCCGTCCAGCGGATTGCTGGAAGCGGCGGTCAACAGGTCCACTACCTGCCGCACCACATTATCCGCCGCCAGTTTTTCCTTGCGCATGGAGAGCGTTTCGTGGAGCTTTTCAAAAATTTTCTGATATTCCTTCGCATCTTCCGTGCTCTCCTCCGGCTGGCTCAGGTATTTGTTGAAACGCGCTTCAATCTCCCGGAAACTGCCCATATTCAACGTCGTTCCGTTGATGGTCACCGTGCCGTCCTGAGGGTTCAGGAAAGGAAGCTCATTGCCGTACAGGGACTTGGCATCTCCCTGCCTGGAAGGCTGGTAGGCATTCGGCTGAACGGCGGGAGGGGAGGCAGGAGGCGCGGCAGGCGCACCGCCGGCTGCAGGAGGGTTGTACATCATCTGCCCCAGGGCGGGAACCGCGCAGGCCAGGGTCATCAAAAAACAGCATTTCATAGGACGAGGGAGATTGTTTATTTAGGCTGAATGGATGTAGCTACGCACACGCCGCGCACCTTCGGATTGACGTCTTCCACCCGGAACTCTATCCTGTATTGCTGGTCCCGGTTGATGTTCAGTCCGTTCCTGGCCTCAGCAGAAACACAGACGGGAATGATGCACTCACGCCCGGAGGCGTCTTTGTACAAGAAGGCAATAAGCTCGGACTCGCCGCGCGGAAAACGGTCAATCACCGTTCCGTCCAGTGCATAGTTGTTATTGGAAAGCTGGGAGGCGTTCGCCGCCAGAATATCCAGAGGTATATCCGACCCGGCCTGAGGCTTCTCCCCGGCTCGGAACATGACAATCCCCACAATAACGGCCAGCACAAAAACCGCCGCCCCGACCGTCAAAACCAGTGCGGATGATGAGGAATTTTTCTTTTTTGCTGCACGCCGTCTCGACATAATTTTTGATGGAAGAAGTATATAACGGACTTCCCGCAAATGCACGCATTAAATTAAAGCTCCCAGCGCGAACGGCGGATTCCCGCGTAGGCGGCCGCAATGCCGCACGCAACATGCACGCCCAGAACAATATAACAAACCAGGGAGGGCGTCAGGTCCGTATCCAGCACATTCTTGACGGCGTGATATACGTCGTCCTTCAGGGCGGAGATGCTGCCGGACCACGCCCAATACGCGGAAATGAAGGGCCGTATGAAATCCTCCACATATTCCGGAAGCGCCAGCACCGCTCCGGAGAGAGGAAGCTGGAAACCCACCAGATAAATGCTCAGCAGGGAAGCCTGGTCCGCACTCCGGGCCAGGGCGGAAATGCCCAGGCATACAAAAGTCATGGCGGCGTTCGCCAAAATCAGGAACAGCAGATGCGTCAGGCCGCCGCCACGGTCCCAGAAAAAATCCACAAAGGCAAACATCCAGACGGATTGCACCAGCACCAGGACGCTCAGATAGGACAGCTTGCTCGCCAGGTAGGCGGAAGGCCTCATGCCCGCATACTTTTCCTTTTCCATGACGGCGCGTTCGCCGGCCACCTCGCGGGCGGCATTGTTGGACCCCATCAGCCCCAGCAGAATCACCTCAAACATGATGATGCCGGAGACGGCGGATCCCGTCTTCATGTTCAGCTGCTGGGCTTCCATATCCTTCTGGACAGTCTGGACATCCTGCGTGGCGGAAAGCCCCACGATTTGCCCGGAGCCCTTGTCCGTAAACATGGCTACCAGCACGGGAAACAGCAGCACCATGACCAATTGAAGAACCAACTGGGAACGGTCGCGGAAAAAGATGCGCCAGCGCCGCCCCAGCAGGCAAAAGAACTGGGTGAAAAATCCGGGAACTTCCGGAATGTTTTCCTCCACGGCCTTTTCCCGTTCCGTTCCGGATTCTCCGGAGGCCCCCTCCTTCTCCGCCTCCGCAAGACGGACGGCATCCGGATCCGGCAGTTCCCCGGAAAGAATTTTCTTTTCCCTTTCCTGTTCCAGACGGGAATAATAGGAATCCCGGTGCTTGCTCCAGGACCGGCTCCAGGAAGGGCCTTCACGATCCTGGAGCTTCGGGTAAATCTCCTCCAGCGAGGAAACGCCGAAGTAATGCAGCATGGTTTTCGGCGAACCGTGGTAAGCCACGCAGCCCTGGTGCATGACCAGGATGGAATCATACCTGTCCAGATGGGAAAGGCTGTGCGTGACGGAAATGACGATGCGGCCTTCCGAACGGGAGATTTCATGCAGGAGGAACACGATATCGTGTTCCGACCTGGGATCCAGTCCGGACGTCACCTCATCGCAAATCAGCAGCCGGGGATTGGATACCAGTTCCATGGCCAGCGCCAGTCGCCTTTTCTGGCCGCCGGAAAGAATTTTCACATCCCGGTCCGTAATCCCCTCCATTCCCGTTACCTCCAGGGCATTGTCAATGCTGTCGTCCAAATCGTCCACGGAATTGAACCGGCAACGGAGCCTGGCGGCGCTCTCCACATTCTCATCCACGCTCAGCTGGTCATAGGCAATGCTGAACTGGGGAACGAACCCGATTTCCGAAGGTTCAAAGTCTTCTTCAGCCAAATCATGGCCATTCCAGAAAAAACGCCCGCCCGTTTCCGCAATCATGCCCGCAATCGCCTTCAATAAGGTCGTCTTTCCGCAGCCGGAAGGACCAACGACCGCCATAAAATGACCGCGAGGGACATTAAAACTGACATTGTCCAATAATTTCAAAGGACCATCCGGTGTTTCTATCTCATACGTAATGCCGTTCGCCTGCAACATGGTTCTTTTACTTTAACGTATCAACTTCCGCATCATCAAGGAAAATCGGGCATTTGCACTCTATCCCGCCGGAAACGGAGAACATGCTCTCCGGGAACCTTCCCCGCCAGCCGCGGGAACGCTCCCGCGGTCAGGCTCCTCCTGCCCCCGCTCATTTCGGCATCCCCCGCGGCCGTATCCGTGCCGCAAGCCGGGCTGCACGGAATTCCCCCGAAAAACCGGATGGACAGACACAGCCCTCCCGAAAGGGAAGTTTGAAGCCTCCGGGAGCGTTTATTTCATCATCTTCCACACCGCCAGCCGTTTTTAAAACGGAAAATCCGCATCCCCCACCGGATCCACAGCTTTGTCCTCAAACTTTTTAACAGCTTTCTGCTGGGGATTTACGGCACGGACCACCAGCGCCCGGGGGGGCATTTCCCGCCGCCTTCCGAACTCGCATTTTTCCTCGCACAGATCGCAGGAGTTCCGGCGTTCGCGTTCCTCAGGCCGTTCCGCGGTAACGGGACAGGCGTGTTCGCACGCGCCGCAGCCGATGCACAGGGAAGGATCCAGCCTGGGCAGGCGGTGCTCCTGGCCGTCACGCCCGATATAGGGCACCGTGTAAAGGGCCTTGGTGGGGCAATGCTCCGTACAGGCTCCGCAATCCATGTCCTCCCGGGCAACCAGGCAGCGGCAAACGTAAAACCGGGCCACGGCAATGCGCGTAGTATCTTTTGTTATTCCCTCAGTATCCCTTTCCGCGGTAACAGGCATCCTGCGTATGGCCCCCGTGGGGCAGACTTCCGCACAGCGGTGGCAATCATAAAGGCAATATTTGGTGGCAAAATCCATCCGGGGTTTCATGAATCCCTTCAGGCCAAGCTGCAGGTATGAGGGCTGAAGCACATGGGTGGGACAGTTGGCAACGCACATCTGGCAGCCGGTGCAGATATCCAGAAAACGTTCCAGGGAACCGGCTCCGGGAGGAAGAACGCACTGGGTAGGGTCCAGCTTCCGGGCGGCATCTCCCCGGCATCCGGAAAAGGCGGCCGCAGCCAGCCCGACCGCAGTAGCCTCCAGGAACTGGCGGCGGGAACTCCCGGCAATGGAGGGAACCGCGGCGGAAGAAGAGGGAGCGGAAGCCGGGGGAACCTTCTTTTTTTGGGCCGGAATCTGTTGGCGGACCCTGGTAAACCAGCGGTAGCGTATTCCTCCCTCACTGCAGGAGCGCACGCAATCGTAGCACGCCACGCAACGTGAGGAGTCTATTTTGTATTCCTTCAGGTTCAGGCATTGCGCCTTGCAGGATTTGACGCATTTGCCGCATTTTTTGCAGGAGGCGGGATCAAAGCCCAGCCGGAAAAGGGAGATACGGGAAAGCAACCCAAGGAACGTGCCGACGGGGCATACCGTATTGCAATACAGGCGCCCCTTCCAGGCGCTCATGACGGCCACCAGGCCGAGCATGCCGGCGGAGGCCAGCAATACCGGGAAAGCCGCGGGGAAATAATCCATTTGAACCAGGTCCGCAGAAGAACTGTCCGCCGCCAGCAGGTTATTGCTCCAAATGGCGGCCGGCCATGCCAGCACATACATGATGCGCCCGAAAATGCTGTAAGGGTCCAGCCAATTCAGAGACAGACCGGCCAGCCCCGTCACGCAGCAGGCGGCCAGCAATGCCAGCACCCCATACCGCATCCACGGCACAGGCCGGGAGAATTTCAGGAAACGCTTCGGCGCCAGCCAGCGGCGGATTCTGAAAACAATATCCTGGAGAATCCCCAGCGGGCAGATGAAGGAACAGTATACGCGGCCGAACAGCAGCGTAAGCAGCAGCAAAACCCCCAGAATCACGGCGGAAACGGCGGCCCCGCTCAAGGTCCCCAGCACGGACGGCACCAATTGCCACCGCGCCAGGGAAAAGGAATCTTCCACCCCCTCTCCGCCCCCCGTCATGTTCGGCACGTTCCACGCGGGAATGTGGTGCAGAAAAGCGTATGCAATCCCAATAAAGAAAATGACGGCCACCGTCACGCGGAGCCACTTCAGAGGACTGACGAGAAAGGCTTTGATGACTGACATATTTATCATAAACCCGCCGGAGGCGGAAAGTTGGCCCTCCACCGCGTCATCCGCAGACGGGAGAAGGAGCCGCCGCGTCAGGCCATGCTGATACGGCGGATATGAAGCCTGGAAAGGTCGGCGACGCCCAGCCCCATTTCCTCCCCAAGCTGCACATGGCGAATTTTTCCGGTCTTGTTCAGCAGGGCGGCGCCCGCAGCGTCAATGGCCACGATGTCACGGGAAGCCAGAAGGGTTTTGCGCTCCACCAGATCATTCGTATCCTTCCCCACGGGGCCATTGCGCACCATGGGCATGTAAGCGTCCAGCACGCACAGGTCCGGCTTGCGGAAATACACGGCATCCGCGATGCACTGGTGCAGGTCGTTCTTATGCATGGCCCCGCGGTCCCAGACGGTGCCCATGACATTCTTCATGCAGGCGGTCATCTCGGAACCGCTGTGGTGCTTGAGGGGCGGGCAGGTGATGTAAACATCCGCCTCCAGCACGGCCTTATGCACCTTGGCGGAGGTGAATTTCCGGGCTTTCGGGTTTTCCGTCTGCACGTACTGGCTCTCATTGCCGCCGTCCACCATTACGCCGCCGGCCTTCTCTACGGCCTCTTTCACGCCGCTGCCCTCATAGGCGCCGTTGTGGCAGCAGTGGTCAAACACCCTTACTTCCTTCGCTCCGGCCTGCCTGCACAGCTCCACCAGCGTGGCGACGGTTTCAGGATGTGTGTTGGCGCCGAATTCCGGAGCCTTGTTCCAGCCGATGTTCGGCTTGATTACGACGGTCTGGCCCGGCTTGACGAAGGCCTGCATGCCGCCCAGCGTCTCCACGGCCTTCCTGACCATCTCCGCACGGGTGCCGTTGCGGACGGCCACCAGATCCGGAATGCCGGAAGCCGCCGGAGCTCCGGCCTCCTGGGCGAACAGGGAATCCATGTCCGATATGGCCGCCAGCGCCCCTGCGGCGGCAGTCCTTTTCAAAAAAGTGCGTCTGTCAGTCATCTTCATGCCAACGTCTGTGGTTTATCCCCGCATGCGGGAACACGCAGAAGGTTTTATGCCTCTTCCTAACACATGCCCTGCCAAAAAACAACCTGTCATTCTTCCCGCACCGGAATTTCATAAACGAATTGTCATACAGGCAGAGCTTCTGTACAACCCGGTCATGAAATGTTCCCTGCTCAGCCGCCCCATGACCTGCGCTCATGACTGGATCAGCCGTGTCGTCTTCCCCGGGGACGCAGTCGTGGACGCCACGGCGGGCAACGGGCATGATACGGTTTTCCTGGCCCGGCTGGCTGGCCCTTCCGGCCAGGTGCACGCCTTTGACGTGCAGGAAGAAGCCATCCGCGCCACCAGGGAGCGTCTGGAGAAGGAAGGGCTGCTCACCCCTTCCGTCCGGCTCCATCTTGCCAGCCATGACCGCCTGGCGGAACTGGTCAGAAGCCCCGTGAAGGCCATCGTCTTCAACCTGGGCTATCTGCCGGGCGGGGACAAAAAAACGGTCACCAGGACGGAATGCACCCTGGCCGCGCTGGAACAGGCCGCCGCCCTCATTGCCCCGAACGGGCTTCTCAGCGTCATGTGCTATCCCGGCCACGAAGGAGGAAAGGAAGAAGCGGAAGCCGTGGAAGCCTTCCTGTCCCGCCTGCCCCATCATTCCTGGCGCGCCGGCAAATACCAGCTCCTGAACACCGGAACACCGGCACCCTTCCAGATATGCGCCTTCAGGCTGGACTGACCTCCCCCCCCCGCCAGGCGCCCGGGAAAAACCTCAGGCCCGGCGTTCCTTCATCCACTCCACCACCTGCGCCAGAGCGCGGGCGCGGTGCGACATGGAATTTTTCACTTCCATGGGAAGCTGGGCGAAACTCCGGTCATACCCTTCCGGGACAAACAGCGGATCATAGCCGAACCCTCCTTCTCCGGCCGGCTCCGTCAACATGTAGCCTTCCACGGAACCGGAAAACTCCGCCAGCACGCGGCCGTTCCCGGCAAGCACCATGACGCAGCGGAACCGCGCGGAAGGCCTGTCCCCCGGCTTCACGCCGGCGCGCCGCAGTTCCTCCATCATGCGGAGGTTATTCCGCGCATGGTTCCCTTCCTCCCCGCCGAAGGAGGAGGACCAGACTCCGGGGCGCCCGTCCAGCACATCCACCTCCAGCCCGGAATCATCCGCCAGCAGGACGCCGGGGATGCATTTGGAAGCGGAAAGCGCCTTGAGCGTGGCGTTCTCCGTAAACGTGACTCCCGTTTCATCCACGGGCGGAGCCTGGGGATAGTCGGAAAGATCCTTCACTTCCCATTTCCCGGCCAGCATGGCGCGGATTTCCCCGGTCTTGTGGGCGTTGCGCGTGGCAACCACCAGCAGCGGCAATTCCTGTTCCATAATCATCAATCTTTTACAGTTGAAAATCATCTGAAAGACCGCGCTCAGCAGTCAATCTCCAGGCTGACGGGGCAATGGTCGGACCCCGTCACATCCGGATGGATGGCGGCATCCTTCACCCTGGAAGCCAGCGGATTGGAAACGCAGAAATAGTCAATGCGCCATCCGATATTCCGGGCGCGGGCGCCCGCGCGGTAGGACCACCAGCTGTACCAGCCCGGCTCCTCCGGATGCAGAGCGCGGAACGTATCCGTAAAACCGGCCTCAAGCAGCAGCGTGAACCCGGCGCGCTCCTGGTCGCTGAACCCGGCGGAAAAACGGTTCTCTTTGGGACGTGCAATGTCAATCTCCTCATGGGCCACGTTCAAGTCTCCGCAGAAAACGACCGGCTTGGTTTCCGCCAGTCCCGCCACATACTCGCGGAACGCGGCGTCCCACTGCTCCCGGTACGGAAGGCGCACCAGTTCATTCTGTGAATTGGGCGTATAGCAGTTGACCAGGTAAAACCCCTCGAATTCCATCGTGCAGACGCGCCCTTCCCGGTCATGCTCCGGCCAGCCGATTCCGACGGACGTGGAAAGAGGCCGCACCCGGCTGAGGATCAGCACGCCGGAATAGCCGGCCTTCTCCGCCGGATTCCAGAGCTGGTGCGGCCAGGAGGAAATCCACAGGTCTTTCACCTGTTCCGGACGCGCCTTGATCTCCTGAAGGCAGAGGACGTCCGGCTCCAGGGCATCCACGGCGTCCGCCATTCCCTTGCCCAGAACCGCCCGCAATCCGTTCACGTTCCATGAGACGAGTTTCATGCGCGCATACTTCCCGTTTTTGACGGGTCCGTCAAGCCCTCAAACACCGTTGTCCCGCCCCCTCCCGGAGGGCTCCGGAAAATTCTTCTTCCGGAATCATCCCCAGTCTTTTGCATGCCGCATAGAACAAGCGTTTTTTCTTGCCAGAACCTCCCCCTCGTGCTTACTTAGATAGGCAAACACCCCGAGAGGCACTCGAGAGTGGGTCTGTCGACCCGCTCTTTTTTGTCTATCCATCACACTCCTCCACACTCATGACAAACGATATTAAAGCTTTGATTGACTACTACGAGAGGGAAAAAGGGCTCTCCCGTGAAAAAATTCTCCTCGCTCTGGAGTCCGCCTTTCTCTCCGCCTACCGCAAAATGGTTCCCGGTTCCGGCAGCATCAACTACCTGAGGGCCGAAATCAACGTGGACAAGGGCAAGGTGCGTATTTTTGCGGACCTGGAAGTGGTGCCGGATGAAGAATACTCCGACAAATTCAACCAGATCCCCCTTTCCCTGGCCGTCAAGCTGGACAAAAACGCCGTGCTTCACGACCTGCTCCCCACCAACATCACGCCCAAGGGCTTCGGCCGCATCGCGGTGCAGACCGCCCGCCAGACCATGCTCCAGAAACTGCTGGATGCGGAAAAGGAAATGCTCTACGACGAGTTCAAGGACCGCGCCGGAGATCTGGTAACGGGCACCATCCGCCGTTTTGAAAAGGGGGATATTTTTGTGGACCTCGGCAAATTCGAAGGCGTCATGACCTCCCGCGAACGCGTGCCGAATGAAGACTACAGCGTCGGCGACCGCATGCGCTTCTACGTGGTGGAAGTGCGCACGGAAGCACGCGGCCCGGAAGTCATCCTTTCCCGCAGCCATCCGAACCTGGTGCGCCGCCTCTTTGAATCGGAAGTGGTGGAAATAGGCGACCAGACCGTGGAAATCCACGGCATCGCCCGCGAAGCCGGCTACCGCACCAAAGTGGCCGTCATCAGCCATGACGACAAAGTAGATCCGGTAGGGGCATGCGTAGGCATGCGCGGCGCCCGCGTCAAAAACATCGTCCGGGAGCTCAACAATGAAAAAGTGGACATCCTGGAATGGACGGAAGACCCCGTTACCTTCGTCCGGGAAGCTCTCAGCCCCGTGGAACCGCGGGAAATCACCGTGGACGAGGAAGCCAGAAAAATCTTCGTTATCGTCCAGGACGACAAAGACCTCTCCAAGGCCATCGGCCGCAGGGGCCAGAATGCCCGCCTCACCTCCCGCCTGATGGGCTGGGATGTCCAGGTGCGCGTCTTTGACGTCCAGGAAGCGGAAAAACGCCAGAGCCAGGCTGCGGCCGAAGAAGTCATGCGCCAATGCCAGGCTGCGGCCAAAACCCTCAGCGAACAATTGGAAATCCCGGAAGAAACCGCCATGGGCCTGGTGACCATGGGCGGAACGGACCTGGTGGCCCTCACCGGATTTGAAGCTTCCGACATCGCGGAAAGCATGGGCATTCCCGCAGAGGAAGCCGCCCAAATTCTGGACAAGGCCCGGGACCTTATCTCCCAATAACCGTTGAGCGCGGCGCTCAACATCTAACAACCTTAAATCAAGATGCCTAATAAACAAGAAGAGAAAGAACCCAAAAAGGAAGTATTGGATCTGATCGGCGGATCTTCCAAAAAGAAACGCGCACCCCAGCCGGCCCCCGCACCGGCTCCCTCCCGCCCTGCTCCAGTCAAGAAAGAAGCTCTCGACTTGCTTTCCGGCAACAAGAAAAAAGCGTCGCGCGCCGCTGACGCCGCTCCGGCGCCCGCCGCTGCCCCGGCCGCCGCAGAACCCGCCGCGCCCGCACCCCAGGAAGAACCCTCCGCAGACGATAAAATCATCAACCTCAAGCCGCCCGTCTCCGTTTCCGAGCTGGCGGGCATGCTGAAAGCCAAGCCCTTCCAAATCATCAAGGATCTGATGGGCATGGGCATCTTCGCCAACCCGAACACGCCGCTGGATGCGGACGCCGTCAGTTCCATCTGCGACCTCCACGGCTACACATTCGCCCGTGAAAAACGGGAAAAGGGCGGCGGCGTGAAAGCCCAGCAGGAACCCGTCAAGGAACCGGAACCCGTGCCGGTGGTGGAAGAACCCAAAGCCACCCTCATCACGCGCACGCCCATCATCACCGTCATGGGCCATGTGGACCACGGCAAAACATCCCTGCTGGACTACATCCGCAAAACGCGCGTGGCCAAGGGGGAAGCCGGAGGCATTACCCAGCACATCGGCGCCTATACGGTTGACTACAACGGCAGCACGCTCACCTTCCTGGATACGCCGGGCCATGCCATCTTCACAGAAATGCGCGCCCGCGGCGCGGACGTCACGGACATCGTGGTTCTGGTGGTGGCCGCCAATGACGGCATCATGCCCCAGACACGGGAAGCCATCGCCCACTCCAAGGCGGCCGGCAAAACCATCATCGTCGCCATCAACAAATGCGACCTTCCGGCCGCAGACCCCGTCAAGACCAAGAGCGGCCTGATGGAAGAAGGGCTGGTTCCCACGGACTTCGGAGGCGATGTGGAATGCGTGGAAGTCTCCGCCCTGACCGGGGCCGGCATTGACGACCTTCTCGGCCTTCTCGTCCTCCAGTCAGAAGTGCTGGAACTCCAGGCCAACCCCAAGGCCAACTGCCGCGCCTCCATCATCGAGGCCCGCGTGGAACCCGGCACGGGCAGCTCCGCCACGGCCATCGTGGAAAGCGGCACCATCCGCGTCGGGATGCCCTTCATCTGCGGCCCTTACGCCGGCAAGGTGCGCGCCCTGGTCAACGACCACGGCGAACGCGTCAAAAAGGTAGGGCCCGGCATGCCCGTGGAAATCACCGGCTTCTCTGAAACCCCGAACGTGGGGGACGAACTGGTGGAAATGGAAAACGAACGCGCCGCCAAAAAGCTTGGGGAAGAACGCCAGGAGGAACTGCGCAAGCAGCGCCTGGCCCAACCCCGCAAGGCACGCATGGAAGAACTGCTCGCCATGATGGGGGACGGCACCCAGAAAGCCCAGCTCAAAATACTCCTGAAGGGGGATGTGCAGGGTTCCGTGGAAGCCATCAGGAAAGCTGTTCTGGACATCCAGTCGGACAAAGTGGAATGCGTCTTCCTGAACGCCTCCGCCGGCCCCATCTCGGAATCGGACGTTCTGCTGGCCTCCTCCTCGGACGCCGTCATCCTGGGCTTCAACGTCAAGGTGGAAGCCAACGCCGTCAAACTGCTCAAGCGGGAAGGCGTGCAGGTAAAACTGTATTCCATCGTTTACGAACTCATTGACCAGGTGCGGGATGCCATGCTGGGCCTTCTGGAACCGGAAACGCGCGAAACCATCATCGGCCACGCCAAAGTGCTCCAGGTCTTCAAGCTCAACAAGGGCCGTGCGGCAGGCTGCATGGTGGAGGACGGGAAAATCCTCCGCAGCTGCGAGGCGCGCGTCATCCGCGACAAGACGCCCGTCTTTGACGGTAAAATGTCCACCCTCCGCCGCTTCCAGGATGAAGTGGAAGAAGTCAAGGCTGGTCTGGAATGCGGCATCCGCCTCGGAGACTTCAACGAATACGAAACGGGCGACATCATCGAATGCTACACGCTGGAAAAAATCCAGCAAACGCTGTAACCCCCAACAAAAATCATCCAACAGGGACGGAGCTCCTTGCACGCTCCTCCGGGCGTCCAGGAAACCTCCGTCCCTGTCCTTTCCCTTATTCCTCCTTCTCCGATTGAACCAATCGGTCCCTTCATCACTCTATCCCTTCATATGAGCAGACGCACTGACAAGGTAAACGAACTCCTGCGCCGGGAAATAGGCACCACCATTCAGCGGGATTTTGAATTTCCCGGAACAATCGTCACCGTGATTGAAGTGGAAGTGACGGACGATCTGAAAGAGGGGAAAGTATGGGTGGGCGTCGTAGGGAAAATGGCTCCCTCCCAGGTGCTGGAAAAACTGAACTCCCGTCACGGCCTTATCCAGTCCGCCGTGGCCAGGCGCGTGGTGCTGCGCAATACGCCGCGCCTGACCTTCCGTCTGGACGACTCCGCCCAGCGCGGCGTTGACCTGGTCAACCTTCTGGAAGACATTGACAAGAACCTGCCCAAAGCCCCCCCTGCCGATGCGGAAAATGACGGGGAGTAATATTCTTCCCCTGGCTAAGGCACGGTGTCCCCGGCCGTACCGCGCTGGATGCGCCGGGACAGCGGAGGGCCGGAACACGCAGAATCACGCTTCCGGAAAAAATCCGTAACGGGCGGCAAGGCAGCAGGGCCGGAAGGTCCCTGTTCCCGTAAGGAATCATCATCGGGAAACGGAAAGAGAAACCGGTGATTCCCTATCTCGTCACCTTTAATCTCAGAAACCGGCGCTCCGGAGAGCCTTTTCCCAGCGCGACCGTATCGCGGAATTCCCCGCAGGCCCCGTCCGGAGTGACGGCCCCTTCGTCAGCCCATTCCTCCAGGTCGGAAGAACTTTCCACATGGAACGTCACATCCGTCGCCTCCGGATTCACAGGCCAGGAAAGCACGAGGTATTTCCCGCCCGCTTCCTCGCGGACAGCCAGCTTCGTCACGCTCCCGCAGGGCTGGTTGGGATCCATGCCCGTAGCATATTTCATCAGATTGGAAATTCCGTCTCCGGCGGGGCAGGCATCCGGGGCCATTTGCTCATCCGGCGTCCCATCCGCAAAATGGTCCTGCTTCCACTTGTCGTACCCTGCCGGGGCAGGAGCAGCTTCCTGGCGCAGCGTGAATGTCCTCTGCTCCCCGCCGCATACGACGGTGACAACGGCTTCCCGCTCCGTTTGCAGCCCGTTTGCTTCCACGGCAATATCCAGCACTGAGGTTCCGGAACCGGAAACGGGGGAAACCGTAACCCATGGCTGGTCGCAGGAAACTGTCCAGGGAAGATGCGTCTGCACGGTCAGCCCCGTACCGGAGGCGGCGCATCCTACCGTTTCCTCCGTCTTTTCCAGATTGAAGGGATTCACGTATTCATAGGAAAACGCGCTGGCGGGAACGGGTTCCCTGCCGCTGGTTTCCGGCCCCTCCCATTGCAGGGAAAGGGAGGAGGAAGCCGCCTTCCCCACATAGCCGATGCGGATGGGATGCAGCCCCGCGGTAAGCTTCACCGTCTGAACGGCATTGGGCTGCACATCGCCGGAAACGCCTTCCCGCGCGTTGGAGGCAGCCTGCGTTCCGGGAGTATAGGCATAATCCGCATCAATGAGCTGCATATCGTGCAAATGGACAAAAGCCCTGGAGCCTTCATTGGAATCCGTCTGAAGGTAAAATTGATATTCCCCGGTGACAGGCACCCTGAGATAGCCCGTCAATTCCACCCCCTTCTGACCGGAAAGCCCCGCCTTGACGCTGAGCACGTCGGAAACATCCGTCGCACCCGTAGAACAGGGCCCCTCCTCCAGCTGCCGGAAATCCGGCACCCAGTCAAAAGAACGGTTCCACGCGCGCCAGCGCAGCCTTCCCTCCCGCAGGCCAGCGGGGGCGGAAACGGGCGCGATATAACCGGCGTCAAAACTGGTGGAGGCAATGGGGGAGGAACGGCGGGAACGCAGCGCCTGCGCCTTCATCTTCTCCTGCAGGTCCGGACGGGATGCCGCCAGATTCGCCGCTTCCTGCGGGTCTTTTTCCGTATCGTAGATTTCAAAATCCGTAGCGGGGGCGGCATTCCCCATCCGAATCCCCTTGAAGCCGTCCACAAATATAATCTGCTGCTGCTGCCGCCCTCTCCCCCTGTGTTGCTGGAGGAAATCGCTGTAATTCGGAGTGCTCCCGCTATAGGCATATTCCGCATAAATAACGCCCGTTTTCTGGCGTTCCGGCACCCCTGCCAGCGTAGGCAGCAGGGAAACGCCGTCACAACGGGACGGCACGGGCACTCCGGCCACGTCCGCAAAAGTAGCCATCCAGTCCTGGAACTGGCTGGCATTCAAACTGATTCCGCTGGGAACCACACCGGGCCAGCGTACCACGGCCGGAACACGCATGCCGCCTTCCCAGCAATCGCGCTTAATGCCGTCCATCATCCCGTAGCTCATGAAATACGCGGGATCCTGCGCGCCGTTGCCGTAATTGCCGGAACCGGGTTCATTGTGGGGGCCGTTGTCGGACGTGAAGACAATCATCGTATTGTCATCAATGCCCAAATCCTTAAGCAACTGGATCATGTCCTTCAGGACGTCATCCACCCGGCGAATCATCGTGGCGTGGCGGGATTCCGTTCTTCCAAAAACCTCATGTTCCGGGTAGATATAGGTATCCGGAGAAAAATCCCCCTCCACCCCCGACCATCCGTCCGCAGCGGTATTGCAGGCTTCATAGCCGTCTTTTTTCTCCCACTGGAGGCCGCCGTCCCTTCCCAGCCCCGCCGGATAGGCACAGGCGGGAGCGGACAGACTGCCGTGGGGAGCCGGGAAAGCCAGATACAGGAAGAAAGGCCGGGAAGGAGTTTTCTCATGGTGGTCCACAATCCACTGTTTGGCGCGGGCCCCGAACAAATCCGTATCATAGGCGGTGCCCGGAACTTTCGCGCTGACGCTCTCCCACGCCGGAGCCGCGGCCTGGTCATTATATTCGTAAATATCCTGGGAACCCGCCGTCAAATAATGGTAATGCCCCGCCAAATGCTTGATGATTCCGTAAAAATAATCAAACCCGCGCATGTGGGGAGCCGCGGTCAGAGCCTTGCCGCTCTGTCCGCCTCCGCCCACGCCCCATTTTCCGATGGCCGCCGTATGGTAACCCGCGCTTTTCAGCAGCGTTCCCAGCGTATGGGAATTCTCGATAGGGTAATCAAACGTATTGTTGCGCACCACCCGGGAATGCCCCTGGTGAACGCCCAGCAGCAGGGAAGCGCGGGCCGGAGCGCATACCGGAGCCGCACTGTAATGGCGCCTCAGCTGCATGCCCTCCGCCGCCATCGTGTCCAGCGTAGGCGTCTTGAATTCATTCCTGCGGGTCACCTGCCTGCCGTTTTTATCCTGCTGCGTCCAGTTGACGCTCATATCCCCCCAGCCCATGTCATCCACCAGGACAAAAATAATGTTGGGCCTGGCTCCGGAAACATGCGCCGGCATGTCCGGCTTTTCCGCTACATCCGTCTGCAGCGTCAGCCAGCCGGATGCGGCATCATAATTCCATGAAACCGCCCCTTCAGGCAGTTCCTTTACGGTGACGGGGACGCCCATATCCGGCCGGAACTGCACGCCCAGCGTATGCCTGCCCGGCCATTCGGAAATCAAATCCTCAAAGGAGGAATCAAACAAAACCACATATTCCCTTGCCTGCTGGGCAGGGGTTTCCGGCCGGACGGCGGAGTTTTGCGGCACGCCGTCCAGCGTAGCCACATGGAGACGCCCCAGCGTCAGGGATGAACTGGGCAGGGAAATATCCCCATCCACAGTCAGGGTGCCTCCCGGCGCATAAGTAATCGTTCCTGAAAAGGCGCCGCTGCCGCCCAGCGCGCAGCTGCCCTGCACCACCAGGTCCACCGCCGGTATTTCTCCGTCAAAATGCATGGAGGAGTTATTCAGCGTTATCGTCACATTGCTGCCTACGCTCCGGATTTCCCCCGCCTTGACATTCCGGTTCGTATAAGTCACCCGGGCATCATCCAGAAGCGTCTGCCGCAGCGTTCCCTTATCCCCGGTAATGCCGGAAGATCCGGAAAGAATCACGTTGCCGTCCACACCCGCTTCCGTCAGATCCAGCGTGGAATTCTCCAACGCAAATTCCGTGTCCGCGCCAATGTTCCATTGTCCGGATGCCTTGACCGCAGTGCCGGAAAAAGTCACGGACGCGTTTTCCCGCGTCATCAGAGCCCCCTGGTACAGAGACATGCCTTCCAGGCGGGCAGCGTCTTCCACCGTCACCGTATTGCTCATGCCCCGGTCCGCCAGATCCAGCGTGGGTATTCCCTTTCCGGCGTTCACCGCAAAACCGATGAGGCCGGAAATATTATTCAGCAGCACCCCTTCCCCGATGCGCACGGCGCCTCCGCCCGTCACTGTCACGCGTCGCGGAACATCGTTCTCCGAAGTCAGGGAATACAATCCCCCGGACGGAGCGTCATCGTCATGCCCTATATAAAGGCTGCGCCCTTCAGCCACATGCCACTCCTGGTCTGCGGCAACGCGCAGCTGGGCAATCCCGAAATCCGCAGAATAACCGCCCCCGTCGGCATTTTCCACGGCAATGCCGCCCTCCTCCACACGCAAATATACATTCTTATTCGTGTTTTTGATGAACAATGGAATCCTGCTTTCCGCCCGGCTGTTAAGCCCCGCAATCCTGACGCCCTTTAAATACCGCCCCCCCGCACCCAATCCGCCGATATCCGCCCTCCCTACGGAATCCGTTCCATTGGTTACCATCCAATGTTCATAAGCGGAAGCGGCGGCCCCTGGCGCGGAGGCGGCGGCAACGCCTCCGACACTCCAGTTGGACAGGGAACTCCACTGGTAATCAGCGCCTCTCCAGACATATTCAACATCGGCATATCCGGCTGGAGCAAAGAACAGCAGGAAAAGAATGAAAACAGTAAAAAAACGGTGCGGGAACATGGCTGACTGGAAAAACGATGACCCGGACGGCATCACGCCGAAGAATGGACTGCCTGGGGAATCATACCGGGTATTAATATTAAATGTTAAAAAATGCTGAATTTTACTGGCTGAAAATGAACAAGCCGCCAGTTTCAAAGAAAAAACGGACGGCTTGAACAAATGCATCAGGGACATGGACTTCAACGTCTGCGGCGGCGCATCATCAGTGCAGCCAAGCCCAGAATACTGAGAGAGGCTGTCGCCGGCTCAGGAACCGTATTCAATTCAATAGCGCCCAATCCGACAAAGTATCCCTGCGTTTCCTGTCCCCTGTTCAGGGAAAGCTCAAGGGTATAAGTATTGCCGGCAGACAGGGTCACTGCCTGGTTCAGCATTCCTTCCTCATGGATGCCGGAAGACCCTTCGCGTTGACCCAGCGTCTCCACGCTGGCCTGTTGGGAACTGCCGGCTCTGGCATCACCCGTACCCAGATAAGTCAGGCTGGAATTACTGCAGCTGGCCAGAACATCTCCATCCAGCTTCAAATTAAAGGTATAAGCGCCTCTCCGGTCACTATTCTGAACCGCATTGGCACCACTAAATGTAAAAAGATTCAGAACTATGGAATCAACGGTGACAGCTTCCGTTACGGTAAAGGACAAGGAAACGCTCCACGTATTCCCGTTGCCGACATTTACATTGGGACTCAAAAAGGAGTCAACGTAGTTGGAACCCGTTTTTTGGTTTGAAACGCCGGTGAATGTCTGACCGGTCAGGAAAGCTCCGGTGACTTCAGGCTGGTAAAAATCAGCTGTTACTTGAGGATCTGCCTGATAATCAAATACAATAGCCGCATGGGCGGAACCGGCAAGAGCAAGGATAGAGACAATGACAGAAAATGTTTTCTTCATAACTGAATGATGTTGAGTGGAAACAACTTTTTCCCTTTAGCGGATTGCCAATCCGAAGTCAACAATAAATAATAAAAAACAAGATGTTTAGGTGAATAAATGCGCAGGGATATTTTCAAATGAAGAGCTTCTTCCCTGAAGATTTCAAGTTGCCGTAAGACTAATGATGCCAAATTCCTATACATAAAAAAGGCTTTTTGGATTTCTCTTCCGGATTGGCAATCCGTTCCATATTTTTCCCTCTTTCAATAACGGCTTGCCAGAAGGCGGGAGAAAAGTTAAGTTCCATGAACGGACAGCCTGTCCATGAGATGGCTGGCCCTTTTTCCAACATGAACGGTTACTGCTATTTCATTCTGGGGATATTGGTCCTGGCGGCCGGTTATTTCACTTACGGGCGGGTGCTGGAAAGGATTTTCCGTCCGGACGCCTCCAGGCAAACTCCCGCCGTGGCCTGTACGGACGGCGTGGATTATGTGGTCATGCCGCGCTGGCGCGTTTTTCTCATCCAGCTGCTGAACATTGCAGGGCTGGGGCCCATTTTCGGCGCCGTCATGGGCGTGCTGTACGGGCCGGCCGCGCTTCTGTGGATCGTTTTCGGCTGCATTCTGGGCGGAATGGCGCACGACTACTTCTCCGGCATGATTTCCCTGCGGCACAAGGGGGAAAACCTGCCGGAAATCCTGGGGCGCTACCTGGGCAGCCAGGCCCAGTGGATCAGCCGCGCCGTCTGCATCGTATTCAGCGTGCTGGTGGGCGTCGTCTTCGCCGTGGGACCCGCCGCCATCCTGTCCCCCATGACGGGCTGGAGCGTTTCGGCATGGGTTTGGATGATCTTCGGCTATTATTTTCTGGCGACCATTCTTCCCATCCAGGCTATCATGGGAAAGGTCTATCCTCTTTTTTCCGTCGCCCTGATCATCATGGTCATGGGCATTCTGGGCGTAATGCTCCTGGCTCCCTTTGCGGATTTCATGCCGGCCTGGATGCACCTGCCCCGCATGGAAGTGCTTCCGGATCTGGACTTTTTCCATAACCGCCATCCGGCGGATTTCCCGCTTTTCCCCGTGATGTTCATCACCATCGCCTGCGGAGCCGTGAGCGGCTTCCATGCCACACAGTCCCCGCTGATGGCGCGGTGTCTGAAAACGGAGCGGGAAGGGCTGCCCGTCTTTGGAGGGGCGATGATTACGGAAGGCATCATCGCTTTCATATGGGCCGCCGCCGCGCTGACCTTCTACGGCTCTCCGGAAGCCCTGGGAGGGGCTACCGCCAACGGAAAGGCTCCGGCGCTGGCCATTCAGACGATTTCCGAATCCTGGATGGGGAGCGTCGGCTCCATCCTGGTCATGATCGGCGTGGTCATCCTCCCCATCAGCACGGGGGACGGCGCCCTGCGGGTCACGCGCCTGATGATTGCGGACTGCTTCAAGCTGAGCCAGGAGCAGCTGAGCCGCCGCCTGATGATCGCCATCCCTCTCTTCGCCGCGGCCATTGCCGTCAGCAGCATGGACTATGCCGTCATCTGGCAGTACTTCGGCTGGGCCAACCAGCTGCTGGCCGCCGCCACGCTCTGGGCCGTTTCCATTTACCTGCGCAGCAAAAACCGATGCTGCTGGCCGGCGGCGGCTCCCGCCGCCTTCCTGAGCCTGGTAGTATTCCAATATCTGTTCTCCAGCTCGGAAATGTGCGGTTTCAGTGAAGAAGCATCCCTGATTGCCAGCGTCCTGCTGACCGCCGTCATCGGCGTGCTGTGCCTGTTCCGCGGCTCCGGCCTGGAAAAAGCGGAGGAGCCCAGCCTGTAACTTCATGAATTCCAGCGCCCATACGCCAGGACACGCCCGCAAAGTTCCATGGGGAGCTTTCTGGCGGCTCGTGCTGATTCAGGCGCAGAACTCCTTTAATGAAAAAGGGGCTCAATTCCTGCTGATTCCCCTGGGCGTCTGGCTGTACGGCGCAGAGGGGGACCTGGAATATCCGCTGGGGGCCATCATCGTGCTGCCCTTCATCCTGTTCTCCCCATTCGTCGGCTGGCTTTCGGACCGTTTCTGCAAGGCGCGCATCATCCAATTCATGGCCCTGCTCCAGATATGCGTGCTGGCGGGCATGTACTGGAGCCTGCGCGTCCACAATCTGAACGGGGCCATCCTGTGGTTCTGCGTCTTTGCCGTGCAGGCCACCGTCTTCAGCCCGGCCAAAAAGGGAATCGTCAAGGACATCGTGGGGACCTCCCGCATGGGGTTCGCCAGCGGCATTGTGGAAATGGCTTCCATCCTCAGCCTGCTCATCGGCCAGATCGGCGTCTTCATCTGGTTCCGCTACCTGCTGGAACCTTCCACGGATACCATCTGGCACCGCTGGCTGGGGGAGGGCTTCTTCCAATGGTTTGACGCATGGCTGAAACCCTCCGGCATCAATGACGGATGGTATGCCGCCTCTTTCCCATGCCTGGTGTTCCTGCTCCTGGCCGTTCCGGTGGCGGCCTCCAGCTTCTGCCTGCCCCGGTACGCTCCCGGGGGGGACCGCCCCTTCTCCTGGTCCCTGTTTTACGAGCACTTCCATCAGCTGGGCAAGCTGTGGAAAAACCGCAATCTGCGCGTCAGCGAGATGGGCATCGGCTATTTCTGGTTCTTCGGCGGCACGGTCATGCTGATGACTATCCAGATGGCCAAGGAAATCTCCGGTGGCGGGGATGACTTCAGCTCCGTGGGAGCCGTGCTGATGGCCTGGATGAGCGGGGGAACGGTGCTGGGGGGCATTCTCGCCTCCGTGATTTGCCGCCGCCACATCCGGATGAATGTTTCCGTGGCGGGAGGCGTGCTGATGGCGGCTAGCTGCGCGGCCCTGGCCGCAGTCTCCATGGCTTCCCCGGTCTTTAATGCCCTGCTGATGGCGGCGGGCATTTCCGCCGCCCTGTTCCTGGTGCCTCTGAATGCCTTTTTCCAGGACCGGGCGGACAATGACAAACGCGGGGACATGATTGCCGCCGGCAACCTGGTGGACTGCGCGCTCGGGTTGCTGGCCGTCGGGTTCCAATACGCCATGATGCTGGTCATCCCCCCCTCCTGGCAATTCGTCGTCATGGGAATCCTCAGCCTCTTCATGGCGTGGGCGGTCTTCCGTTTTTCCCGCGCGGCTTCCGGCTCAAGGTAGTCCTGGGCCGGCAACCGGGCGCCCATCCTTAAAAATCCCTTCTTCAGAGAAAAACCTTCCCGCATTGGCGCGCCCCGCGCCATTCTCCCGTCAGGGCGCGCGATTTACTTGCAACCCTGCTTCTATTCGGGCAAGATAGGGGGGAAACAAGAAGCCATGAAAAAATATCTCACCCTTCTGCTGTGTTCCCTGTGCGCCCTGGCGTGCTTCAGCGCCTCCGCGGAATCCGCCGCCGGCCTCAAGGACGTCCATGTCGTCCTCTCCACTACCAAGGGGGACATTGAACTGGCCCTTTACCCCTCCAAGGCGCCCGTCACCGTAGCCAACTTCCTGAACCTCGCCAGCAGAGGGTACTACAGGGGCATCACCTTCCACCGCGTGATTCCGAATTTCATGATTCAGGGCGGCGATCCCACCGGCACGGGCATGGGAGGCCCCGGCTACAGTTTTGAAGACGAGTTTTCCCCGGACCTCAGGCATGACGGCCCCGGCGTGCTTTCCATGGCGAACGCTGGCCCCGGCACCAACGGTTCCCAATTCTTCATCACCCATGTGGCCACGCCCCATCTGGACGGCCGCCATACGGTCTTCGGGAAGGTGCTGAAAGGACAGGATGTCGTCAACTCCATTGTCCGGGGAGACAAAATCAAGGACATCCGCATTCTGGACAAGAACGCCGCGGCCGCCGTGCTGAAAGCGGAAGCCGCCCGCGTAGCCCGGTGGAACAAAGCCCTGGACGCCGCCAGATAACCGGGAATCTGCCAGCGTCATGAACGATCTCCGGCACACCGCCGCCCATTCCCGGTTTTCCGCAGGAAGCGGAGGCCAGGCGGGAAGACGCGGACGAACGGAGAAAAACGACGATCAACATCCATCCAACAACCATTCATTTTTATGAAGACACTCATTAAAAACGCACGCATCATCTCCCCCGGCATCGATATGCCCGGGGCTGCCGTGGAAATGGAAGGCAAAACCATTACCGCCGTCTATCCCGCCGGGAGCGAACTTCCCGCCGCAGACAAGGTCGTGGATGCGGAAGGCCGCATGCTCCTTCCCGGCTTCATTGACATCCACAGCCACGGCGCCGGCGGCTGCGACACCTGCGACGCCAAGCTGGAAAGCCTCCGCACCATTGCGGAATGCAAAATGAAGGAAGGCGTCACTTCCTGGCTGCCGACCACCCTCACCCTGTCCCCCAAGGTACTGGAAGACGTATGCGCCTCCGTGGCGGAATACATGAAGAACCAGGAATTCGCCAAAACGCCCGGCGTCCACCTGGAAGGGCCGTTCATCAACCCCAAATGCTGCGGCGCGCAGAACCCCGCCTTTGTCCGCCAGCCGGACTATGATGAAGTGGCCAACCTGAACTCCATTGCCAGGGTGCTGCTGGTCTCCCTGGCGCCGGAAATGCCCGGAGCCATTGAATTCATTGAGAAAGCCACGGCCAACGGCATCCGCTGCTCCGCCGGGCACAGCGCCGCCACCCATGAGGATTTCAACAGGGCGAAGTCTGCGGGGCTGGCGCACCTGACCCACTACTGCAACCAGATGTCCCCCCTGCACCACCGTGAAATCGGCCTGGTGGGGTCCGGCCTGCTGGACAGGGAAATCAAGATTGAAATCATCTGCGACACCATCCACCTCTGCGCGGACATGCTCAAAACCGTGTTCAAGAACAAGGATTCCGACCAGATGCTGATGATTACGGACTCCCTGGCCTGCTCCTGGATGCCGGACGGCCCCGGAGACCTGGGCGGCCTGCCCATCATCGTGAAGGACGGCGTGGCCCGTCTGCAGGAATCCGGCGCCCTGGCCGGCAGCACCCTCAAATACGCCCACGGCCTGAAAAACGTGCACCGCCTGACCGGGAAACCCCTCAGCGACCTGGTGAAAGCCACCTCCTGGAACCAGGCGCAGTCCCTGGGCCTGGAAGGCCTGGGCAAAATCGCCCCCGGCTTCACGGCGGACATGGTTCTGCTGGACGATGACTTCAATACCTGCAAGGTATTCATCGACGGCGTGGAAAAATACAGCGCGTAACCGCGTTTCCGCGCGCCGGAAGGAGACATCCCGCCCCTTCCGGCGTGCCTTCCTCCCTTTTACCATATTTCAACATTCACCTCCATGGCTATTACCATTGAAATGCCCCGCCTGTCCGACTCCATGCACGAAGGCACCGTCCTGAGATGGATCAAAAAAACAGGGGACTTCGTAGAAGTCGGCGACCATCTGGCCGACATTGAGACGGACAAGGCCCATGTGGAGCTCCAGGCCTGCGAGGACGGCACCCTGACGGAAATCCTGGTGCCGGAGGGAGGTTCCGCCGCGGCGGGAGCGCCTATTGCGCTGCTTCAGTCGGAACTCGGCGCAGCCGCCTGCGGCGGCCTCCCGCGCCCGCCCGCGACATTTAGCCCGCTGGCCGCCAGGCTGGCGGCGGAAGCCGGCCTGAACCCCGCCACGCTGCGCGGCACCGGACCCCGGGGCAAAATCATGGCCGCGGATGTACGGGCCGCCCTGCGCCCCGCGGGCGGCCCCGCCCGCCGGGTGCAGACCCCGCTGGCGCCCCGGGACACGCGCCACGCCACGCGCGTAGACAACTTTTACCTGTATTCCCTGGAGGCGAACATGGCTTACCTGGCCGCCATCAGCACGCCCATCGCCGTCCAGTGCGAAAAACTCATCGGCGGCCGCTACAGCCTCTTTGACTACGTGGTGCGCGCGGCGGTGAAAGCATGCGCCAGCGAGCCGGAATGGCTGGCCGGAGACGCCGCCGCGGAACTGCTCATGGTGCTGGACAAGGGAGAAAAATACGTCTTCATTGAAAACGCCTCCGGCAAGACGATTTACAACATCGCCATGGAACGCCTGGCCGCCCCCGCGGCAGGTCCGTTCCCCGCGGGCAGCGTCGCGCCCAACATCCTTCTTTGCGACAGCGGCGTGAACGTGGCAGCCCAGCGCGCCGTGCTTCCGGAAATGCCCCACAGCATCATCAGCATAGGAGGCACTACGCCGAAAACGGGCATTGAAGCGGGGCGTCCCGTGTCCAAACTCATCCTGCCCGTCACCCTGTACGTGAACGCCGGCATTCTGCCGGAATGCAAGGCTTCCAACATTGCCGCCGAATTCAAAACCCTGCTGGAAAACCCGGTTCTTCTCCTCCTGTAGGGCTACCGGAACATATTGCTCTTTTCCTTGAACGTTCCGCTTCCTCCCCCTGTCTTACCAACCATGAAAAAAGTCGCCATACTTGCCGCCCCCGGATTTGAAGAAATCGAACTCATGGCTCCGCTGGACATCCTGCGGCGCCTGAACATGGACGTAGTGCTTGCCGGCGTCCAGTCCGACAAGGTGGTCAGCACCCATGAAGTAACCGTCAGCACGGACACCATGCTGGATAAACTCCATGCCGACAAGCTGGACGCTTTAATCCTGCCCGGCGGCGCTGGCTCCTGGGTACTCCGCGACACGCCGGAAGTTATCCATCTGGTCAAAAAAATGCATGAAGCGGGCAAGCTGGTGGCCGCCATCTGCGCCGCCCCCATCGTGCTGGCCAAAGCGGGCCTGGTGAAGGACAGGAACGTCACGGCCTACCCGGCCCAGGACGTTTACCGGGAACTCAACGAAGCCGGCGCCCATATTGTGAAAGATGAAAATGTGGTGCTGGACGGCAACATGCTCACCGCCAACGGCCCCGGCGCCGCCATGCTCTTCGGCTACTCCATCGGGGAATATCTGGGGGAAGACCTCCAGGTGGCCCAGCTCAAAGAGCAGATGTGCTACACGGGCCTGTAGGATGCCGGCAGGATTCCGCCTTTCCGCAACCCCATGCGGCGCCGGAACAGCAGGGAAAGGGGGGGGAATCTTCCCCTTTTCACTTCATCAGGTGCCTTTTCAGGGTATAGTAAGCCCCCCGGCGCCCCTTGCGGGACGACATCAGGCGGGGAATGCAGGGCAGAGAAAAAATTGCTCCGGAGGGGGCAATCCAGCAGAAGGCGGCAAAAAGCCCGGTCCCACCGGTCCAGACTGGGAAGGACGTTCTCCGCGCCCACCAGTTCCAGCCACTTTTTCCAGCCGGAAAGCAGAACTTCCCGGTCTTCCGGAGACGCTTTGAAAAAAGCTCCCTCTTTCATGATGAAATGCCTGCGCATCAACTCCATGCAGTAGTCCACCAGACCGAAGGCGGCGGGTGAATCAAGGAGCCCCCGCTCCCCCCAGAAACGCGCCAGAGATTCCATGCCCATCAAATCCATGCGGAAATCCCCCAGGCGGGGATCCCGCCCGCAGGAGGCGGAACCGGGGCGTTCCCTCCGGTAATGGTACAAACGGTCGGGAAGGATCAGGAGCCGCGGAGCAACAGTCAACAGCATCAAACAGAAATACAAATCCTCCCCCTGGCGCAATCCGGGAACGAAACGCACACCGTTTTCTTCCAGCAGCTTCCTGCGGATCAACTTGTTCCACACCGTTCCCGCGCACCGGCTCCACGGCGTCCCCCGCCGGAACCGTTCCGCTTTTTCCTCCGGGAAAAATCCGGCTGACGGCGACCAGCCTCTTTCAGGCATATCCATGTCCCCGCAGTCGCAAAATTCATGGTATCCGCACACCGCTACGTCCGCTTCTTTCTCCGCGGCCGCAGTAACCAGGCGCTGGAACATATTCCGTTCCACCATGTCGTCCGGATCCACAAAGCCGATATACGTTCCCGCAGCCGCTGCCATGCCGCTGTTCCTCGCTGCGGAAACGCCGCTGTTTTTCTGGTCAATTATCCGGACGCGGCGATCCCTGTTCCGCCATTCGCGCAATATCTCCGCCGTACAGTCGGAAGAACCGTCATTGACGCAAATGATTTCGATATCTTCCATGCTCTGACCGGCCAGGCTTTCCATACATTGGTCCAAATAGGCGGCAACATTATAACAGGGAACAATGATGGAAACGGATACGCTCATGGCGGAAGCATCCTTTTTTATCCGGATTGAAAATTCACATCAAGAAAAAACAGCAACGCCATCTGTTGAAAAACGGAACAACCGGAAGAGGGAAACTGTTTCCAGAAAGAAATGCAAAGGCTGCCTCCCGAAGGAAGTTCCCGGGAATAACGGAAACGGAGGGCTGTGGTACGGCTGCAATACGGCGGAAAATTCAAACCGTCAGGAATACTCCGGCATCATGCGCCAAGGAGTTTTTTTGATATTGCTTTTCAGTATGAATTTATTAAGTATTCAGCCCTCGTCACACAACGTATTCTTTTTTACCCGGCGGGGGAAAAACCGCCCGGAACGGTAACAAGGGCCATTCATCATCCGCGTCAGGCGATATTCATTATATTTCCTGCAATTTTTCACCATGAAACCAATGACACATACGCAGACAGTCATGCTCCGATTGCTGACCATGTGTATTCCGTTTCGGAACCTGCGTAAAAAATGGCGCACTTTCCTGCGCGATTTCCTGTCCGACTATGACCGGGACGCCCGCCGAAGCATGCGCGCATGGCGCAGGCATCCAGTGGCCGGCCGTACCATCCTTATTCTGGAACCCAACTATTGCCACGGGGAAGTCATCCCCGGTTTCTGCCGCCACCTGCTCGACATGGGATACCGCGTTGATGTCCTGATGCATCACAGCCTGGCCAGACAATCGCCCCTGTGTTGTTTCAAGGAAGGCGATATCCATATTTTCACGGCCATGTGCACTTCATGGAAGCGCCTGGCCAAAGCGCGCGTCCTCACCCGGTACGAAGCCATCCTGGTATCAACATCCGCCTTTTATGACATTCCGGGTTGGGCAAGTTTCCTTCACATGACGGGGTTTGACAAATTCGCCAATCTTCTGGCCGTCGAACATGAATTAAAGGATATCCCCCGGTTCGGGGAAGAAGAACTTGACCGCCAGGGACGGTTGCTGACGCTGGGCTCCTTTCCCAGGGGCATGATGGTTAATCCGCACTTTTTCGGGGAAATCCCGCCTGCGCCCCGGAACCGCGAACCCGTATTCATTACCGTAGGTTCCCTTTCCGCACAGCGGAAAAACCACAACCTCCTGATTGAAGCGCTGCAAACCATCTACCATGAAGGCCACAGGGACTTTTCCGTCATCATCGTAGGGGAAGGAGAACTGGGAGAAATTCCCGGCCACCTGCGCCCCTTCCTGCATGTGGCCGGAAAACTCGACTTCCCCGCCATGTACGAGGCCATGAGGCGGGCGGACTATTTCCTGCCTCTCCTTGATCCCGGCAATCCGGCGCACGACCGCTACATTACCACCGGCATCACCGGCTCCGCCCTGCTCATTTACGGATTCGCGAAGATTCCGGTCATCCATGAAAAATTCGCTTCCTTCTACGGCTTCAATGACCGGAACGCACTTCTTTACGGGGAAGAAACGCTTGGCGGCGCCATGCTCCGCGCCATCAGGCAAACGGAGGAGGAATACGCGGAAATGCAGCAGGCGCTTCTCCAATTGGGCAGGGATATTGACAGGGAATCCCGCTCCAACCTGAAGCGGGCTCTTGCCGCATGCTCCCCCTCCGAACCTCAACAGTCCCGCCAATGACCCAATCCTGCCCGCCACAGCCCCCAGGTTTCCGTCATTGTTCCCGTTTACAACCAGGAACGATATCTTGAAGAGTGCATCAGCAGCATACGCCGGCAAACCCTTGCGGAGTGGGAATGCCTCATCATTAACGACGGTTCCTCCGACTCGTCGGGGGAAATCGCCCGGCGTTTTTCAGAGGCGGACTCAAGAATCCGTTATTTTGAACAGAAAAACAGAGGCGTTTCCTCCGCCCGAAATCTGGGCATGCGGCGCGCTTCCGGGCGCTATTTGTGTTTCGTTGACGGCGACGATTTCATCGACGCGGCCTTTCTCAAACATCTTCTGGACGCCTCGGACCGCGGAGCAAGCGATTTGACCGTAGCGGGAAAGCTGTTCTGCGACAGGTTTCCGCCGGATAAAATCCCCGCCCTGCCCACCTGCGGCATATTTCTGCGCCGGGAGTTCCCCTTGAAAAACAATCTGGAATTCCCGGAAGGCATTCACCCCTGTGAAGACGGCCTCTTCTCGCATTTCGTGCTCGCGCTGACAGAAAAAATTTCCTTCTGTCCGGAGGCCGTTTACCATTACCGCCAGCATGAACAGGGCAACCACCACCAGATACGGAAAAGAACCGCCGACATCCTGCCCATGATCCCCCGGTGGCTTTCCCTGATTGAAGAGTTTTATGAACAACGCCATCTCTGGAAAAGAAAAGCCGGCCATCTCGTCCGCTTTATTGAGCATGAACCATTTGAACTGAGGCTGCTTGGCATGCCTTTCTCCCCGCCGGAGCAGGAAATACTTTACAGCATCATCCGGGACTTCCTGACCGCCCATTGCACGGCCGCCGAGTGCCGGAGGGCCTCCCTGCATCTTCCTTTCCGCCTGTTGTTGCAATCCTCCGGCTTTTCAGACTTCGGAAGAAGGCTCCGGAGGGCCGGCAAAAACACCGGAATCCGCCGGAAGCTCCTCCATTTCTGCCCTGTCCCCTCATGGAGGAGGAATGGCAGGGCACAGCTGCGGCAAGTACGCGAACAGCTGGAGGAAATACGCAGGAATATCACGTTTTAACCCCTTCCCCTGCTTGAACATGGCAAAAGGAAAAATAATAGTCATGCGTCTTTTCGGAGGGCTGGGAAACCAGCTGTTCCAATACGCCTTCCTCTTCGCGCTCTCCCGGCAAGGGGGAAAAGCAAGACTGGAAGCCTCATCATATGAACATGATGATAAGAGGGTCTGCGAACTCCATCACTTCCGGGTTTCCCTTCCCATTGAAGGAGGCCCTCCCCCCTGGGCTTTCCGCAAGTCCCGTATTCCCGCCTGCCTGCGTTCCCTGTTCGCCGCTCCCAAATATCCTCATTTCCGGGAGGAAAAACGGCACGGGTTCAATCCCGGTCTCGCGGCTCCTCCCCGCCGCCATACCTATTTCAAGGGATATTTTCAGACGGAACAATACTTCCTCCACTGCCGGGAACAGCTTTGCAGGGAATTCCGTCTGAAAACTCCCCTGACTCCGGAAAACGCCCGCATTCTTGAAGATATCCGTTCATGCTGCTCCATTTCCCTGCACATCCGCAGAACGGATTACCTTTCCAACCCCTACCTTTCTCCGCCGCCTCTGGAATACTACCTCCGGAGTATGGCTGAAATGGAAGGAAGGCTGCGGGCGGCAGGCGCTCCGCAGGAATCCCTGCGTTACTTCATCTTCTCGGACGACATAGAATGGGCCCGGCAAAACCTGAGGCCCGCCCTGCCCCATGTCCATGTGGATATCAATGACGGCGGCACCGGCTACTTCGATCTGGAACTGATGCGAAACTGCCGCCACCACATCATCGCCAACAGCACTTTCTCCTGGTGGGCGGCCTGGCTCAACGAACACGCGGAGAAAATCGTCATCGCGCTGCGCATCTGGTTCAACAGGGAGGAAGGCGACCGGTACCATACGGATGACGCACTCATCCCCGGCTCATGGCTCCGGATATAACCCCGTTTCCTATACAGCAGACCATGCCCTCTCCCCTCATTTCCGTCATCGTCCCCATCTACAACATGGAGTCCCTTCTGCCGCGCTGTCTGGACAGCCTGGCGGCACAAACCCTCCGCGACCTGGAAATCATCTGCGTGGACGACGGTTCAACCGACGGGTCCGGAGGCATCGTCCGGAAATATGCTTCCGGAGACAGTCGTTTCCGCCTGATTACACAGGAAAATTCCGGCAGGGCGGAAGCCCGTAACGCGGGAATCAGGGCAGCCGCGGCGCCTTACCTGGGTTTTGCGGATCCGGATGACTACGTTGAGCCGGACATGTACGAACGGCTCTACCGGCTCGCGGAAGAAAGCGGGGCGGACATGGTCCAATGTTCCTATTCCCCCTTCCTTCCGGCTGAAAGCGGAGAATCGCGCGGAATGGCTGAGGAAAAACTCCTTCATATTGAAAACACCGCCTGCGACGGCGTCTTTACGGAGAAAGGAGAAATATTCAGGCTCTTTCTGGAAGACAGGATCACCGGCGTCGTCTGGAGCAAATTGTTCAGGCGGATACTCCCCGGCTGTTCCGCCCCCCTGGAAGTCCGCCTGCCTTCTTCCTTCACCAGCGGAGAAGACACCCTTTACGTTTCCCGGGCCATCGCCCGCTGCCGCAGCGTCGCCCTCACCTCTGAAAAACTCTACCACTACGGGCTGGGCGGTCCCCAATCCGTTTCTTCTCGCAACCGGAAAGCGGAAACCCGGCCCGCAAGTTATTACGCCGTATTCGAGATGCTCACCAGGGAAAAACTCCGGGAAGGGGTTCTGGGCAGCAACCGCACGGCCTACATGAATTATATTGTCCCCCTGCTTTTTCCGGACAATGAAATGCCGGCCGGGCGGCTCAGGCATTGGGCGGAACTCTGGCGGGAGGCGGACATCACTTCCGAACACGTTTGCGGGATGCCCAGGGAACAGAGGGCTTATCTTGAGGCCGCCCTGGCCGGACGGTGGATTTACCTGCGCCTCCTTCAATGCTTCTGGAAGTTCAAGACCGCCAGAAGGAAAATGTTCCGGCTGAGGTTTTCCAAAAACGGAATAGACACGTGCCAAATCCTCGGATACACTCTTTATTCTGCAAAGAAGTTCCCCCGATCATCCCTGTAACTGCTGTTTTTCCCGTGTTCATCTATTCCTACCAGCAACACGACCACCTCCTGCCCGGCAATGACAGAATGCTGGTGATCGGCAGTTCCGCTCTGGCAAAAAACCATGGCCATCTGAAATCGTCCCGACTGGCCGCCGACACGCTCATCTTCAATTTCCCGCTCAACCATCCCCGCCTGTGGCGGCAAATGGAGCACAGCCTTTCCGGCGCCCGCTACAGCATCATTCTTTTCATGTGGCCGCCCCTGCATCTTTCCCCGGCCAACGGCAGGCTCATGGAAAAGCCCCCGGAAGGGGGCGGGCCCATGGAAAGCGCCGAAGATATGCTTTGCAGGCTTTTCGCCTTTCTGCGGAAACAGACGCGCCGCCTGATCCTCCTGTCATCCCCGCCCTCCGACTACGGCAGCGCCCGGCACCCCTACGCGGAAGAACCGGGCGTCCTTGAAGCCTGGAACGCCCTTCTTCGCACGCTGGCAGGCAAGCTGAACCTTCCATTCATTGACTTTTGCGGCGATATGCTGCAATACCGCCCCCTGCCCGACTCCGGGGAAGAAGATTTCCCGGAAGCTTACCGGAATCTGGGAAAACAGGTCCTCCACCGGCTGCCTTTCGGCCAAACGTGGGTGAGAAGGCGTTCCGGGAAAATACACCGCCTGCTGGAGAAAAGAAGAAAACGCCGGAAGGAACGCATGCTTGCCCGCTGGAGGACATTGGCGGCCCCTCCCCATTACCGTGAGGAAACCGACTGGATTACGGCCATTCATTCAGAAAAAGGGCAGGCGCGCATACTGCTCATTGGCGGTTCCGTCATGCGGCATTTGTGGCGGCCCCTTGCCTCAGAACTTCAGGAAGACATTGACTTGTTCTCCTCCACGCTGATTCCCGGAGATCCGGACTATCTCCCCACCCTTGCAGGATATTTTCCCTCCGCCGGATACGAAGCCGTCATTGTTTCCTTCGGTTCCCACGTCACCAATAAGGTCTCCGCCATTTCCGTGGATGACTTCCGCAAAAATTACATGGCATTCGTCTCCCAGCTCAGCAAGCGCTGCCGTTTCCTCATCCTGGCAACCAGTACGTCCATCATGGATGGGCCGGACGGCACGCTGAATGAAGAAAAAGAGAAAATCATCACCGCCTTTAATTCCATTGTCCGTGAGGCGGCATCTTCCCTGCCCGGTGCGGTTCTTTCAGACCACCATGACTTCATGCAGGGGCGCAGATATATAGATCCCTTCCATTTCTCCCCTCCGGACCGCGCGTACCAGGCAGGGAAAACAGCCGGACTGCTCCTGCCCCTTCTCTCCGCCCGGCAGGAACCGCCAAAGGAACAGGAATGCCCGAAAAGCCTCCCCGAACCATGAAACGGACAAATGAACGAAAACCGCCAAATTATTTTCCATGCGGGGAAAAACGGTTACCCCCCGCAAAAATCCCGGCCCCGGCATTTAAAGACTTCAGACGCCCCCTTCTTCAAATAACAGACATCCCTTTTCCGGCCTGAACGGAGCCTCCATGCTCTTTCCCTCCCCGGCCTATTCCTTCCCGCAGCCCCTTCTTCAAGACCCTTCCCATGAAATTCCCCGATTCCATGACAACCCCGCCCGTTCCCGCATCCCCGGAGAAATCACGCATCCCCGTCATGTTTTCCGCCACCGGCGGCTGGGGCCTGCCCCTGGGCGTAGCCATTCACACCCTTTGCCTTCACGCCAGTTCCGGACGCTTTTATGACATTCACATCGTTCACGACGGAATGGACGCGCGAATAATACAGGAGCTGAACCAGGTTGCCGCCCCCTTTCCGCAGGTTTCCCTTTCTTTCCTGCAACTTCCGGAAGAATTCCGCCATCTCTTTCAAAACGGCAACAAGGACCGCTACTCCCCCCTTGCGTATGCCCGCCTGATGGCCGGCAGCCTGTTCCCGCAGTACGGCAGGATCGTTTATCTGGACGCAGATGTCCTGCTGGCCGGAGACGTAGCCGAACTGTATTTTTCCGATTTGCGGGGAGCTTCCGTAGCGGCGGCCGGAGACGGCCTGGCCCTCTGGAGCATTGAAAAAGGAACGATGCATCCCCATCTGGAATATATGGGCAACTACCTTTCCTCCCCCCTTTCCTACTGCAATTCCGGCGTCCTGGTGCTGGATCTGGACCAGATGCGCCGCCGCAACCTGGAACACCGGCTGCTCCAACAGCTTCGGAACCGCCCGGAACCCTTCCCCTATCCGGACCAGGACATCTTAAATATCGCCCTGCACGGAGACATGACGACGCTGCCTCCGGAATGGAACTTCCAATTCCTGTCCTGGACCTGGGATGAAGAAAAAACACGGCTCCTGCGCGGAACCGAATTTGAAAACGTTCCGTCCATATCCTGCGGGCGTTCATGGAAACTGCTGCACATGGTAGGCCCGGAAAAACCATGGCGGCTCCCTGACACCCCCGGAACCATGGGGCAGTTCCACTGGATCCTGTACTCCTTTTTCTAGTGGCCGGAAGCAAAGAAACTTCCCGCGTTCCGGAAGGAACTGGATGCGATTTCCCAGGGGCTGGCCCCGCTACTCCGGCGCCATATCCGCGGCCAGCAATGGAAACTGTTCTTCTCCCGGGGCCATATTTTCCGGAAACGCCGGGACAAAATCAGGTGGCTGAAAAAATTGCTGTCCATTCTTGACGGCAGAAAACCGTAACCGGCTTCCTCCTCCCTCTCCGGAAAACCGGCGTACTCCGGAGACTGTTCCCGGCTGACCTTCAGACGCCCATGACGAGCGCCTTTAATGCGGTGTGTGCGGTTCCAGCATCTGCTGGCGTTCCCGTTCCTTGTCCTTGGCCAGGCGGCGCGCCTCCTTGGTCAGGTACTGCTGCAAACGGAAGGCTTTCTGGCCTTTTTTCCGGACGACATGTTCGGAAGTGCCGTCCGGCAGAATATTGCAGGCCTGGACATTGTCCCTGAAGCAGGCGTCCAGAATGGATTTCAGGCGGCGCGCCAGCTTTCCGTTGGTGACGGGCACCATAAGCTCCACCCTTTTATCCAGATTCCGGGTCATCCAGTCCGCGCTGGCGATGAAAAGCTGGTGGTTGCCGCCGTGGTGGAAAAAGAAAATGCGCGCGTGCTCCAGATACCTGTCCACAATACTGACCACGCGGATTACCTTGCCGTTGGGCCGGGGGCCCGTTTTCAGGCAGCAAATGCCGCGCACGTTCAGTTCAATGTCCACCCCGGCGTCCGCGGCCCTGTACAGGGCGTCAATAATTTCCACGTCCTGAAGGCTGTTCATCTTGGCGGAAATGCGGGCGGGTTCCCCCTGCCGCGCGCGTTCCGCCTCCCCCTCAATAAGTTCAATAAGGCGCGCCTTCATCAACACCGGGGAGGGATACAGCTTGCGGAAGCGCATGAGCTTGGTGCGCCCCGTCACGGAATTGAAGAACTGGGAAGCGTCCGCTCCCAGCTGGTCGTCGCACGTAAGGTAGGAAATATCCGTGTAAATCTTGGCGGTGGTCTCATTGTAATTGCCCGTGCCGAAATGGCAGTAACGCCGCAGCATGCCCTGTTCCCGGCGCACCACCAGGCAAATCTTGGCATGGGTCTTCAACCCCTTGACGCCGTAAACAACCTGCACGCCGGAACGCTGAAGCTCTTCCGCCTTCTCCAGATTGCGGGCTTCGTCAAAACGGGCTTTCAGCTCCACCAACGCCGTCACCTGCTTGCCGCTCTCCGCCGCCTTTTTCAGGGCGGCCACGATGCGGGAGTTCCTGGCGGTGCGGTACAGCACCTGCTTGATGGCGATGACGTCCGGATCTTCCGCGGCTTCCTCCACCAGGCGCAGGACGGGTTCAAAACTTTCATAGGGATGGTTGAGCAGAATGTCCCCGCCGGCAATGTTTTCAAAAATGCTGACGGCCGGGTCCACGGAAGGGGACGGCTGCGGGGACCACTGCTCCACCTTCAACTGGTCATTGCCGGGTGCAAAGGCCATTTCCATAAAATCGGAAAGCATCAGGGGCCCCTTGAGGTCATAAGTCTCTTCCTTCCCGGCGCCTACGATCCGCATGATTTTGTCATGCAGGGGAGCGGGCGCGGAGGACTCTACTTCCAGCCTCACGCATTCGGAAAATTTCCGGGCTACGAGCACTTCCTCCATCTCATCCGCCAGGTCCAGGGCGTCTTCCTCCTGCACGGCAATATCCCCATTGCGCGTGACGCGGAACACCGCTGCGGAAAGAACGGTTTCACCGGGAAAAACGGTGCCGATGCACTCACGGACCAGGTCCTCCAGCATCACGTAGCGTTCCGCCTCCGCGGAAGGGACGGGAACGCGCCGCGGCAGGCCGTCCGGAAGGGCCACCACGGCGGAGCGCACCTCCCCGGTCTCATTGTCGCGCAGTTCCACGCCCATCAGCAGCTTGAGGGACGGCAGCGCGGGAGCCTCCGGAGCATCCATGTCCAGCGGCGTCAGAAGCGGGAATATCTGGTTGTTGAAATACTGCTCCAGCGTCAGTTTCTGGGAAGTGCTGAGATCCTCCATCGCCAGGGGGTTGATCCCGTTGATTTCCATCCACGGAAGAATTTCCTCATGGAACAGGCGGTATTGGTCCTCAATCATGCGGCCCACGCGGGAGCGGATGGCTTTCAGCTGGCGGGTGGGCGTCAGCCCGGAAATGTCCTTCACGCGGGAACCGGAATGCCGCAGCATCTGAAGGCCGCCCACGCGCACCATGAAAAACTCATCCAGGTTGGAGGCGGTAATAGCCAGAAACTTCAGGCGTTCCAGAAGGGGAAGATCCGTCCTTACGGCCTGGTCCAGCACACGCTGGTTGAATTCCAGCCAGGAAAGTTCTCTGTTGATATATTCGTCAGACATGGGAAAAATGGAAAATGGAAGTTTTTTAAATCAGCCTACCGCTGGGGCGCCAGCACGACGTCATACCCGAAAATATCCGCAAACAGGTCGCCCTTCAGCCGCAGGGCCAAGTCTTCCACGGCGGTTTCCCGCACGCCCTGAAGCTCCAGCTCCAGCATGCGCCCGCGGATATGCGCCCGGACGCCGTTCACGCGCTGGGCATGGCCGCGTTCCAGGGCGTCCGCCACGCGCAGGATGGCGGCCATCTTGGCTACGCGCATGCGGTCCCTCAGCTCCAGCTCCCCGTACATGGGATCGGAATTGGCGGGAACCTCATGCCGGTGGTAGCGGGCCAGCAGGGCGATCGTTTCCACATCATCCCGGGAAAGGCCGAAAATTTCACTGTTGAGAATGATATACTGGGAATGGAGCTGGTGGTTCTGCTGGTTGATGAAAGACCCAACCTCATGCAGGATGGAGGCCACTTCCAGCAGCAGCCGGTCATGCTCGGAAAGGCGGTGCAGGTCCTGAAGCTGGTCAAACATTTCCATGCACAGGCGCGCCACATGCTCGCGGTGCCCTTTGTCCGCCTTGTACCTGTCCGCCAGAATCCCGGCGAAATGGAGAACCTCCGCCTCCAGATCCCCCGGATGCTGTTCCGCGCGTATCAGGCTGCTTGAAAACTCCTCGTCATAACCGCTCGCGGGAATAATGACGTCATCCAGGTTCAGGCTGCGGGCAATCATTTCCGTCATCAAGACGGCGGGCAGCAGGGAATCCACCCCGGCGAAATCCGCCCCGTAAACGTTCATGCGCTGTTCCAGAGTGGTGCGGGACATCCGCTCCGCCTCCGCCGCCAGGGAGGAGCACGCCACCTTGCCTTCCGGCGTAGGGGAAAGGCGGTCCCGGAGCTGCTGCATTTCCTGGCCGATGACGATCAGGCCCGCCAGGCCCTTCACGCCCCCGTAATCCAGGCAAATCTGGTCCACCTGTCCGCGCATGTGCTCCCGCAGAATGGAAAGCTCCGCCACATCGTCTCCGTACTCGATTTCCCCGACGGCCTCCCCCGTGCGGTGCGTTCCCAGCCTGTAGCAGGAATAACGCACGATGCGCCCCTTCTGGAACAGAAGCACGCGGGTATTGCCCGGCCCCGTATGGACCACAAGCACCTTTTTCTTGCTGAATCCCGGATACTGGGCCAGAGCCTCCTGCACCTTCACGTAGATGAGGCGCGTCATCTTGCCGTCGTCAATGCGGCGCCCCCGCAGGCCGTGTGCCACGTGCATGCGGTTCACGAACACGTCCACATTATCCGCCTCGGAAATGATGTTGGAAATCATGAACCGGACGGAAAGCTTGCTGCCGGCTCCGTATTCCTTGAGAATTTCCAGATAGTCGCCGATAATTTGCACGCAGCGGTCCATGGTATGCCGGGAAATGCGGTGGAACCGGAAAATATCACGCGCCATCGGGACGGGCTGCTGAAGGAAATCCAGCAGGCGAATCCTGTCCCGGACAGCCTCAGCCACCATCAGGCTCATGGAGCTCGGGCCCAGATAGATCACCGCCTGAGTTGATAATTCCGAATCCTGAACCTGCTCGCCTTGAATCATTGCCATACCATGTATTGTTTCCCGGCCGTGGAGCAAGAACGGCAACGTGACAAAAAAGCCGCTTCCACCCCTTCCAGCAAAGGAAAGAATAAGGGATTTGCCTTTTGACGGCAAGAGATAAGCGCGGCTCCCTTCCCGTCCCGGCGGAACGGCTCTTCAAGACGGCTATTTCCCATAGGCCCCCAGCAGGGGAACCAGCCGCGGGGCAAATCTTTTCATGCAGAAAAAAAGCCCCGCCAGCACGGCGAAAATGACCGGAACCAGACAAAGCCAGAGCATGTCCCACGCTTCCCCCTTCCATGTAATCCAGCCGCTTTCACGCAACAGGATGATGACGATGTAATGCGTCCCGAAAATGAAAAAACACGCCGGAGCCAACCCCGCCACCCATCTGGCCGTGCGCGGAAACCATTCCGTGAACAGAATGGCCAGGGACATCAGCCCCAGCATGCCCAGGGCGATGAGCATCGAGTTGTGCTGGTCCCGGTGGCCTGCCAGCCACCAGGTAAGCGCAAGCGTGGCAGCCAGAAAGGGCACAGCGTACCGGCGCACGGCCTCCGTCAGGAACGGGAGGGAATACCGGGAAACATACATTCCCAACAGGAAAAATCCCAGGCTGTTGGCGATGGGATAATCATGATCCGCCAGATCCAGCGCAAAATAGTTCAGGGACAGCATGACCATGCCCGCCCAGAGCAGATAGTCTCCCAAGCGGTAAAGAAGGGGAGCCGCAGCAGTATAAATAATAATATCGCGCAGGAACCACATAGGCGCGTCCACGGGATGCCCGGCAATGCCCAGGCAGCGTCCGAACGCCGCGAGAGCGGGCCAGAACCCGGCGCCCTCCTCTCCTTCCAGCCATTCATACATAGGCCGGTAGGACGCGTAATATTCATGCAGGGGAGACCAGCCGATCAGGACGGCCGCAACCAGCCCCCACACCAGATACGGACGGAGAAGAAACCAGCTCCGCCTCCAGAGGAAAAGGCTTCCTCCATCCAGAGGGCCGAACGAGCCTCTCCCCACAAAGTAGCCCGCCGCCAGCAGAAAAAAGGGCGTTCGCGCCGCCAGGAACTCCGCCCATATCCACCGGTACAGCTCCGCCGAATAAAAGGCCATGTGATTCGCAATAATCAGGATGCAGGCGACCACGCGGGCCACATCCACCCACACCATCCGGCGGGCGGCGGTCTTCTCCAGAATCACGGGAACGGAAGATACCGGCGGCGTCATTCCCTGGAGGGGGCTGAAGTTACAAAGGAGCAATGCCGAGCTGTTCCGGCAACGCGATGCGGGGGCGGTCCGTCACAATCAGGGGCGCGCCGTCCGTTACGATAACCGTGTGCTCAAAGTGGGCGGAAGGCTTGCCGTCCGCCGTGACGACCGTCCAGCCGTCATCCAGAATTTTAACGGAAGGCCTGCCCGCGTTCACCATCGGCTCAATAGCCAGGGCCATCCCCTTTTTCAGGCGCGGAAGCTTGTAATGGGGGCGGTAATTGGGAATCTGGGGTTCTTCATGCAGGTGGCGGCCTATGCCGTGCCCCACAAAATCCCGAACCACGGTAAAACCGCGGGGACGCACGAAACCTTCCACCGCCGCGCAGACGTCCGCCAGCAAAGCGCCCGGCCTTACCAGTTCAATGGCGCGGAACAGGGATTCCTCCGTCACGGCCAGCAGCCGCAGTTTTTCCGGATCCACCATACCCACCGGAACGGTCATGGCGTTGTCTCCATGCCAGCCGTCCACAACAGCGCCCACGTCCAGGCTCACAATATCCCCGTTCTGAATGCGGCGGGGACCAGCGCTGCCGTGCACCACTTCCTCATTGATGGAAATGCAGAGCTGGCCGGGAAACCCGCGGTATTGGTAAAAGGAATTGCCTACCTTGTGCTTTTTAAAGATTTCACGCGCGATATCATCTATTTCCCGCGTAGTGCGTCCCACCTGGACTTCGGCCCCGATCTCCATCAAGATTTCCGCCGTTACAGCCCCGGCCTTCTGCATCTTGGCTACCTCGCCGGGAGACTTGATATGGATTCGTTCTGCCATGGGATTATTCTTTCTATTGCCGGTACTCTTCCAGCTTGCGGGCCAGATCCCGGGAAACCTCGGCAGGTTCCCGTTCTTCGGACACCGTCATTTTAACGACCAGGCCGTGGGCCTCGTAGTACCTGGCTACGGGCAGCGTCATGGCTTCAAAATCTTTCCAGCGGCGGGCGAAAGCTTCCATATTGTCATCCTTGCGGGAAACCATTTTCCCGCCGCACTTGGAGCATTTCTCTTCCGGCGTCTGCACCACGTAACCGCATGTGGAACATTCCCGGCGGCGCATGATGCGCTGTTCAATGAGCTCCCTGGACACATCCATCCAGACGACCACGTCCACAGAGGTTCCCCGCTGGTTCAGAAAATGGTCCAGCGTTTCCGCCTGCGCAACCGTGCGGGGATAGCCGTCCAGCAACCACGCGCCATGGTCCATCTCTGACAACCAGCCGCGCACCATGTCATTGACAATTTCGTCCGGAACCAGCATGGCCCTGTCCATATAGCTCAAGGCTTTCCGGCCCAGTTCCGTGCAGGATTCCACTTCCCTCCGCAACAGGGAGCCGGTGCTCAGGGAGTGAAGGCCGAAGGTATCAGCCAGAAACCGGCCCTGGGTCCCTTTGCCGGATGCGGGAGCCCCAACCAGAATGAAATGCTTGAGTTCCTTCATATCTTTACTTTCAGTAAAAAAGGGGGGCTTACTGCATGGCGTTGTAGGCGATGGCTCCGGCCAGCACAAGCAGGGCGATAACAATCCACATGACGGTAACGGTGCGGCTGCCCGCAGCGGCGCCGGTACCCTGGATGTGCCCGTATTTGCCCTTAAGTTTGCCTTTTTTCAGGAAACCGTCGTAATTGCGGGAAAGAAGAGTCGTTTCCACCTGGCGCATCATGTCAAGCAGTACGCCCACCAGAATAAGAAGGCTGGTGCCTCCGAAGAACTGGGTGACCAGGTAGGGGATATTGCCTCCGATATTCAGCAGGGAAGGCAGGAAGTAAATGAGGGTCAGGAATGCGGAACCGGCAAAGGTCAGCCTTTGCATGGTCTGGTCCAGGAAGAGGGCGGTGGGGGGGCCGGGACGAATGCCGGGAATATAGCCGCCGTTGCGCTTCAGGTCTTCCGCGATCTGGGAGGGCTGGAACATGGTCGCCACCCAGAAGTAGGAGAAGAAGAAAATCATGAGGCCGGAAATAATGTAATAGCCGGAAGAAGCGGGATTCAGCCAGTCATTCATCTTGGTCGCGATCCACTGCAGCGTGGTGTTGTAATGGGCGATCTGGGAGAAGAGGACCTGCGGAAGGGAGAGGATGGCCGTAGCGAAAATGACGGGCATCACGCCGGAGTAGTTAAGCTTGAGAGGCAGGTACTGAGTGGCGCCGTTGAACATTTTATTGCCCATGACCCGTTTGGCGTACTGCACGGGAATGCGCCGCTGGGCCTGCGTCACCGTCACGACGAGCGCCACCACAACAATCAGGAAAGCAATCAGGGCCACGAGCAGCATGGCTCCCATGGGGACAACCGTACCGTCCTTGTACACCAGGGTTTTCCAGGCCAGGGTGACTGCCCCCGGAAGGGCGTGAATAATGTTGACGGAAATGATGAGGGAAACACCGTTGCCGACGCCGCGTTCCGTAATCTGGTCGCCTATCCACATCAGGAACATGGTGCCCGCCACCATAATGAGCACCGTCATGAGGGCGAACTGGATGCCGGGGTCAATGACAAGCTGGCAGTCCGCAGGAATGTTGAGACCCACGGCCTGCAGGCGTTCCGGGTGTTCCAGCGTGCCGACCAGGAACCAGCCCTGCACAAGGGCAATGACGATGGCGATGGCGCGCGTCCACTTGGTCATTTTCTGGCGGCCGCCTTCTTCCCGCACCATCTTGGCCCACTGGGGAACCACCGCGGAAAGGAGCTGGGTCATGATGGAAGCGGAAATGTAGGGCATGATGCCCAGAGCAAAAATGCCGCACTGCTGGAGGCCGCCGCCGGAGAAAATGGTCAGCACGGTAGCCAGACCCGCTCCGGGACCGCTGGCGTTCGCGGAGGCTTCAATCACTTTCTGCAGCTCCATGACGTCAATGCCCGGCAGGGGAATCTGTACCCCCAGGCGGACGACGACAATCATCGCCAGTGTGAACAAAATCCGGCGCCTGAGCTCCGGTACTTTCATGGAGTTTGCAAATGCGGATATCATGGTCCTGTAATATAAAAGTTGGCGCGCAGCTTGGCTTGCATGTCGCGGCGGTTTGCACCCGGGGCATCCATGGGAACCGCAACAGTAAACACAATGATGCGAACCGGGTCAAGCTGCATGACCCGGTTCGCCAAATGTGATTAGGCTTCGCTAAGCACGGTGACGGTGCCACCGGCCTGGGTTACCTTCTCGCGGGCGCTGGCGCTCACGAAGTCCACGACTACGTTCAGGTTCTTGGTCAGGGTGCCGTTGCCGAGAAGCTTCACGGCGTCGCAGGGACCTTGGACGAGCTTGGCTGCACGCAGGGTGTTTTCATCAACCGTAGCGCCGGCTTCAAACACGCGTTCAAGCTGGGAGAGGTTGACAATGAGGATTTTATCCTGGAAGCGGGTATTGTTGAACCCCTTCTTGGGCAGACGGCGGTGAAGGGGCATCTGGCCGCCTTCAAAGCCCGGCCGAATCGTGCCGCCGGAGCGGGCCTTCTGGCCTTTGTTGCCTTTGCCGCAGGTCTTGCCGAGACCGGAGCTTTCCCCGTTGCCGAGGCGCTTCTTGCGGTGCTTGGCTCCGGGATTGGGCTTAATCGTATGAAGCTGTAACATGTTATTTACAATGGTTGGATTTCGTGGAGGCGGCGGCGCCGGGCCGCCGCCTCCTGATCAGATTAGATGGCCTTTTCCTTCTTCTTGCCGCGGTCGGCAAGAACCTGGTCGCTCGTGCGCAGGGAAGCGAGAGCCTGCAGGGTTGCCTTCACCACGTTGGCGTGGTTGGAGGAACCGAGGGATTTGGCAACAATGTCACGCACGCCCGCTGCTTCCAGCACGGCACGGATGGTGTTGCCGGCAATCAGGCCGGTACCGGGGGAGGCGGGCTTCAGAAGCACCTTGCCGCCGCCGAATTCGGAGTAGACTTCATGCGGAATCGTGCCGTTGGCGATGGAGACCGGGCGAAGCTGGCGCTTGGCGGCTTCCGTAGCCTTGCGGATGGCGTCTGCCACTTCATTGGCCTTGCCGAAGCCGAAGCCTACGCGGCCTTCCATGTCTCCGCTCACGACGAGGGCGGAGAAGGAGAAGCGGCGGCCGCCCTTGACGACCTTGGCGCAACGGTTGATGAACACAACCTTTTCAGCGAGCTGGGGGCCTTCTTCCACGGGAGCTTCAGCCTGAGGGCCACGGCGTCCGTCACGACGGGGTCCGCGGGGTCCGCGGCCATTCTGGCCGTCACGGCGGGGTCCGCGGGGTCCGCGGCCGCCCGTTGCGGGTTGCTGCGCTTGAGCGGGAGCGGCGGCTTCCGTAGCAGGAGCAGTGTTTTCCGTTTCGTTATTCATTTAGGGAATCTTTCAATTAGAATTTCAAACCGGTTTCGCGGGCGGCATCGGCCAGGGCCTTCACCTTACCGCAGAACTTGAATCCACCGCGGTCGAAAACGACTTCAGTGACATTGGCAGCCTTCGCGCGTTCGCCGATCAGATTGCCCACCTTGGTAGCGGTAGCGCAGTTGGCGAGTTTGGAAGGATCGGCGATGGAAGCATCGGCCGTGGAAGCGGAGCAGATAGTCTTGCCCACCGTATCGTCGATGATCTGGGCATAGACGTGGCGGTTGGAGAAATAGACAGCCAGGCGGGGGCGGGAAGCCGTTCCGGAAACCTTTCTGCGGATGCGGCGGCGAACCTTGGCGCGGATGGCTTTGCGATTGATAGTACTCATCGTGTGTAAATATGTTGTAATAGTTATTACCTGAATTACTTACCGACGCTCTTGCCTTCCTTGCGGCGGATAACTTCACCGACGAAACGCACACCCTTGCCCTTGTAGGGTTCCGGGGGATAGTACGCACGGACTTCAGCGGCAAACTGGCCCACGACCTGCTTGTCGATGCCTTCGACCGTCACTTTCGTGTTTTCAGTCACGGTTACCTTGAGGCCTTCCGGGATTACCTGGTTGATCGGATGGGATTTGCCCAGGTTCAGATCCAGGATGTTGCCCTTGACGGCGGCGCGGAAACCGACGCCGACGATTTCAAGGTTCTTGACGAAGCCTTCGGACACGCCGATGACCATGTTGTTCAACAGGGAACGGTTCGTACCGTGCAGGGCGCGAAGCTGACGGCTTTCGCCGACGCGGTCAACGGAGAGCTGATTGCCTTCAACGGTAGCGGTGATGCCTTCCGGAAGCGTCCAGGAAAGCTTTCCTTTGGGGCCTTCCACCTGAACGGAAGAGCCGTTAACCTTTACCGTTACCTTGTCCGGCAATGTGATGGATTTTTTACCAACTCGGGACATATGTTTAGGAAATGTTAATGGTTACCATACAAGGGCGAGAAGTTCGCCGCCAATGCTCTGCTTGCGCGCCTGCGCACCGGTCATCACACCGCGGGAGGTGGAGACGATGGCAATGCCAAGCCCGCTGAGAACGCGGGGAATGTCCTCGGAAGAAACGTACTGGCGGCGGCCCGGCTTGGAGCTGCGCTTCACATCGGTAACGACCGGCTTGCCCTGCGGGGTAAACTTGATCTTCACCTTGATTTGCTTCTTGGAGCCTTCTCCGGTCACTTCATAGTTCCAGATGTAGCCTTCTTCCTGCAGAATCCGGGCGATTTCCACCTTGATGTTGGAGCAGGGAGCGGTAAATTCCTCGTTGCCGGCCAGGCTGGCGTTTTTCAGGCGGGTGAGGAAGTCGGAAATGGGATCACTTAATACGGCCATGGTAAGAAATAGTTAGGCGTTGGCAGTTTGGGTTTCTTCGGCCTTCTTCGGTTCGCGCATGGGGACGCCCAGGGCGCGAAGCAGGTCGCGGCCTTCATCGTCCGTAGGAGCGGAAGTCACGAAAATGATATCGAAGCCGATCTGACGCTTGATCTGGTCAAGTTCGATTTCGGGGAAGATGGACTGGTCGGAGATGCCGACGGCATAGTTCCCGTTCCCGTCAAAGGACTTGTAGGGAAGACCGCGGAAGTCGCGAATGTTCGGAGCCGTAATATTGATGAAGCGGTCCAGGAATTCCCACATGCGGGCGCCGCGCAGCGTTACGCGGGCTCCCAGAGGTTCGCCTTCACGCACCTTGAAGTTGGCCACGCTCTTGCGGGCATAGGTGACGGAGGGTTTTTGTCCGGTGATTTTGGCGATTTCATTAACGGCATCTTCCACGGCCTGCTTGCGGTCCGGGTGCTTGCCCATGCAGGAGGTGACAACAATCTTCTCCAGGCGGGGAATCTGATGCACGTTCTTGTATGCATGCTTCGCTTGAAGGCCGGGAACGACCTTTTCACGGTAGTATGTTTGCAGTGTTGGTGTACTCATTGTTTTAGCGGGTCAGCTCTTTATTAATGATCGATATGGCTTAAGCGCAGGGTCAGACCGGATGGCCTAGCCTACTTTTTTCACGTTGGAGATGTGAATCGGGCCGTTGATTTCCTGAATGCCGCCTTCCGGGTTCTGTTCGGTCGGGCGCACAGCCTTTTTCAGGGTGCGGGCGCCTTCTACGATGACAGTACCTTTGGAAGCATTCACGGCGAGAACGGTGCCGCGCTTGCCCTTGTGGTTACGTCCGGCGATGATTTCCACTTCATCACCTTTTTTCACGTGGGTCTTCATATATGACTATTTCTTACGCGTTTATGCGATTAAGATCTGCCACCCCCTTGGTGGCAGGGCAGGAAGAGTATGATAGGATAGGCCTTTTCGTCAAGCCCGCATCCTAAAAAAATCGTTTTACCGCCCCTGCGCCAATGCGGAACGATGAACGAAGGACTGTTCCCGGATGCGGGAATTCCGCAGGGAGGGAACAGCCCGCCAGGAGCCGGGCTTCCGCGACGGTCTATTCATCATCGGAAGGGATCTCCGCCCCCTGCCAGCGCAGCTTGGCCCTCAGCAGGGCGCCGAAATTCTGCTTCCGGAGATGAACCAGGGAAAGCGTTTCCGGGGCCTTCCGGATTACCAGGCTTTCTCCCACTTCAATGGGATAGGCGGAACGGCCGTCCAGGGAATAAACCATGGAGTCAAAGCGGCCGCGGCGCTCGCGGGGCCGCAGGCGTATGGTCATGGTGTCAGGAAGCACCACGGAACGATTGGTCAGGCTGTGCGGGCAAATGGGGGTGACGCATACGACACGGGACATGGGCCAGACCAAAGGCCCCCCGGCGGAAAGGGAGTATGCCGTGGAGCCGGTGGGAGTGGAAACCAGAACGCCGTCCGCATGGTAGCGGTTCAGCAATTCCCCGTCTATCTCCGCATCCAGGTCCACCATCTTGCCGGACTGGGCGCGGATCAGGGAAACTTCATTCAAGGCCAGCTTGCGGGGAGGAGCCGCAACGCCGTCTTCCCCTGCCCGTACTACTTCAAGCATGGAACGTTCATCCGTCAGGTAGGAACCTTCCTGAAGGGCATACGCCAGAAGCGGCAGTTCCTGCACGGAACAGGTGGTCATGAATCCCAGCCGGCCCAGGTTCACTCCCGCCAGGGGAACGCGGTGCATGGCCGCCAGGGAAGAGACGGTCAGCATGGTGCCGTCCCCTCCGAAGGTCACCAGCATGCCGCACCGCCCGATAGCCCGTTCCAGGGCATCCGGCGTTTCAATGACGCAGGAGCCCAGCCCGTGGCGGGAAAGTTCCCGGCGCATGATGCGCAACGCTTCCCCCAGTCCCGGTTTTTCCGCCAGCGCGACCAGGCCGATTACCTTGGAAGAATTCATGCGGGAGATCATACTGCATTTTTCCGAGCCGCTCAACTGGTAAACCGCAACCGGGAAAAGATTGTTCCGCCCTGCTCTATTCCTTAAATTTCAACTCTTGTTCCTTTTTTGTTATACAAAATCATCAATATGTGTTAAACGTAAAAAGCGTGAAATGGTTCTTCCCCGTCCTGCTGTTTTTTCTGATGCCGGGCTGCTCCACTACGGAGAAGTGCGCTCAGAAAACGGAGCCGTCCGTTCAGGAGGCAGAGGCGCATGTCAAAAATGCGCCCTACCGGGTGCGTGGAAAAAGGTATACTCCCATGAGCGTGGCGGATGCCCTGCAATACCATGAGACCGGCTATGCCTCCTGGTATGGCGGCAAAGCGCGCCGCCTGAAGACATCTTCCGGAGAGTACATCAATCCCCAGCGTTCCATGACGGCGGCCCACAAAACCCTGCCGATGCCGTGCAAGGTGAAAGTCACCTGCCTGGAAACCGGCAAATCAACCGTCGTCAGAATCAACAACCGCGGGCCTTTTCACAGCAACCGCCTGATAGACCTCACCACCGCCGCCGCAAGCCGCATCGGCCTGCATAGACGCGGCGTATCCAGGGTCCGTCTGGAAGTCATCTCCGTGGGTGACGGCCCGCATGAGGTTTCCGCCCGTTAATCCCATTTCATCCTTTTCCGTATATTTATCATTTTACCCTGCATGATTCCGCTACGCATTGTTCTTGCCTCCCTGGCATGCCTGTGCCCGTTCTCTCTGGCTCAGGAGCCTAAATCGGATCCCGATAAAACGCTGATTATCATTTCTACCAGCGATATCCACGGCAATCTGGACAATTTCCCAAGACTGGCCACACTGGTAAAACAATACCGCGCTAAATATCCGCACGTGCTGCTGGTGGATTCAGGCGATTATTTCATAGGTAATCCCTATGTGGACGACTGTGAAAAACGGGGCGAACCCCTTACCATCCTGATGAATAAACTGGGGTATGACGTAGTGACCATCGGAAACCATGACCTGGACTACGGGCAGGAGGCCCTGCGCGACCATATCAAGGGAATGCCTTCCACCAAGTTTGTCATTACCAACGCCAATCTTTCCCCTACTCTGGAAAACTGTTTCTCTCCGTATGTCAGCATCCCGATTGAAGGCACGTCCGTTTCCGTAGGGTTCATAGGTCTGGCGGACCTTCAAACCACGGATGTGAGGAAGATGGCCGGCATCTCATGGACGCTGCCGGATGAAGAAGATTACAAGGGCATCACGGACAGGTTCCGGCTTCACCACAACACCATTAACGTCATCCTCAGCCATCTGGGATACGGCAATGATCTGAAAATGATGAAGTATTCGCCGAATATCGACGTCATTCTCGAAGGCCATACCCATGTCATGCTTCCCAGCGGTCATCTCAGAACAGGCACGCTGCTCAGCCACACGGGACATAGTTTGAGCCACGTAGGAGTTACGGAAATCATTTTCTCCACGGAACATCCCGTCTCCATCCTTTCCAAATCCACCAGGGCCGTTTCTTTGAATGAGGAAATTCCCAATGACCCGGAAGTAAAGGAAATTGTCCGCCGGTTTTCCGGAAATCCGCTTTTCAACCAGCAGGTGGGCGTCGCCGGAGAAGAAATCACGCACGTCACCATAGGCACCCTTTTCTGCAAGGTCATTCAGCAGGCCTCCCATTCGGACATTGCCATTTACAACCGCGGCGGAGTACGGTCCAAAAACCATCTTAACAAAGGACCCGTTACCATCAGGGACATTTACGAGCTGGAACCCTTCCGGGAAAAGATCGTCACCTGCTCCATGAGTAAAGCGGACATTGAGCAACTGATCCTGTCCAAATTCATGTCTCCGACCGATGACGAAGGAGGTATTCTGGAAGTGTACTGCTCCGGATTCTCCTACCAGATCATGGACGGTGTTACGCCCAGCATTACCAGCACTTTGAAAAACGGGGTCATTTATACTGTCGCGATGGGAGACTACCTGTGCAGCAATTTCATATTTCCCCAACGGGGAAACGGCAAACCGACGGGAATAGATGTCCGCAAAGCCCTGATTGATTACCTGAAACAAATCAAGAAGCTGCTCAATCCTCCGCCGTCCAAGCTGCCCATCATCAGAGATACGACGTTCGCCCTGTGAACTACGGCCGCAAGCACACGCTACATTCCTGCCCGCCATGCAGCCGGCCCCCTATCATGCAGTACCGGAAGAGAAACGGAATATCAATGGTTTCCGCATCCTCCCCTCCGGTGCTTTGGTGACGAACACGCCGCCTTTCGACCGTCTGTTTGAAGAAGGAACCGGAAACGGGCTGTATGCCCTGGCGGTATCCAACTGGGAAACCGTTCCGGATCCGGGCGCCTTCTTTATCAAGAACATGGCGCGCCAGGCGCTTACCCGCATGGCGCACGCTGCCGCAGAAAGGCCGGACGAGGTGGATGCCGTTCTGGACCACCTGCTGGCCTCCGCTACGGAAAAAGCCTTTCTGGCGGAGCAATTCCCCCCCGTGCCGGGCGCGGAATATGCCACTCCGGACATCATTGCCGGATGGTTTGAAGATTTGCGGAAGGCAATAGCAAAGGAAATCCGCGCCCGAGGCATTACCCCCGCCGAATGGTTGAACAGCCTGGGCGCGCCCTGGAACCAGATAGGCAAGGTATTTTTCCACCTTGCGGAAAACCGGGATGACGCCACAGGCTCCCGCCCCTTTGCTTTCATGGCTACCTTTGCGCATCAAAGCGCTGCGGACAACCAGGTGCGCCACCTCCCCCTTGCCACCGCCCTGAAACTTCATGAAGGTAATTACACCGCCTTGCTGGCCGTACTCCAGCCCTTGAAAGAAGCGGCACGGGAAAGCCCCCTGCTGAAGCGCCTGCTGGATAACGGAAAAATTTATACGCCGATGGCCTGGAGCGCTCCGGAGGCCCGGGATTTTCTGCAGGACACGCCGCTCTACGAACGCGCAGGCATCATTGTGCGCATGGTGAATCTATGGAAAAAAACCCCTCCCAAACTACAGGTAAAAGTTACGGCAGACGCATCCGGAAGTGAAAAAACGGTCCATTCTTCCGGGCTTTCCGTCCGCAGTCTGCTGAAATTTTCCGTATCCGCCACTCTGGGAGGCAAAGACCTGACCCCGGAGGAGCTGGGGGAACTGCTCAGCAACGGAGACGGCCTGATCCGCTTCAAGGGGGAATGGGTGCGCGTGGACGCCCGGAAGGTCCGGGACTTAATGGACCGGTGGACTCAAGCGGCACGTATGATGAGCTCCCTCGGCATTCCTCTGGTCCAGGGTCTGAGAATGCTGGTTAACGGCCCTTCCGGCCAGCTTGTACAGATTCCGGAACCGGACGAAGACTGTGTCATGGAACCGGGACAAAACCTCCGGCAGACCCTGGACATCCTGGCGGGGAAAGTCCCAGTCTCCATACCGGAGCTTCCTTCCCGGCTGGACGCCCTGATGCGCCCTTACCAGAAAGAAGGGTTCTCTTTCCTTTACCGGATTACGGAACAGGGTTTTGGCGCCTGCCTGGCGGATGATATGGGGCTGGGAAAAACCCTTCAGGCTATTGCGTGGCTGGACACATTGCGGAGAAAAGGCCGGCTGGAGGGCCTGCCGGCTCTGATTGTGGCTCCGGCCTCCCTCCTGTCCAACTGGAAAGAAGAAGCGCAACGCTTCGCCCCGGAGCTTATCCTGCGCATCATGCACCCTTCCTCCCCGAACCCGTGGCAGCCGGAAAAAACCCTGCGCCGGAAAGACTGCCACGCCGTCATCACTACGTATGGCATGGCTGCACGCACGTCCGCCCTGGCCGACCTGCATTTCCCGGCCATTATTCTGGATGAAGCCCAGGCTATTAAAAACGCAGGCTCCGCCCGTTCCCGCGCCATTCGTTCCCTGCATGGAGAACGACGCATAGCCCTGTCCGGCACGCCGGTGGAAAATAACCTGAATGAACTCTGGAGCCTGATGGAATTTCTGAATCCGGGGCTGCTGGGCAGCAGAAAAAGCTTCGAATCCTTCACCCGTTCCCTGGAACGCGGCTATGCCCCGCTGCGACGCCTGGTGCGCCCCTTCATCCTGCGCAGAATGAAGACAGATCCGGCGCTGGTTCCCGACCTGCCGGACAAAACGGAAATACCGGCCTATTGCTCCCTCACGCCGGAACAGGCCGCCCTGTACCAGACACAGATAGACATGCTGCATGCCGTATTGGACGAACCGGACCCGGCTGCCCGCCTGATGCTGATTTTACCCATTCTGGCACGCCTCAAGCAGATCTGCAACCACCCCGCCCAGTTCCAGGGCACGGACGATTATGCGCCGGAACGCTCCGGAAAATTCCGGCGGCTTCAGGAACTGTGCGCCTCCATTGCCGCCAGGCAGGAAAAAACCATTCTCTTTACCCAGTTCCGCTCCATCATTCCCCATCTGCACGATCTCCTGTCCGGAGTCTTCGGCCGTTCCGGGCTTACCCTGCACGGGGGAACGCCTATTCCGGAACGCCAGAACATCGTCACCGCCTTCCAGAAGGAATCCGGCCCTCCCTTCTGCATCCTGTCCCTGAAAGCCGCCGGCACCGGCCTGACGCTGACCCAGGCATCCCACGTCATCCATGTGGACCGCTGGTGGAACCCCGCTGTAGAAAACCAGGCCACGGACCGGGCCTACCGCATCGGGCAGCACCGGAACGTACTCGTGCACCGCCTGATCTGCCGGGGCACCATTGAGGACCGCATTGACGCCATGCTCAAGGACAAGCGCCGCATGGCGGACGACCTGTTCTCCGGAGGCCCCGAACAATGGCTCATGAACATGAGCGCGGAAGAATTAAACAATTTGTTTTCCGGCAGTCCTTGCTGAACACCCTGCGTAAGAACGGATTCCTTCCTGAACTCCCCGGAAGAGAACAGCGCCCCTTCATCCCCGGCGTTATTCATGAAACCACGGCCAGCGGCATGGTGGTTTTCCAGTCTCCGCGGGTAAAATCCGGAAATTCCACGGGCAACCCGCCCTGGGCGATGGAACGGGCTGTCAAAGGCAGCAGGGAAGACCAGGAAGCTCCTTCGTAAACGTTCTGATCCATTGGCTCTCCGTTCCGGAGGCATTCCACGATGCGGGAAAGCATCACAAAGTCCATACCGCCGTGACCGCCCATTTTCGTGGCCAGCTCCCCGATGCGTTTCCAGAGGGGATGATCGTATTTTTCATAAATAGCGGCCAGTTTTTCCCTGCCTTCAATCCATTCATGATAATTGCCGTTGCCCAGCTTTTCACCCGCCACGCGGGTTGGGAAACCAGCCAGCGTGCCCTCCGTTCCCTGGATCAGGTTGGCGCGGGAGTAAGGCCGGGGGGACGTCTCATCCAGCTGGACAAGAATGGTCCGCCCCAGCTGCGTCTTGACAACAGCCGTATTCATGTCACCGCAGATGAATGGAGTATTGTTCCAGCGGTGATCGGCGGGAAGATGCTTTTTAGCGTAGGCATTGCGCCCGAGAGCAGGAGAAGCGAACGCCGCCACACGGCAGAAACGGTCCTCTCCACGCTCCAAATTCATATATTGAGCCACCGGCCCCAACCCGTGGGTGGGGTACAGGTTGCCATTGATTCTGGTATGATATTCCGGCCGCCAGGCCCCTTCCCCGCGCGTGTCCCCCAGCTGCGTCACCAGGCAATGGATATACGCGGCCTCCCCGTGAAGCAAATCGCCGATGACGCCCTGCCGGACCATGTTCAGGAACATGAGTTCATCCCGCCCATAGTTGACGTTTTCCATCATCATGCAATGTTTCCTGGTGGCCTCGCTGGTATCCACCAGGCTCCAGAGCTCCTCCAGAGAGACGGCCAGAGGAACTTCCACAAAGGCGTGAGCGCCGTGCTTCATGCTGTCGCAGGCGATTCTGGCATGCGAACTCCAATCCGTACTGATGATGACGGCATCCGGCTTCAGCTCCTTCAGCATGGTCAGGTATTCCATATCGCCGCCGGAATAGCCCAAAGGGCTTTTCCCCATTCTGGAGAGCACGCGATCCACGCCGCGTTTCGTCAACTCTTCCTTCAAATCACATATGCCCACGATTTCCACTCCATCCATCACGCACATTTGCGCCAGGTGGGAGAACCCGCGCCCTCCCACGCCGATGAAGGCCAGCCTGATGCGACCCAGCCGGGGAGCCTTGAACCCTCCCATGTATGTGGAACCGGAAGGCCTCGGAGCCGCCGGAGAGGCGGATTTCCAGAGATGGTCTCCGGCAGGGATTTCCACAGCCTTCCCAGGGAGGGCATTTCCGGCGGCAGCCGCTCCGGCCGCAAGCCCCAAAGATTTGAGAAATTGTCTGCGTGATGAGAAAATAGACATGGCTTGAAAGTATGGCTTCAAGGAAAACTACGCCCCCTCCGGAGTGAATTTATCATCATTCTCCCTATTGAGGGGAAAAGCTCCGGATGGCTGATTTTAGAGTTTGCAAAATCCGGCGGAACTCCCACTATGAGATTTGCTTCTGCCTCTACCCTTTTTTTCATTGATGCGTTACCTACTTCTCATCCTGTTGCTCGCCGGGGGATACTACGGCTGGGATTATTATCAAAACGGCCTCGCACCCAGGCATGAAGCCCTCAAAGCCATGGAGCAGGAACCCTGCCCGGAGCTGGATGCGGCCCAAGCCCGTTTTGATGAAGCCGCGGAACTTCACGAACAGCAGGCGGTGCGTCTCCAGAAAGCTGTTCAACGGAAGGAAGAAGCCGTCCGCAAATACTGGGATTCCCGAATCAAACAAGCCGACCAGGAAAAAGACGGGAAAAAGACGCCCTCCCCCGTGAACGGAAGGCCCAATGCCCGAAGCGCGGAAGCCCGAATAGCCTATCTGCTGGAACAATATGACCGCCGCGTTGCAGAAGTGGAAAAACTCAAAAGCAGGCGGAACGCCACCAGACAACAATTGGACAGCGCCCGAAACCGGATTCAGGAACAAATACGCCAGGTGGAGACCCGTCTGGACATCAACCGCATCCAGCGCGCGGAGGCATCCAACAAGAAAAGCGGGGATTTTAAAGTGACGGAGAACCGGGCGGATCTGCTCAAACTTCAGGCCAGCCTTCCGCAGGAACTGGAACGCATTACCGACCAGGGGGAAGCCGCTCTGCGCGACCAGACGGAAGCTTACGAAAAGGCCAAAAGGGAGCTGGGCCTGTTCCAAAACAACGTGGACCGGCAGATCGCCAGCCTTCGGGACTCCATGAATTCCCCTCTGGCGGAAGATTATGATGAGACGGAAATACTTTCGGAAGACCCCGAATTCCGCACAATGATTGCTCCTTACGACCAGGCCGTCAGCCATGAGGAAACGATTGTCATGCGAACGGAGGCGGATGTAGAGGAAAAGGCCAAAGCCCTGCACGGGCTGCAACGCGTCAGAGACGCGAAAATCGAAGAAGAGCGCAGCCGGCTCAGACAGGAAGAAGAGATTTTTTTCACGGCGGCAACCGTCATCGGCGTAATATTGCTGATCTCCATTCTGCTCTCTTTCGCCAGAAGGAGATGATGTCTTTGAAGGTTGACACTGCACTGCAAACCTAGTTTACTGGGTGGGCCGCCGGGAACCCCGTGGAGGCACGACTGGCAAACCCCGCCAGGACCGAGAGGTAGCAACGGTAGCTTGTTCGTGTTTGCCGCGTCTGTTCCCGGCGGTATTTTATGGCTCTCCCCGCCATACCGGAGTTGAACGGGAGTTTTCCCGTGGTAGAATACCGCCCATGAACGTATCCGCCGCCCTTGACTGGCTCTTTTCCACCCAATTTTTCGGGATCAAGCTGGGGCTTGACAACACAGAAAAACTGTTGGCGGCAGCCGGGGCGGACCGTATCAACGCCACCGTGGTCCATGTGGCCGGCACCAATGGCAAAGGCTCCACCTGCGCCATGATTGAGGCCCTGGCCAGGGCACAGGGTTATGTCACGGGCCTGTTCACCTCCCCCCATCTGGTAGATTTTTCCGAACGCATCCGCGTCAATGGGAACATGATTACTCCGGATGCCCTGGCGGAGGAAATTTCCTTCCTGAAACAGCTGGCGGAAGGCTGGGAACAGCCGCCCACCTTTTTTGAGCTGGCTCTGGCCGTCGCCCTGCGCCATTTCCGTAAAAACAACGTGAACTTCATCATTCTGGAAACAGGGCTAGGCGGAAGGCTGGACGCCACTAACGCCGTGCCCAAAGACATTGCCGTACTGGCCCCCATCGGTCTGGACCACCAGCAGTATCTGGGAGATACCCTGGAAGAAATCGCCGCGGAAAAAGCGGCCATCATCGCCCCCGGCAAACCGTCCGTAACCGCCGTGCAGCACCCGGACGTCATGGCCGTCATGGAACGGACGGCGCGGAACCGCCGTTCTCCCCTCACGATTGCCCGGGCGGACCGGAACACGCCCCGCCCATGCCTGCCCGGAGCCCATCAGCGGGAAAACGCAGCCCTGGCGCTGGAAACCATGAGACGGCTCCATGCCCTTCCCTCCCCTGCCGCAGCCGCCGCTGCCCTGGCCAGGGTACAGTGGCCCGGACGGTTCGAACGCCTTGAGACGCCCCCTCTGGTACTGGACGGCGCTCATAACGAACATGCGGCGCGCGTGCTCGCGGCCACGTGGAAAGAGGAATTCCCGGGACGGAAGGCGGCGCTGGTTTTTGCCGCATCCGCAGACAAGCATATCCGGGAAATGATTCCGGTTTTGCGGGAAATTGCCGGAGAATGGCACCTGGTTCCCTGCACTTCCCCCCGCATCATGCCGGCGCAAGAAATGGCTGCCCTGCTGGCCGGGCAGGAAACCGGCCCCGTTTTCATTCATTCCACGCTTCCGGACGGGCTGCAGGCGGCGCTGGCTTCCCCGTTCCCCGCTCTGGCGGCAGGTTCCCTGTTCCTTCTGGGAGATTTGAAAGCATTGCTCCGCCATGCGGAAAAACGCAGTACCGCCCAATAACCCCTACAGCCTCTTTGCTTTTCCCCGTGACTTCCGACGACATGACCCTTTCCGCCCTCCGGCCCGGAGACCTGCGTCCCGAACTGCTGGCTCCCGCCGGGGACATGGACTGCGCCCGCGCCGCCGTAGCCAATGGCGCAGACGCCATTTATTTCGGTCTGGACCGTTTCAACGCCCGTCTGCGCGCAAACAACTTCACGCTGGATTCCCTTCCGGAACTGATGCGTTTCCTTCACGCGCACGGCGTGAAGGGGTACGTGACCATGAATACGCTCATTTTCACCTCCGAGCTGGCGGACGCCCTCTCCTACCTGGGCCACCTGAATGCCGCCGGCGCGGACGGGGTCATCGTGCAGGACATCGGACTTGCCCGCTGCCTGACGGAATGGGGAAGGCAGGTTCCCGGCATGAAGCTGGAACTGCACGCCTCCACCCAGATGACGCTTTCCTCTCCGGACGGGCTGGAATTCGCCTCCGGATTCCTGGACCTGAAGCAGGCCGTCCTGGCCCGGGAACTGAGCCTGAAGGAAATCGGGCAATGCGTACGGCATACGGACATACCCCTGGAAGTATTTGTTCACGGGGCGCTCTGCGTGGCCTACTCCGGCCAGTGCCTTACATCGGAAAGCCTGGGCCAGCGCAGCGCCAACAGGGGGGAATGCGCGCAGGCCTGCCGCCTGCCCTATTCCCTGGTTGTAGCCGGCAAAGCCGTTCCCCTGGGAGAACGGCGCTACCTGCTCAGCCCCCAGGACCTGTGCGCCATTGACCGCATCCCGGACCTGGTCCGCATGGGCGTAAAAAGCTATAAGATAGAGGGTCGCCTGAAAAGCCCGGAATACGTTGCGGCGGTGACGGCGGCCTATAGAAAAGCCCTGGACGCCGCCTGCGCTGGAATACCTGTGGATGAAATGGTGACCGTACGCGACCGCTACGCACTGCAAATGGTATTTTCACGCGGCTTCTCCACAGGCTGGCTGGACGGAACGGACCACCCGCGTCTGACCCACGGCCGCTACGGTAAAAAGAGGGGCGCTTACGCAGGCGTCATCATGAACAGCGGTCAGGGCTGGCTGGATATCAGACCGGAAGGAGGCATTCCGCTCGCGCCCGGTGACGGCTTCGTCATTGATGCAGGGGAAGACCGCAATGAAGAACAGGGCGGTCGTATCTGGAAAGTGCAGAGAAACCGCCTTTTCTTTCATGGAAAAGCATCCCGCATTGACTGGAGCAGGGTCAGGCCGGGGCAGAAGCTCTGGAAAACGGATGATCCGGCCCTGAACGCGGAGTTGAAAAAAATGCGGGAACACCTGCTGGAAGCCTCCGTACCCCTCCATTTGACATGCACCGGATCCGCCGGGGAGCCTCTGACGGTTTCCTGCCCGGAATACGGGTGTTCCGTGCAGTCCGCACAGCCCCTGCAAACGGCGGAAAAACGCCCGCTGACTCCTGAAGCGCTGAAACAGCAGCTTGGCAGACTGGGAGGAACGGGGTTCCGCCTGGCTTCCTGCGAATGCCGGCTGCCGAACGGGTTGATGCTCCCGCTCAGCATCCTCAACCAGGCAAGGCGCGCCCTCGTGGAACAAATTCAAACGGTCCGGCAGGAGAGGGAAGCCCCCGTTCCCTCCCGTCTTTCTGCGGCTTTCACCCCTTCCGCGCTTCCGGCGGGGGCGGCAGCTCCGGACGCGCCGCCGCACCTGTCTGTGCTGTGCCGCAGACCGGAACAGATACCTTCCGTTCTGGATGCCGGGGCGGATGCCGTTTATCTGGACTTTGAAGACCTCCGGGACTATGCGGCGGGAGTGAAAGCGGTTCGGCAGCACGCGGACAGCATCCCCGTCTTTCTGGCGACGCCCCGCATCCAGAAGCCGTCTGAAACCGGTTACTTTAAGCTCATGGAACGGGCGGAGCCGGACGGCATCCTCATCCGCAACCTGGGCGCGGCGCAATACTTCCGTCATTCCCCCCTGCGCCGCATTGGGGATTTTTCCCTGAATGTCGCCAATCCGTATAGCGCGGCTATCCTGAAAGAACGGGGGAGGCTGGAATATCTCACCCTCTCTTACGACCTGAACGCGGAACAGGTGGCGGACCTGCTCCGCGCCACGCCGCCGGAATGGTTTGAACTGACTCTGCACCAGCATATGCCCATGTTTCACATGGAGCATTGCGTGTTCTGCACCTTCCTGTCGGACGGCACCAGTTATAAGAATTGCGGACGCCCCTGCGAACGGCATCATGTGCAGCTGCGTGACCGCGTAGGCCAGCTTCATCCCCTGCTGGCGGACGCCGGGTGCCGGAACACGCTGTTCAACGGACGCGCTCAGACGGGAGCCGGCTTCCTCCGGGGCTTCCGCCGCCTGGGTCTTTCCCGCTTCCGTCTGGAACTGCTGGATGATCCCCCGGAAAAAATACGCCTTCTGGTGTCCCGCTACCGGGAATTGCTGGACGGCTCCTGCACGGCGGCCCGGCTCATCCGGGAACTGGATGTCGCGGAACAGCTCGGCACCACGGAAGGTACGCTCCGGCCCAGATAATGTCCCTTTGAACAATGGTCAATCCCTATTCGGATTCCCGGTTTTGACCATACATGTTCAATATTTTATCATTCTTTAAAAGGATACCCATTTTTCTACCCATGCCGGCCATTTCCTTTTTCACCTGGTCGCTGGTAATGCCTTTTAAATGGTCCTGCACAAATTCATGTGCCTGCATCATATATTTCTCATCATTCCACATGATGAGAAACCGGCGGTAGCTTTTCATCATTTTAATGAAAGTTTTTTCCTTGCCGGTCAAAACCAGCAACGCCTGTTGAAAAGCTTTGCTGGTTTTGCTCTTCATTTTGGAATTCCATTTGACATTTTTTGATTTTTCCAGCCATAAATTTAAGAAATTACCGGTAGTCCCTTCCTTGTAAATAGCATGGAGTTTAACCTCAGGGCAGTCGGCAATCAGCTTTTTCCAAAATTGCCGGATGAAAAGTTCTTCTGCTTCGGGCGTACTGTCCGGGCTGACCCCGCAGGCGTATAATTCATAGGGATTCACCTTTTCAGGGTTAATCTTCAAAACATGACCCGCCACGTAATCAATCAGGTTATGTTCACGGGGCATCGCCTTGCTGAACTGGATGAGGTACTCCAGCTTCTTCTTATCGGCCGCACCTCCCGCCTTGATGCCCAAATAACGCGCCCAGGCCGGATAATTGTAAGGATTGGCCCGGCACGCCTCCTGAAGCAGCAGTTCCACATGCTGCGGATTCCGGGAATAAAAAGATAAATCGTACATCAAGGAAGATTCACGGGCCTGGGGACCCTGCCAGAAAGCGCAGAGGGCGGAGATAATCTGCACGGGGCCTTTCCACGGCAGTTTATTTCCACCATTGGCCCAGTTCCATCCTCCAATGTTGTTGCCGATCAGCCATTGCCCTTTGGGGTGCTTCCAAATAAAAGCGCAATGCCCCGGCTGCCCGATGGGGTACGCCGGGACGCCTTTGGCTCTTAAAAAACCTGCGGCCCCCTTGGAAACGGCTCCGCACACGCCTCCATATTCCGTATAAAGCTGAAGAGTGATGGGCTTGTTATCGTAAAACGCGGCCCCGGCATGGACGCTGATTCCTCTGTGATTCTTTTTACGGTAGGGAATAAATCCGGTAAATTTACCCCCTGCCTGCTCGGGTTTGATGTTTTTCCCTTCAATAAATTGCTGGGCCCATGCCAGATCTTCCAGACTCTCTTTTCCTCTCAGAACTACGGCCCACTCCCACGGTTCAAGGCTGTCGGCCTGCGGATAACACCTGCCATGATGATGGGAATCATGGTAAAATCCATACCTGGCTATACATTCCTCTGCCGTGAAAACATCGGCGATGAGACAGGCCCCCAGGGCGATGTTAAGGTCAACTCCGCACAAGTCCCTGTCTGCGCTATTCCACAGACGGTAAAGAATAGCCAGACTGTTCTGCTGAGCATACCCAGCATGGGCCAGTTTCCGGAAAACTTCCGGATGGGAGACAAGCCACCTGGTAAACGTCCGGTCCCGGAGCTCTCTTGTTGGAAACGTCTTTTCCTGGCTGGCATAACGGAAAAATTGTCCGATATGGCACAGTTGCTCCAATTCCGGATGATGTACTATCCGCCGGATTTTTTCCGGTGAAAGAGTACCGGAATCAAGCTGTTTCCGGAGTTGATTCCGTACGCCGTCAATGATGACTGAAGAATAATCCGCCCTCAGCAAACTCTCCACGGCGGCGGTATCCCGGGCCCGGGAAACACCAGATACCAGTAACAGGACGCAGCACAACAGCATTCTCAGCAGGGCGTTCGCGGCCATGGCGGCTAATCCTCCTTCCCGAGTTTTCTGTGTTCCCGGAGCATCCCGGGAGAGTACAGGAAACGAGTGTCCTTGTCCATACCCCCGGTCCTTTCCAGAAACTCCACCAGCTCCCGGTCCGTCTTGTAGCCGCATTCCCTCAGCCTTTCCAGCGCGCGGCCCCTATTCCCGGGGTGAAGCTCCAGAACGATATTCAACAGTGCACCCTCCCTGTGTTTAATATACCAGCGGAAGGACTGCCGGAGGCGGACCAGTTCGTCCACGTTCCGCTCGTACAGGGCCTTCCTGCGCCGTTCCTCTTCCGCACCACAGGCGGCGAGGTTTTTCGTCTCCCGGTAGCGCCAGTAGGGCAGCGTGTCGACCGGCCTCACGGGATGGAACTTCCCGTGCTCCGCCTCCAGCCCGGCGTCCAGGCAGAACCTCGCGAGCTCCTTCCCTTGCCTGAGCCTCTTGTTCTCCCTGACATAGGTTTGAATTTTGGAAAGATTACAACATGCTTTAAATTTGGTTTCCAGCTCACTTCCGTTGATCCAGATGGAAAAGTTGTCCAGCCGGTAGTCCTGATAGGGGGCCTTGACGACCATGTTGTTGATGAACAGGGCGTTTTCCAGCTCCTCCGGGGTAAAAGTCGCCCAGCTTTCCCTGGTCCAGCAGGCCCTTCAGATGCCGCGCGTCCCCGCTCAGCCGTTCAATCCGGATGTCCATGAAGGAGGGCAAATCGTCGTACACAGCGGCTTCATCCGCGCGGCTCCCGACGGAAAAGAAAAGAAACACGGAAAGACAGAGGGGAACCATCCCCGACAGGATATTCGCGGCCATGGCGGCTAATCCTCCTTCCCGAGTTTTCTGTGTTCCCGGAGCATCCCGGGAGAGTACAGGAATTGAACTCTCTTTCTCATGCCGCCGGTCCTCTCCAGAAACTCCACCAGCTCCCGGTCCGTCTTGTAGCCGCATTCCCTCAGCCTTTCCAGCGCGCGGCCCCTATTCCCGGGGTGAAGCTTCAGAACGATATTCAACAGGATACCCTCGCTGTTCTCAATATACCAGCGGAAGGACTGCCGGAGGCGCACCAGCTCGTCCACGTTCCGCTCGTACAGGCTCTTCCTGCGCCGTTCCTCTTCCGCACCGCAGGCGGCGAGGTTTTTCGTCTCCCGGTAGCGCCAGTAGGGCAGCGTGTCGACCGGCCTCACGGGATGGAACTTCCCGTGCTCCGCCTCCAGCCCGGCGGAGCCTTGGAGAATCATCCGCCTGAGGTATTCGAACTTCGCCTCCAGACAGAACCTCGCGAGCTCTTTTCCATGTTTTAGTTTTTTGTTGTCTTGAATATATTTACAGATTTTAGAAAAATTAATCCCAGCCTTAAATTTGGTTTCCAGCTCACCTCCGTTGATCCAGATGGAAAAGTTGTCCAGCCGGTAGTCCTGATAGGGGGCCTTGACGACCATGTTGTTGATGAACAGGGCGTTTTCCAGCTCCTCCGGCTGGTAAAAGTCGCCCAGCTTCCCCTGGTCCAGCAGGTCTTTCAGATGCCGCGCGTCCCCGCTCAGCCGTTCAATCCGGATGTCCATGAAGGAGGGCAAATCGTCGTACACAGCGGCTTCATCCGCACGGCTCCCGACGGAAAAGAAGAGAAACACGGAAAGACAGAGGGAAAGGTAATAGTTCATAAAGAAAATCAGTTGCTTGTTGCGGTGACGATGCCCGGGTCATTTTTGTTCAATCCCTTGAACTTCTGGATCCGGTAGTGCACCGTTCCCGTATCGGGATCGCGCCTGATGGAGAAAACCTGATCCGTGTTGAAATCCCAGAGCACTTTTTCTTTCGTGTACCTGCCGCCTTGGGGTTTATCCGCGCATCCGAATATCTGCCAGCGGCACTTCCACGTCCAGCCGATGGACCCCGAGAACGCGTCAATGAGCGCCGGCGGATACAGGCAGTTGGTGCTGTCATAGACTTCATTGGTGACGGAAACCCGTGCGGGCTCCGGCAAAGGCGCATGCTCGCTGACCAGGGGATGGTCCGGAAGAGGGTCGGGATCATAACCGGCATGCTGCTCCAGGGAGTAAAGATTGGTGAAGCTGACGTTCAAGGGATACACGCGCAGGATGCGGAGGGCGCTCAGCCCCGCGGTGCATCCCACCTTGGCCGCTTCTTCCTCCGCCTGCCGGAAAGGGCTCTCCGCCCCCGCGTACATCAGCCCCTGGGGCGGGATGAGGGTGAATTCCACCACCTGCTCCACTCCGTCCACCTCCGCCTTCACCTTGAGCGTCTGACGCGTTTTGGCCAGGGTATTGATATCGACGGTAGCTTGATCCGGTTTATCATTATCAATTGCAAGTTTGAAATATTCCCCTCCTTCCACGGCGGACCAGTCGCACCGGGTGCCTTCGGGAAGCTCTTTGCCGTCCAGCGTGGCGGTCAGGGTGATGTATTCCCGGAGGGTGACGGTCGTTCTTTCTCTGTTGCTTTTGTCTATCTCCTCCTGGGGAGGGTTGCGATCGGGATACCTGAAATATACTTCCGCCGCGCAGAACTGGGTTTTATGCCGTATTTCAACGCCCTTGGACGCCAGCGCGTTGAACGCCAGGAAACAACAGGCCAAAAACGGGAAAATAAATGTTTTCATAAGAAACGACCAAACATCGTTAAATCCAAAAAACAGATCATTGTCAATCCATATGCCACATAATTAAAAAAATTCCTAGACGGACTGCGGTCCCGCACAACGGCATGCCCGGCAGCAGGCCAAAAACCGCTGACGAACGCGGCATGCACCGCCCGCGCCTTGAAGCGGCGCGCAAACCGCCCTATGATGGTTTCCATGGGAATGGGAGACACCTTTTCCCGGAACTTCCGCAAAATGAATCATTCCCTTAAAGACCGCCTGATCCGTCACATGGAAGACGGACGTTACGAACCCCAGAGCAAATCCGAACTGGCCCGCGCCCTGAACGTGGATTCCCGGCAGAAGCTGGATTTCCGCGCCCTGGTGGACCAGATGGAGGAGGAAGGAAAACTCGTGCGGCTGCAAAAGGGCAGATACGCTTTAAAGCGGGAACGCCGGAACCTGGTGCATGGCATGATCCGCATCCTGCGCTCCGGCAAGATTCTTTTTCTCCCCAGAAAAGGGGATCCCGCCGCTGCGGCCCTGGGATGGGACACGGAAGCCATTCCGGAGCTGGAACTTAAACCCAACCGTCTGGGTACTGCCCTGGACGGGGACCGGGTGGCCGTGCGCGTGGAACGCAAGGCGGCCAGGGGCCGGAGGAATATCCGCAGGGACCGCTTTTCTTCCCCGGATGCCGGCATGAAAGCCCGCGTGGAGGAAGTGACGGAACGCGCGCGCTCCCGCTGGCTTGGCGTCTTCCGCACCGGAAAGAACAAGCCGGGCCGCGTGCTGGGAGACGGCGTAAGCTCTCCGTCATCCATTGAACTGGCGGAAAAACCCGCCATGGAGGTGCTTCCCGGCCAACTGGTTTCCGTGGAACCCGTAACCTGCGGTGAGGAAAAGAAAGCCCCGCGCGGGAAAATCGTGGAGGTGCTCGGCTATCCGGACGAGCCCCACGTGGACATGGAAGCCGTTATCAGAAAATATGGCCTTTCCGCGGAATTTCCCGCCTCCGTGCTCCGGGAACTGGAAACGCTGCCTCAAAACCCTTCCCCCGGGGAACTCGCCCGCCGGGAAAACTGGACGGACCGTACCGTCATCACCATTGACCCGGCAAGCGCCCGGGATTTTGACGACGCCATTTCCATCACGGCCACTCCGTCCGGCTGGACGCTGGCCGTTCACATTGCGGATGTCTCCCATTTCGTCAGGCCCGGCGGCGCGTTGGATGGGGAAGCCCTGCGCCGCGGCAATTCCACGTACCTGCCGGACCGCGTCCTTCCAATGCTCCCGCCCCGCCTTTCCGACGATTTGTGCAGCCTGCGGCCGGATGTCGTGCGCCTGACAAAAGTATGCGAAATGAAATTTGATCAAAAGGGGAAGATGCTCCGTGCACGCTTTGCGGACGCTTTCATCCGCAGCAAGGCGCGCCTGACCTATCAGGAGGCCTTCGCCATGCTGAAGGGAAACGACAAGGGGGAAGTTCCCTCCACGGTGCGGGAAGCCTGGAATCTGGCCTCCATCCTGCGCCGCAACCGCTACGCCAAGGGAGCCCTGGATCTGGACTTCCCGGAAGTGAGAGCCGTTATGGACAAGGACGGCCGCGTGACGGGCATCATCACGGAAGAGTACGATGAAAGCCACCAGCTTATTGAGGAGTGCATGCTGGCCGCCAACGAAGCCGTGGCCCTGGCCCTGAAAAACGGGAACCGTCCCACCATCTACCGTGTCCACGAAGAGCCGGATTCCTCCAAACTGTTTGAATTCGGCCAGTTGTGCAAATTGTACGGGTATCCCGTCCACGATATCGGACAACGCCAGTACCTGAATGAACTGATGAAGTCCATCAAGGGTTCCCCGGACGAGCAATTGCTTAAGCTGGCGCTCCTGAAAAGCCTGATGAGGGCCAGGTACGACACGGAGCCCCTGGGCCACTACGGCCTGGCCACTCCCAATTACTGCCACTTCACCAGCCCCATTCGCCGTTACGCGGACCTGGTGGTTCACCGCTCCCTGAATCCCCTGCTGGCCAATCCTCCCAAAGGAGCCAAAGGAGCAGGCAGCGCAGGCAGGCTGGAGGAAGACGCGGAACACATTTCAGAGACGGAACGCATTTCCGCCAGCGCGGAAAAGGACGCGAACCGGATGAAACTCTTCGAATGGCTGGAAGGCCAGTGCTACACGGAGCATCCGGAAGTGCACGAAGCTCTGGTTACGGAAACGCGCCACTTCGGCGTGCTGCTGGAAATACCGCGCTTCCAGATTAAGGGGCTGGTCAAGCCGGACAAGCTTCCCGGCGGCCGCTGGGTGTATGAGGCGTTCGCCAGCCGCTGGAAGAACGACCATGGTTCCGTGCTGTGCGCGGGGCTGCGCGTTCCCGTCATTCCCGTGAAAGTGGACAGGGAGCAGCAGTGGGCGGATTTCGCCATCGTCTCACGGGAGAAACCGCGGCAAACGGGAAAAACGGCCTTCCCCGCCAAACAGGAGAAGGGCACATCCGGCCACGGGCGGCGGAACCGCTGACGGCATACGCCCGTATATGGAAACAATCCCATACGGGAGTCAAATCCGATTCTCCCTGCAGCAGAATCAAATCTGCATTATCCTACACAATTTTTCTTGAAGTAAATTGTATTTTTCATGTATAGAATAGCTGTTGTTTACTTGTGAATCCGACCTCACGCCTATGAATTCAGGACGCTGACTCCGTAAGTAAGCACCATATGAATGCTGAATGCCAAGGTCCGCTCCCGGGGCTGGAGCGGACCTTTTTCCCGGAAGCCTGTCATGAAGAAACGGGAAGGGCCAACAAGGGTGTCCAATTTACATGACAGCCATTCAGCGCCTCCCCGAACGCACTCCCTTTAATTACGCCGATCTGACCGATTACCGCGAAGGGCAAATCACCAGTCTGGCCCTTATTCGCTCCAAAGGAGTCAACATGACCATTCTGGCCTTTGACAGCGAACAGCTCCTTCCCACTCACCAGACGCCCGGTCCTGCACTGATACAGATTCTGGACGGGACGGCGTACTTCACCGTGGGCAATGAAGAAGTTATTCTGCCCCAGGGAAAGAGCCTCCTGATTCCCGCCGGAGTGCCTCATTCCGTCATTGCCCGGGAACGGTTCAAAATGCTGGTTACTTCCATCCTGCCGCTGGACTGACCGGGAAGCCCTCCCCTGAAAATAACGAAGAACCATTCCGGGGAATTGCCACCTGGACATGGATCTGCGGCAAAACCATTCTTTCCAGGCTTCTCCTGACACGGGAATCACGCAGATACGCAACATGCCGGAACAGGAGGACGGGCGGAAACGGCCTGCTCAGGCCTGGGCCTTTTCTCCTGCGGCCAGCGCCTCAAAACGGGCCAGCACCCAGCAAAGATCGGAAAGGCGGTTCAGGAACAAGGCCGTGTTCACGTTGCTCAGGGCATGATCCAGCCTCAACGCCACCACACGGCGTTCCGCACGGCGGCAGACGGAACGGGCCAGGTCCAAATACGCGGAGCCCAGCGATCCTTCCTTGCCCGGGCGGGCCCAGCCTTTGAAACGGATGTCGCATTCCTTTTCCAGCAAATGGGCCTGTTCCTCCAGCCATGCCACATCTTCCGCCGTAATGCGGGCGTACCCCTTGGCGTCATATTTGGGCAAATCTTCCTCCATCGTGGCCAGTTCCCCCATGGCCCCCACCAGGCGCGCCTGGACGCCGTCCAACATCTCCACCGTCCGGGAGCTTACCCCGGAATGGCGCACCACGCCAATCAGGGAATTTAATTCATCCACCGTTCCGTAAGCTTCAATGCGCGGCGCTGTCTTGGGACTCCGCCTGCCGAACATCAGGTCCGTTTCGCCGCTGTCTCCACGTTTGGTGATTACGCTCATACCATGTACCCTACCATGCCCGCGCCGTCCTGCACGCAAAAAAGAAGGCATATTCCGGAGCGGGAGCCAGCGCCATCTTTCCCGGCATGTACCGCACTCTCTATTCTTTTGACATGCAATAAAAACCATATAAGAAGAATGAATAAATGCTTCGTCTTCTCGCCGTTTTCCTCCCTCTCTTCATCAGCTTCCTCTTTGAGGCATGCTCTAAACAGGGAAGCGCCCTGCTGCCCGGAGAAATAATCGTGAACGCATCGGAACTGCCCGGCCCCATACAGGAATGGAAGACGGATTTGGCCTGTGAAAGATGCCTGACCATCAATCTGGACAATCCGTCCCTTCCCTGGTTCCGCATCGCTGAGGGCATATCGGAGGCTTATGCGCATGGCGTGAATAATCTCCGTTTGAAAAGAGGGGATGCCATCGCGTCCGCCTTTGGAAATGGAATTTGCTGGGATCTTCCCGTCTCCACGGATATGGCCCCGGAATCTGATCCGGAATCTGAAAAAGACATGAACCCGGACACTCCCTGCCTTCCCGACGGTGCCGTTCTGGAACATCCTTTCCGTGAAAATGATTTTCTTGTTTTCAGCAAAACACCTTCCCGGAAACCCGTTTATCCCATCGTGAAATTTATCCGGTCCCCTTACCCGGAAAGAGGGAACTACCAGCTTGTTTACTGGCGTATCCAGAAAAAACCATCCGGTCCATCCCGGAAAAACGACCTTCAGGCTTTCGCCAATATGGCAAATGAACATATCAACCAGCGCAGAGCATTCATTTTCTTCATTGAGAACGAAACACCCTGCGGAGAAGTATTCGATTATCTGAATGCCATTGACGGGAGAGATACGCTGGTGGGCGTAACCTTTTCCCGTGAAAATGAATAACTTCTCCCAACAAGGATTCATCAGGGCCTTCTTCCCCCCGCTCATCATCATGACACGTCAGGCCGTTTGAAACTTTTCCCAACGGCTGTACAACCCCTGCATGACTCGGACAAGAGATGAATTGGCGGCGGAAACCGCACCATCCGTCAAAGCGCCTCTCTGGACGCGAGACTACATCCTGGCCTGCTGCGCCAACTTGATGACGGGGCTGGCCTTCTATGAACTGGTGCCCGTTCTCCCGCTGTATCTGACGGGGCAATTGCAGGTCTCCTCCGGCTGGCTGGGCTGGATTATGTCCATTTATGTTCTGGCCGCCATTATCTCCCGCCCCTGGTTCGCACACCGGGTGGATACCGGAGACCGCAAGAAGATTTACATCACGGTTTACATTATGCTGGCCCTGTCCTTTTCAGGGTATGCTGCGGCCGCCACCGCCCTGGCGTTTTTCCTGACGCGCTTCATACAGGGCCTGATCTGGGGAGGCATGACCACCTCCGGCCCGACAATGGCAGTAGATATCATCCCCCCTGCCCGCCGCGGGGAAGGCCTGGGCTTCTTCGGCATGACAATGACGCTGGGCATGTGCCTGGGCCCCGTCATCGGCCTTCAGGTATACCAGCAGTACGGCTTTTACGTGATTACCTGGAGTTCCCTGCTCCTGTGCCTGGCCGGGGCGGGCATTGCATCTCTCATCCGCGTTCCCGGGAGCCCTGTTCAGGAGCCCGTGTATGAAACGCCTAAAAAGGTACTGGACCGTCTGGTGCTGCGCGTGGGCATTCCGCTGGCGGTGAACGTGATGATCGCCACCTTCTCCTATGGCGTGGTGGCCGTGTATTCCGCCCTGTACGGAGAAATGCACGGGTTCAAATACGCCGGGCTGTTTTACGCGCTGATGGGGCTGGGCATGCTGGTCTCCAGGTTCATGGTAGGCAGGCAAATCGACCGCGGACGCGTGGCGGAGCTTTCCGTCATCTCCCTGGGCATCCTGACCGTCAGCTTCGGCGCGCTGGCGCTGGCGCCGCTGGAATGGATTTATTACGCTTCCGCCATCCTCATCGGCTTCGGTTTCGGCATTTTCATCCCCACGTTCCAAACCATGAAACTGAACATGGCGGACCGCGGCCACCGGGGAGCCGTCAATTCCACATTTTTCACCGCTTTTGACATCGGGGTGGGAACAGGCATGTTCCTGGGAGGCAAAATTTACGCGTACCTGAACCTGAACTGGGCCTTCGGAGCGGGAGCCCTGCTGAATTTGCTGGCGATCGTATATTTTTACCGCATCTCCCTGGACCACTACCGTAAAAATAAATTGGGCGTGGATTCTGATTGATTTTCCTTCCATCACTCCCGTTCCGGGATGGAAAAAACATCAATTACCCGTTTGGCTGAAGGCCTCACGCGCAGCAACCGCGGATTCCAGGCCAGGGAAATACTGCGGGACAGCCCGTCCAGCGCCGGATGAGTAACCTTGACAAACCCTTCCCCCAGTTCTTTTTCCGCCATGCAGGGCAGGATTGCCATGAACGCTCCGCTCTTCAACATGCGGGCCGCAAAAGGAAAAGATTGCGTTTCACAGTGCACCCGCAGCCTGATGCCGAACTCAGCGCAATTCCTTTTCAGCAACGCATGAAACCCGGAACCGCTCCCCAGCGTTGCTAGGGGGAACATTTCCAGCAGGCGGAGAAAATCCTCCTTCTTCCCCCGCGCCTTTTTCCCGGCCAGGGCTGCAGGAACGTACAGCGCATAATCCATGGAGCAAATGACCCGGCTTTCCAACCCTTCCGCCTCCAGCGCGCTGGTACGCACAATACCGAAGTCTATATCCATATTCTGGAGCTTAGAGGGAATCTCACTGTTGCGGAGGTTCTCCAGCGCGAAAAGCCACGGCAGCCCCCGTTTCTGGATACTCGCCAGCACGGGAGCCACCACCCAAGCATGCAGGCTGTCCCCGGCTCCGATAGTGAACCGGTAGGGCAGATTCCGGCTCCGGCTTTTAAAATCATCCAGCAGGCACAGGCTTTCACTGGCCAGCCTCACCAGCTCCCACCCGGCTCCGGTAAGAGCCAGCACTTTCCCGCGGCGGCTCGCCAGTTCCACACCGAAGAATTCCTCCAATTCCTTAATCTGCCGGGAATACAGGCTCTGCCGCGCACTATCCCCCCGGGCGGCAGCGGCAATGCTCCCGGCCTTGGCCACTTCTATCAAGGTTTTCAATCGGTCCAGGGACAGTCCCCGTTCTGCGAAAAGATGCTCAAACATAACTTTATAGTTATATAATATGAATACTTATATAATGCAAGAGTCAACAAATGCGTTATGGTGACAAGGTCACAGGGCGCGAAGGCGCTTTCCGCATATCTCCGCGCCCCTCAACCAAAAGAATAAAACCATGATCACCATTGACGGAAAATACACGGAAGCCCGCGTGTTCACGGATGAACTGGAAGACCTGGCCCGCACCCAGATCAGGGACGTCTGCAACCACCCCGCCTTTGAAGGAAGCCGGGTGCGCATCATGCCGGACGTGCACGCCGGAGCCGGCTGCGTCATCGGGTTCACGGCGGAATTGAAAACGGATAAGGTAATTCCCAACCTGATCGGCGTGGATATCGGCTGCGGAGTGCTTACCGCCAGACTGTCCGGACTGCCGGATTTTTCCAGCTTTGACGCACGCCTGCGCGAGCGCGTCCCGTCCGGGATGCATGCCCGTCCCTCCGTTCATCAAGCCTTGCTGGACGACCCGGAACTGGATGAAGAAATCTCCCGCATCTGCATGGACGTGCTGAGAACGGACAAAGACAGGCACCGCCGCTCCGTAGGGTCTCTGGGAGGAGGCAACCACTTCATTGAAATAGCGCAAGGGAAAGAGCACGCTTTCCTGTGCATCCACTCCGGTTCCCGCAATTTCGGTCTGAAGATTGCGGAACGCTACCAGAAAATCGCCGTGGATACTTGTCCGGACGCCTATCTTAAAGAACGCAAAAAAGGACTCTGCTACCTTCAGGGAGAAAATACGCTGAACTACATGCGGGATATGAAGGTGGCTCAGCGCTTCGCAGCCCTGAACCGCCGCGTGATACTGCATGAACTGCTGGATGATGCAGATGATCTGGAAAGTTTCGACACCGTGCACAACTACATTGCGGAAGACCAAATCATCCGCAAGGGAGCCGTCCGGGCCGGACGCGGAGAAAAACTCATCGTTCCCCTGAATATGCGTGACGGCTCCGTCATCTGCATCGGCAAAGGAAATGAAGAATTCAATTCCTCATCTCCGCACGGCGCAGGCCGCAGCATGTCCCGCAAAAAGGCTAAAGCCAATCTTTCCCTGGAGGAATTCGAGGCTTCCATGCAGGGTATTTTCTCCACCTGCGTTTCCCGCGCTACGCTGGATGAAGCGCCAATGGCCTACAAGGATGGCGAGAGCGTGCTGGACAACATCCATGAAACGGCGGAAATCGTGGAACGCATCAGGCCCGTATATAACTTCAAGGCACCCGAATAGCAGGCGGCCCAATACCCGCCCCTCCCGGAATATGATTTTCCGGGAGGCTTTTCCCAAACCTTCAAAACACGGTCAGGAACGCCCGGCAGCATAAATCAACTTATAAGGTTCCGCCGTCTGAATCGGGATGGCGTACACTTTAGAGGTATCATTCCATTCCACGCCGGAAACGTCAAACTTCTGACGGTCATAATAACCTACCACCTTTCCATTGGTCACTACACAGAAAGCGGCTGCATTTTCCCCATTCCGCACAATAATCATGTTATCCTTTTTGGAGGCGCTTACAGACGGGCTGAGTTTTGCGTTCTGCTTGTATTTGGTCCAATAGCCGTTGAGCTGGGACCCATGCAGATTCTGCCCCCACAAATTGACCGTCTTTCCATGCTGATGCAGGAAGGCAATGCGGAATTTCGGTTTGGGGTACCGTTTGGCGGCAATGCGGGCCTTGGATGCCCGGGCCATTTCCTCTGTCATTTTAAAACTGTAATCCCCATATTGATGCCCCTTGCGGTCAATCGGGACAAACCAATTAAAAATTTCAAAGTCATCGGTAAAGTCCGTCCTGCTGATATTGCAAATGCGTTCATACAAGGCCAAATGGGCTTCGGAAACCTCATACGCCTGCCTGGAAAGCGGCTTGCGCCGCAATGATTCAAACAGCCTAGGATAAAATTCGGGATTGATTCCCAGCTTATGGAAATACAGATAAAAGGAATATTGAGCAAAACCCCATTTGGCCCAGCCGTTCAAATCATGGAACGGCATGCCCTTTACCGCTTCTGAAAGCAGGTATTTGCACGGGTTTTCCATATCGGAGGCCTGCTCATTGCCATTAATGGCATTGGTCACCTGGTCCAGAATCAGCTGGGCAAAAAAATTGTTGGAACTTTCCGACATGCTGCGCCAGTTGAACGGATGCTGGTAGCAATGACCGATTTCATGCCCGATTCCCCAAAGGCGGTTTCCCTGAAGAACTCCAGGAGCGAGCACTTCATTTTTCAGCGTATTTCCCTGATCTCCAATACTGTAGCCGCAGTAATACCAGGTTGCAAACATATGGGCTCCTCCTTCTACGGAAACGCCAAGCTGCCGGTTATTGTGCGGCTGGGGATACTTGTCAAATCCCATGATTTTCCACATGGCCTTGACGCTTTCATCCCATACCCTGACGGATTTCGTAATGGAATCCGGACTGTAATCTTTCAGGTACTTTGTGTGAAGAATCATCATGGAATTCCGCCCAACGATATCGAACATGCTATGCGGGGCGTTGCTGATCATACGCTTCCAGTCCTTATCCGTGTGCCTCGTCACGTCAAAATATCCATTCACTATGCCGCTTCCCACAGGAATATGCACCGTTATCGGCTTCTTGGGCGTGCTGATATCGGTGTGATACATCACGTAAAGCAATCCCGAACGGTTGATTCTAATTTTGTTTACCCCTTCGTTCAAAGGATAGGAGGAAGACTCTATTCCCGCTGGAGAAACGGAGGCCAACCCAATATCTTCTCCATGGGTAGGTCCTACGAACACAAGAATTTCATCTCCTTTCTCCGCGACAATTCCGGTAGGATTGTCAAATTTGTTCAGGGCGTTGATATTTCTCACCTTCGCAGCAAACTCCGGATGGCTGTAAGCCTTATAGGAAGCAATGCGGAATTCTTTGTCTTCATAATCGCCGGATTTTATTTTCTTCGCAATCATCTGCAAAAACTCCGGAAGAGCCTTGAGGTCCGTCAAGGTACACCTGGGATTGATGGAGGAGCAGCTCGTGTCCTTAAATACTTTCAGCAATTTCCGGTTAAGTACGGACTCCACCCTTTTGTAAAAGCTGATTTCCCGTACGGTAAAAGACGGAGAGGAACCTTCGGGATAATCAACCGTCAATCTGATTTTCCGAACCTTTTGAAGAGGCTTTTTAAATCTGATCATCCTGGAGCCGCCGATATCGAATTTTCCAAGGTCCTTCCAAGACGAGCCGGACATGGCGGACACGGCAATTTCATTGAAATCGGCTCCGGAAAAAATGATGTAATGAATGGTCTCCGGCACTTCAAACACAAATTCCCCCTCCACATGATGCACTCCGGGAACATGCCAGTTGGCGGATTCCATAGAGCCGTCCACAGCCTGCTTTACGGAATGATTGCCGGAATAGGGGGACTGGGAGGAAGCAGCTTCTTTCACGTGGAGCAAAATGTCTTTCGGAACATCCAGCGAAGGATATTTTGCCGCGAGGGATTTATTTACGGAGATTGTCAGAAAAAGGAAAAATAAAAAAATGGAAAGAAAAATGGAATCTTTTCTCATACACTACATTAATATTTAATGATACTATACATGATTTCCAGCGTTTTTTTTCATGCTTTTCATGTTATAGTACAAAAATTCCCTCATGCGGGGACGGGAATTCCCATCTGCTTCCTGGCAAATTCTTTCATGGATCACCATGGAATATTATGCCATGCTTCTCTCCATGAACGAAGGCCGGCCCTGTCATCAATCAGTAAACAAACGGGTCAAATGGCTTGGCGCTCTGGCCGTCCTTCTTTTTCTCCTGGGCACGGGGCTGTTTTCCTTTTTATGGAATGTTCCGCTGAATACGTTAAGGCCCGCCCACGCCATCGCAGCTCCTTCCGCCATTCTTGTCAGGGAAAATTCTTCCCCGGAACGCTGCCGCATGGCTCTGGAACCCTCCTTCCTGGCCAGCATCCAGCCTTTCCTGAAACACTATGTGGAAACCGTCACCAATGCCGGACGCCTCGACTTCTCCAGCCATGTCCCGCAAGAGGTGGAAATACGGATGGAGGGGCTTTCCATCGGCCTGAGCCCTTCTCTGGCCGTTTTCAACTTCCGAACCAAATACGGATTCAGCATGCAGACAAGCAGAAAACCGGACGCCTCCGACCGGGCTATTTACCAGTGGCTGAAAAACAGGATGAAGGCGGAAAAACGGGAGAAATAAGGAAATATGGACACAGGTATCGAACGGAATGAACCCGCTGTTGTCTAATCATTTACCTTTCCGGAAAAGCCGGGGGACAGCAGTTGCCCGGCCCAGGGAGCCGCTGCTCCCGCACCGGAAGGCGACTCCATACAGCGTTTATGAAGCGTATTTACCACGGACCATGGACACTGGCCGGACTGGCATGCGCCATTTTGGCCGCAGTCGCCATGCTCTCCTTTTTTTCCTGCGGGGAAAAAGGCCAGGCAAGCAGTAATGACAAACCTCATATGGACAACAAGGATTTAAAAACGATTTACCTGGCGGGAGGCTGTTTCTGGGGAGTGGAAAAATACTTCTCCCTGATGCCCGGCGTTAAGGAAACGGAAGTGGGATATGCCAACGGCTCCACGGCTTCTCCCACGTATGAAGAAGTATGCAGCGGGAAAACGGGCCATGCGGAAACGGTAAAAGTAGTATTTGACCCGGAAGAACTCAGTCTGCCCTTTCTTCTGGAACGGTATTACTCCATTATTGATCCTGTTTCCGTCAACAAACAGGGAAACGACAGGGGAATTCAATACCGCACGGGCATTTATTACGCGGATGAGAAGGACAAACCTGTTATAGAAACGTCCCTGAAAAGGCTCCAGCAGCACTTCAGGCAGCCTCTGGCAATTGAAGTTCAGCCCCTCCGCCAATTTTCACGGGCGGAAAAATATCATCAGCGCTATCTGGATAAAAACCCTGGCGGATACTGCCATATTCCACCCGCCAAATTCCGGGAAGCGTCCCAGGCCCGCGAAAACGAACCTGTTTACCGGAAAAAATCGGACGAAGAGCTGCGCCGCGTCCTGACACGCGAGCAATTTGCCGTCACGCGGAATAACGCGACGGAACCTCCCTTCCGCAATGAATATTTCAATAACGACAGACCCGGCATTTATGTGGACGTCACGACAGGCGAACCTTTATTCCTGTCCACGGACAAGTTTGATTCAGGCTGCGGCTGGCCCAGCTTCTCCCGCCCCATCAAAGAAGAACTGATTCAGGAAAAACAGGATTTCTCCCACGGTATGAGGCGCACGGAAGTCCGCAGCAAAACGGGAGACGCCCACCTGGGCCACGTTTTCACAGACGGCCCGAAGGAACAGGGCGGACTGCGCTACTGCATCAACAGCGCCTCCCTGAAATTCATTCCTGAACAGGACATGGAAGCACAGGGTTATGGAAAATACCTTCCCCTGCTGCACCGGGAAGGAACAGACAGGAAAGCTGCGGAAAAATAATCCGGAGAAAAAGCAGGGGAGGCCAATCCTTCTTCTCCATTAATCTTTTACAACACGGAGGAACAAATGCGGCCCCGGGAGAACAAGCACCATGTCCTCTTCACGAAATACGGGCAGCCCGTTCATTCCCCAAGTTCTGCGGTCAAGCAGACGGCTTCCCTCCATGCCGCTGCCGACTGTATCGTATTCATTCATCGGCAGCGGCATGGAGGGTTCGGGTTGCTAAGGCAATGCGACTTGCGGCAAGTACCGTTTATCTACATGTCGTTTATTAAAATAGCGGCGGATGACGTTTTTTTGTTTAAAAAAATGAGTTTTTAAAAAATGCGGGGAATTTTTCTTCCGGAAAAGCGCCCGGAAATTTTCCGGGCATTACTGTACAATCGTAACGGGCGTGCCTACCTTAACGGTTTTGAAAAGCGGCACGCAGGAAGAGCGGGTCATGCGGATGCACCCATGGGACTGCGGCGTCTGGAAAACAGGGCCTACGTGCATCCCAATTCCGCTGTCCGTCAGCCGCATGAAGTAAGGCATGGAGGCATCATACAAATTGGAAACATGATGCACTGCCTTTTCCGTAATGCGGAAATGGCCCACGGGCGTGCGGTGGGAAGCCTTACCCACGCAAACGGGAAAATCCATGGCTACCTCATCCCCCACCATCAACTGGCCCCTTTGGCGACCGCGACTGATCACCACGCGCGTATTGCCCGGGGTAGCCTTTTTCATGATATCGGGATTCATCCATTCGTCGTGCACCTCCGTATAATCAATTCCTGCTACAACCACCCTCGCGTGCGGTCCGTAGGAGGTCATGGGTACGGTTGCAGGCACGGTCAGGGGCACCATGCGCAAATTCTCTTCCTGCGGGCCAGAACAGGCAGCCAGCGCCAACGCTCCCGCTATGATTGATAAGATGTTTTTTGCGTTCATCATCTTGAAACCTTTCACAGGGTTGGACAATACTGCGAACTCATTTTCAATGTTCCATGACGCACTCCATGATTCCTGCGGCGTGCATGGAGAAAAAATGCCGGAAAAAGCGGCCGCCCCGGTTCAGAGAAAAATTTCCCCGGCTTCGGAAGGGGGGGGAAAAATCCGCCCTCCGTCACACAGAGTCCTTGCCTTATCACATTTGGCCTGTATAGTACCCGCGACTGCCAGGAGGGCAGCCGCCTGTTTACAGTTAACCCTCTATTCCGCATCATGACCAAGATTGCCAAGAGTACGTTCATCACGGGAGCCGGAACCCCGGGACAGTTTTATTCACTGCCAGCCTTGGCGGAAAACGGCTATCCCCGCCTGAACCGCCTTCCCGTTTCCATCCGGATCGTTCTGGAATCCCTGCTCCGCAATTGCGACGGCCTGAAAGTGACTGAAAAGGACGTGGACAACCTGGCTTCCTGGAATGCCAACAATCCCGGTTCCTATGAAATCCCGTTTACGGTAGCCCGCATTGTCCTGCAGGACCTGACGGGCGTCCCTCTTCTGGTGGATCTGGCGGCCATGCGCTCCGCCGTAGCAGGATTGGGAAAAGACGCCTCCGTCATTGAACCTCTGGTCCCCGTGGACCTGGTGGTGGACCACTCCGTCCAGGTGGACTGGGCAGGATGCACGGATGCTCTGGAAAAGAACCTGGACATTGAATTCCAGCGCAATGCGGAACGCTACGAATTCCTCAAATGGGGCCAGCAGGCCTTTCAGACTTTTTCCGTGGTTCCTCCGTCCGTGGGCATTGTCCACCAGGTCAATCTGGAATACCTGGCGCAGGGCGTGATGGAAAAGGATGGCGTTTACTTCCCGGATACCCTGGTGGGAACGGATTCCCATACCACGATGATTAACGGCATAGGCGTTGTGGGCTGGGGTGTTGGCGGCATTGAGGCGGAAGCCGGGATGCTCGGCCAGCCCGTCACGTTCCTGGTGCCGGAAGTAGTAGGCGTCCATATGACGGGAGAACTCCGCGAAGGAGTGACCGCCACGGACCTGGCGCTGCATGTCACCCAGATGCTGCGCAGCCACGGAGTCGTAGGCAAATTTGTGGAATTCTTCGGAGACGGGGCGGCGGCCCTGCCTCTGGCAGACCGGGCTACCGTAGCAAACATGGCCCCGGAATACGGCGCCACCATGGGCTTCTTCCCCATGGATGAACGCTGCTCCGACTATCTGCGCCAGACAGGCAGGAGCGAAGAAGCCATCACTACGTACGAAAACTACTTCAAGGCACAGAACCTGTGGGGAATGCCCCGTAACGGAGATCTGGACTACACGGACCAGCTGGAACTGGACCTGTCTGCCGTGGAACCAGCCGTCTCCGGCCCCAGACGCCCGCAGGACCACATTCGCCTGAACTCTATCAGGGACAGCTTCCGCAAGCTTGTCAGCATGCCCGTGGCGGAAGGAGGTTACGGCAAGAAGGAATCTCCGGAGGTCACGGTTTCCATGCACTCCCCGGCGGGCGTCCCCGTTCCGGTGGACGGTTTCAGCCAGGAAGCGAAGCTGAAAGACGGCAGCATCCTCATCGCCGCCATCACCTCTTGCACCAACACGTCCAACCCGGCGCTGATGCTTGCCGCCGGGCTGCTCGCCAAAAAAGCGGTTGAACGGGGGCTGAACGTGCCTCCGCACGTGAAAACGTCCATTGCTCCGGGTTCCCGTATCGCCTCCGATTACTTTGCAACCAACAGCCTCCAGGAATCCCTGGACGCTCTGGGCTTTGAAACCGTCGGCTACGGCTGCACCACCTGCATCGGCAACTCCGGGCCGTTAAATCCGGAGCTGGAACAGGCCGTCCGGGACAATGACATTGTAGCGGCTTCCGTCCTGTCCGGCAACCGCAACTTTGAAGCCCGCATCCATGCCTCCATCAAGACCAACTTCCTGATGTCCCCTCCCCTGGTCGCCGCCTTTGCGCTGGCCGGCCGCGTGGACATCGACTTCCAGACGGAACCGCTGGGCACGGACCGCAGCGGGAACCCCGTATTTCTGAAGGACATCTGGCCCAGCTCCGGGGAAATTGCGGAAGCCGTTGCCAAATCCCGCAACCCGGAAGCATACCGGGAGCTTTACACCATCACGCCGGACAAGAATCCCCGCTGGGCGGCCGTATACGCGCCGGAAGGCTCTGTCTTCCAGTGGAATGAACAATCCACCTACATTCAGGACCCTCCTTTCTTCAGCGGCTTCAACGGCCAGCCCCGCACACTGGCGGATATCACGGATGCCCGCCCCCTGGGCATTTTCGGCGATTCCGTAACCACGGACCACATCTCCCCTGCCGGAGCCATCCGGGAAACAGGGCCCGCAGGGCTGTACCTGCAGGGCATGGGAGTGGACAGAAAAGATTTCAACTCCTTCGGCTCCCGCCGCGGAAACGACCGCGTGATGACCCGCGGTACCTTCGCCAATGTCCGCATTAAAAACCTGATGGTAGACGGCACGGAAGGCGGTTACACACTGTATTTCGGCAACCGCGCCGTTCCCGCCCCGGACAAGGAAATAATCCCTGCCGCGGGAACGCCCGCCTTCATCTATGATGCGGCCATGGCCTACGCTCAGGACGGCGTTCCGCTCATCGTCATCGGCGGAGAAGACTACGGCATGGGCTCTTCCCGCGACTGGGCGGCCAAGGGCACGAATTTGCTGGGCGTCAAAGCCGTCATCACCAAGAGTTTTGAGCGTATCCACCGCTCCAACCTTATCGGCATGGGCGTCCTGCCCCTCAACTTCGCCGACAAGGCGGATTATGACCGCATCACTCCGTTGAAGGACGCCACCTTCTCCATCCTGGGCCTGAACAACGGCATCGCTCCGCGCCAGCAGGTCACCCTGCGCGTACAGCCCGCGGATGCGGAAGCATTTGACGTGCCTGTCATCGTCCGCATTGATACGCCTATTGAAAAAGAATACTATCTGGCGGGCGGCATCCTGCAATATGTCCTTACCCAAATCCTCAGATAACGGGATATGTACCGGGCGTTCCCGGTACGGCTTCCCCTCGCGGACGGGCCCCTTCCTCCCGAAGGCGCGGCCCCGTCCGTCTCATCCGCACCGGATATACCTGCAACTTCACAACACGGCCTGATTAGTTCATCCGAACTAATTCCAAATTCTTCTTGCAATCCTTCCAGGCTGTTCCTAGAACAAACGCATGGAATATAGATTTGTCTGGACGGGCTTTTTTGCCGTATTCGCCGCCCTGACGTTCTGCAGCTGTTCGCAGAACGACAAAATGAGGCCGCCGGCCGTCTCCTTTAAAATTCAAAAGGCGCCGGTAGTTCCCCGCACACCCGGCCAGATGGGCCGTGAAGTAGGCATTAAAGTTTCCTACATGCCCAAAAACACGTATGCCCGCAAGCGCGCATCCTCCATGCGCCCCCGCTTCATCACCATCCACAGCACCGCCAACCCCAAAGGAGACGCCAATGCCCACTCCCGTTACCTGAACAGCGGCAAGTCCCGCAGCCTGAACTGGCACTTCACTGTGGACCAATTCGGCGCCTACCAGCACATCCCCACTACGGAAACCGGCCACCATGCGGACCATTCCGGACCGGGAGACCAATACTCCGTAGCCATTGAAATGTGTGAATGCACCACGCATAACCCTGTCGTCATCTACAACAAGACGGCCAAGCTGGCGGCGCTGCTGATGATGCGCTACAACGTCCCCCTGCGCAACGTAGTGCCTCACAACTACTGGTCCGGCAAGAATTGCCCCGCCCCGCTGATGACTAATGGGCGCCCCGGGTACAAATGGAGCTGGTTCATTTCCCGCGTGGATTATTACTACCGCTGCCTCCAGGCAGGAAGATAATACTGCCGCATATGCCGCACGCCCCTTTGCCGCTTCCGGCATAAAGAAGGCAGGAAATGTTTCAGGAAAGAACAGGAATCACTTCTTTCCCTGAAAATATGCATTGGCTGAACACCGGGAATTCACCGCATTTCCGGCTCGCGGAAAGCAGGATCCGCCTCCATTGATACGGCTAATGTACACGGCCGTAAAAGACGGCAAATAACACCCGTCCGGGAACAATCTTCATCAACATCAAAATCCGGAACACGGACCGGGAATAAGAAATAGTGCTGAAAGCTTTTGATGCCTCCTGAACCACCCCGGAACAGGTTATTTGACCTGAATCCGATTCACCGGTCCCATCCTCTCCGGATGGATCGAAAAAGACTGCGGGAGACTCAACATCAACAGGGAAACTTGAAAACCATGAAGCGCTTTCACAGGATGCTCAGATGCGGACCATCGAAGCCAGCAGCTTCTTACCCGCCATATGGAAGCATTGAGGGAACAATCCGGCACCATGTTCATGGAAAACCAGCAGGAACTCAAACTGAAAGGCTCCAGAGAAAACAGCCTCCTCATGCCAGAAACATGGCATTTTAGTGGAATCCCGGCCCCTCGGCATACCAGAATCTCCCATTTTATCCCGTATGGCGGATAAATATAAAGGGCCCGCAGCTCAACTGTGCCTTTGCTGAACGCCGCAGCATGGCGGCATGCCCCCGGTAAAATCCACGCCTTCGGGCGGAATTAAAGCCAATCCGGGCATTTTCAACTTCTCCCGAGATGCGAAGGCGTTGTTTCTCCGTTGGAACGCCGGACACTCCTATTCAGCGCCTCATCCTCCCCGGGGTCTTTCCCGGATAATCATTATTTTGTTAGATATTTTTGTAACTATCTATCAAGCAATCATTATATAAAACATATTAAAAATATGTTTACATATATCAAAATTGTCCCATAATTTTAGGATGAATAAGATATTGCAGTTATTGGGCATTTTGACCTTTGTTATTTGCAATTATGGGAATGCAAAGGAATTAAAATGTGAATACGAATTAAAAAATTTAAACATAGAGCCAGTCAGGGTAGCCAACGCCAAACGCACTTACACAGTCTATATATCCTGTAAGTATACAAGCGTTCATCACACGGGTGAGACAGGGGGGCCAATACCGCTGCGAAAGACAATTACCCCGGTAGTAACCGGTACAGATGATGAAAAAGAGGGCAAAGCCGAGGCATATGCAGAAGGAGAAAGCACAGTCATCGCAATGGCCCGGCTGCGTTTGACAGAAGAATGCGGTTTGCAATGCGGCAACTGCAACGAAGTAGGCTGCACCTGCGTCGGCTGCAATGACAACATAAATAAATAAAACTGATTAATAAATAAACTGATATGAAACCATTACTGAAAATTGCCTTTTTGTCGATAGCCTGCTTTCCCTGTTTTTGCATTAATAATGCCGCCGGTTCGGAGGATGTAATTCCCGGCAGTCAGAAAATTGACAGGGAAAATTCAATCATCAATCCTATTATTCTTACAGGAATCAAGAAAACAGACGATATCAGGGAATCTCAGAAGGAATATATCAGGAAACACTATGAGGGATATGGCATACTAGGGTACATATATACCATGCATGATGGCAAATATATTCAGATTATTTCTATTAGAAATGATCAGGGTCAGGAAAAATTAATCTACTTTGACATGACCGATATTTACAGAAAGCTAGGAAAATCGAGAGATAAAAAAACAAGAAAAGATATCAAAAGATTGATAGAAGATCACAAACCGCTGGAAAAAGAGCCAGCCGAATCCGTGTGATGGGTTTGTTCCGCACCGTGGAACTCTCAGATAACGGATAACAACAGCGTTTTTTAATTATTTCGGATAGTTCTGAAAAATTCCCCGGCAGGAATAAATAATCAGCCTTTCTGAAAGACTGGAAAATCCGGAAATACGCCAGGGCTGCGCTCCTGAGAAGAACATTCACGGGCGCTTTCCAGAAAAGAAGGATACCCGTCGCGAAAAGACAGGAACTATTTTCAGGTATTACGCTTCCTGGCGGATTCCACCAGGCGCCGCCGGGCTTCCCGCCTGGCCCGGAATGCCTGTTCACGTCTTTTCTCCTCCGCCAGAGCCGCCTTTTTCTCGGAATCGCGTAGTTTCCCGTAAAGCAGCGGGTTCATGGCGGCCTCATCTTCCGGGCCCTCATGATAATACACGGGCAGGCCGTCTGCAGCCAGCGCCACATGGTAGTAACGGCCTTTCTCCTTCAAGCCCCTGCCTTTTTTATCCAGCCGGGAAAGAATCACGGCATATCCAAGCCCAGGGGCGTTCATCAGCTTCCGCCGTCCATCGAATAATGCGGCCACGCGCATGTTGTCGTAGTCCAGCTTCATGACGCCGCAAACCATTTCACCCTCCGTATTCCAGTACATGACCAACTTTTTTCTTCCCAGGGAATTGGGCTTGCACGTTTCATAGGCTCCCTTGACGGGGCGGTTTTCCACAAGCAGGGAGTAATCCGCATTCCTGTAATTTTTTGATTCTCTCGCGGCAAGCTGTTCTGCCGGAGGGAGCAGAGAGGAAACGGGAGCGCGCATTTCCGTCCGTTCCTCAGACAGGCATTTGGAGGGAATAAGAACACCCTTATCCATATCATAATAAGCGCAGCGGCTCCCCTGCTCCAGAACCACATCGAAATTCTTCTGCCCCCTGCCGCTTTCCGGACGCGCCTGCGGACGGAAGTATTCCCGGATACGGAACGGAGGCCCCTGAATGATGGAAAGCGATGTGGCACAAACCAGTCCATCCACTTTTCTGGTTCCCGTTAAAGCTCCGGCATTCTTCTTCCGGGCCATTTCATGATACCGGGGCGAGATATTCTTTTCTGCCGGCGTCCACGTCACCTTCTGCAGTTCCTTCATCAGGAAAGGCCAAAGCATCGCGGCCAGTTTCAGGTTCCGGCGCGCCTCCGCTCCCGTCAGAGAAGCCGCAAGCGCAGCGTCTTCCTCATCCAGACGGGTTAACGGAATTTCCACATGCCTTCGCCCTATTTTCAGAACTGCCCCGGCCCCTGTGCAGGAATGGAAACTGCCCTTCACCACATCTCCAAATTTGGAAATCCATTCCCGTTCCCCCGGAAAGGCATATTCCTCCGCCGGCGCACAAACCGCGCCGCACCACGCCAGCACAGCAAATAAAAGGCATTTCATCGTCAGGAATCCAGGGGTGCGCTTTCAAGCTAACATACGGGAACAGCCGGGAAGAAGCTTTTTCCCGGCTCTTTTCCCAATCTTCGTTCCCGGCGGAATGTTTCCGCTGCCGTTATTGCTTGCGCCCCTTTTTGGCAGCCCCCCCGGATTTGGAGTCTTTCCCGGCAGTTTTGGCGGCGGTCCGGCCCGTCTTCTCCGCCTTGCCTTCCGTTTTTCCGGCAGCGTTTTTAGCGGGATATTTCCTTTCCCGCGGCGGGAATTCAAAACCTATTTTCCCCGTCTTTGCATTGAAGACCAGATAAGCGTCAAACGGACGCTTGGTACGCTGCGAAATGAACCCCTTCATCAGATCGGATTTTCCTTCCGCCAAAATCTTCAATACCTGGTCCAGCGGGATTTCACGTCCCAAGATAGTCCGGGAAACGGAGACGGCGGCATGTTCCTTTCCAAGGGTCAGGGAAGGAATTTTCCAAGCCTTGGCCGTTTCCATCACATCATGCTCTCCCATGTCCGGAATGGCGACGGAAGCCACTTTCACGGCTTCCTCCACCCCTGCGGCTTCATCTTCCTCCCGCGCCGGGAAGTAAAGCGTGGCCCGGAATTTGTCGTTGAGTTCCAGCCCCGCCTCAAAGGGCTTGCCGAACCGGGAGGTAAATCCGTGGAGAATTCCCGTCCTGCCGTCCACAATAAGGGTCTTCAATTCTTCATCCGTCATGTCGCGGCCGGAGATAACTTTGCGGATGCTGAACTTGCAGGAACGGCAGGAAACGGCGTCCAGCGTGTTTTTCAGGCCGTGGGCATGGCAGGAAGGGCAGTCCAATTCCATTTCCGGCAGTTCCACCTGCTGCTGGGCTTCCCGGAAATCCTTCACCCTCTTCACGATTTCCCCGGTCAGGGTCTTAATGCCCTCCATGAAGGAATCCCTCGGCAGGGCGGCCTGTTCCATCTGCTTGAGCTTGTATTCCCATTCCCCGGTCAGGCTGGGGGAGGTGAGCGTTTTCAGGCCGATGCGTTCCAGCAGGGCAATCAGTTCAATCCCGCGGCGCGTCGCCAGAAGTTCGCGGCCGTCCCGGACGATGTATTCCTGGGAAATCAGCCCTTCAATGATGGAGGCGCGGGTGGCGGGAGTGCCCAGGCCGCGTTCGCTCATGGCGGCAGCCAGTTCTTCGTCATGCACCAGTTTTCCTGCCCCCTCCATGGCAGCCAGCAGCGTGGCTTCGTTGTACCGGGCGGGCGGCTTGGTCATGGCGTTGCGGATTTCAATCTCACGCAAGGCGGCCTGCTCCCCGTCGCGGACGGGCACCAGCTCCTCCTTGGAGGAAGTGCCGGCCTTCCGTCCGTAAACGGCCTGCCAGCCCGGCTCCACAAGCACCCGGCCCGTGGTCAGGAAAGCGTCCGTCACGCCGTCCTGGTGGGTAATGAGCGTGGTTCTCCGCGTGTCTTCAAACACGGCAGCGGGGAAGAAGACGGCCAGGAAACGGGCCATGACCATTTCCAAGAGTTTCTGCGCGTCCCCGGTAAGCTTCTCCATCTTCCCGGTCGGGATGATGGCAAAGTGGTCGCTCACCTTTTTTGTATCAAACACGCGCCGGTTGGGCTTGATGCGCTTGTTGTCCAAAATGTCCCTGGCAAAGGGGGCGAATTCCGGGTTCTGCTCCGCCACCGTGCCTACGATGCCGTAAACCTTGCCCAGATAATCTTCCGGCAGGTAGCGGGAGTCCGTACGCGGATAAGTGAGCACCTTGTGCTTTTCATAGCATTCCTGGGCCAGCTGCAGCGTGCGCTTGGCGGAAAAACCGTAGCGGTTGGCGGCTTCCCGCTGAAGGGAAGTCAGGTCATACAACAGCGGAGCGACCGTCGTGACCGGTTTCTTTTCTTCCGTCACCGTGCCGGCTTTTCCACGGCAGCGGTCGCGGATGACGGCCGCCTGTTCCGGATCCCAGATGCGCTCCGCGCGGGAGTGGGGATGATCGTTTTTCTTCCAGTCACGGTCAATCCAGCGGCCGGAGTAAGAGCCGGACTGAACGTCGAATTCGGCCCATACTTCCGAATAGGGCTCCGGTTCAAACGCCTGGATTTCCAATTCCCTCTGCGTCAGAATAGCCAGCGTGGGCGTCTGCACGCGCCCGGCGGGGGTGACGTTGAAGCCGCCGCGGGATTGCAGGATCGTCAGGGCGCGGGTGCTGTTCAGCCCCACCAGCCAGTCTGATTCGGAACGGCAGACGGCGGCATTCGTCAGGGGCTTCATGTCAGCTTCGCTGCGCATGCCATGCCATGCGTTGAGGATGGCCTCATCCGTCATGGACTGCATCCATAAGCGCCGCGTAGGCTTGGTCCATTTTCCGTAACGCACCAGATTGTGAAAGATCAGTTCCCCTTCACGCCCGGCATCGCATGCGTTGACGATTTCCGTGACGTCCTTGCTCCTGGCAAGCTGAAGAACCTTTTTCAAACGGTCTTCCGACTGCTTGATAGGTTCCAGTTCAAACTTCCTGGGGATGACGGGCAGATAGTCGAATTTCCACGGCAGGGACTTTCCTTCTTCCGTCATGGGTTTTTTCTGTTCCAGCAGATGACCTACGGCAGAGGTGATGATGGCCCGGTCATTCTGGTAAAATGCCCCGGACTTGTCCCGGGTGAATTTTCCAAGCTCTTTGCCGAGCACTCTCGCCAAATCAGTGGCGACGCTCGGCTTTTCTGCTATAATTAACGTTTTGGACATATCGGCGGCTCGGAAAAAAGTGCTGAACAATAAAAGCGACGCTGCCCGCACGGGAAAGGGGGCGTTGCATTTGGAGCTGAATTCCTACTCCCCTACCCCCCATGCTTGTCAATAACCAATTATGTATTTACGGGAAAAGCGCGCTTTTATGTCAAAATAACGGATTCCCTTATCTCCATTTTTCCGAAAAGCCGCTCTGCCACCTTGCCTGCCATCCGCTGCCGTGCTATTTACGGGATGATGAAAACTGGTTTTTCTTTCGTTCTTCTTCCTTCCTGCCTCGTGCTGCTGGCAGCCTGCTCCCCTGCACCGTCCGACCGCATTGCGAAGAATATGCCGGCTTATGAACAGCTCCCGAAGGAGCATCAGGCCAAAGTGGCGCGCGGGGAGCTGGAAAAAGGAATGTCTCCCATGGCGGTTCTGCTGGCATGGGGGGAACCCGAACAGAAAATGGCGGGCAGGATGAACGGGAAGAATACGGAACGGTGGATTTACACGCGGAGCGGCACGGGCTGGTCCCTGGGCCTGGGCGGAGGAGGATTCCGGGGCAGGGATTCCGGCATAGGCACCGGGATAGGCGTCACGATGCCCCTGGGCAGCCGCCCGCCCGTCTCCTGCAATGTCCTGTTTGAAGACGGGAAGGTCATCGGCTGGGAAGCCGTCAATGGCTTTTAAACGGCGTTCCCCGCCTTGTATTTCCCATCTGCCCGGCCCGGCGTTTCACGCCGTCCGCGCCGTTTTCCCTATTTGCCGGCGGCCTTGACGATGGCTTCCACCAGACCGTTGATATCGTGTGTTTTCGCTGTAATTGAAGGGGCATGCCCCAGCTCCTTGAGGGTTGCCGTGGTTACCGGACCGATGCTGGCGGCCCTGCATCCCTCCGGCCACGGAAGCCCCAGCTTGAAAAAGTTCTCCGCCGTGGAGGAACTGGTGAACGTCACGATGTCCGCTCCGCGTTCGCGGAAAGCCGCCTGGGCTCCCGCCACATCCTCCGTTTCCGCTTCCGTTTTGTAGGCGATGCATTCGTCCACAATGGCGCCCAGCGCATTCAACCCGTCGTAAATCACGCGGCGCGCTTCTTCTCCGCGCACCCACAGGAATGTGCTGTGTTCAATGGTTCCTATTTCTTCGCGTGCGTCCCTGAACGCTTTAACGAGGCCCTCCGCCACAAACTTTTTAGGCATGACATCCACGGCCAGCCCGTATTCCCGGAGCTTCGCCTCCGTCCCTGGCCCGATGGCCGCAATCCTGGCTCCTCCAATGCTCCGGATGTCCCTGTACACGGCAAAAAACGCCTGGAAGAAGCGTTCCACCCCGTTGGGGCTGGAAAACACCAGCCAGTCATATGTGTGGGCATGCACCACGCTTTCCGCAAATTCCCTCCTGTTGGAGGGCGGGGCAATGCGTATGACAGGCATCTCCAGCACTTCCGCCCCCAGGCGGCGCAGGCGCGCGCTCAATTCCCCGGCCTGGGCACGGGTGCGCGTCACCACGATGCGCTTGCCGAACAGGGGCAGTTTTTCAAACCAGTTCAGGGACTCGCGTTCTTTCACCACATCCCCGATTACAACTACTGCGGGAGCGCCCAACCCGGCCTTCTGCACCCTGGCGGGCAGTGTTTTCACAGTTCCCGTAACCGTGCGCTGAATGCCCGTGGTGGCCCACTGGACGGCGGCGGCAGGCACAGACGGTTCCTGCCCGTACCCGATCAGGGCTTCGCATACATCCGCCAGTTTCCGCATTCCCATCAGCATGACTTTCGTGCCCTGCGCCTCGGCTATTCCCCTCAAATCCAGGGAAGACGCCTTCTTGTTCTCGCCTTCATGGCCCGTAAATACGGTAAACTGCGTGCAGTACCCGCGGTGCGTCACCGGAATGCCTGCGTAGGCAGGCCCCGCAATGGCGGAAGTAACGCCCGGAACAACTTCAAAAGGGATGCCCGCTTCATGCAGGGCGTCCGCCTCCTCCCCCCCGCGCCCGAAGACGTAGGGGTCGCCCCCTTTCAGGCGCACCACTTTTTTCCCGGCACGGCCCAGCCTGACCAGCAGGGCGTTGATTTCCTCCTGCGGCAGGGCGTGGCGGGAAGCCCGCTTGCCCACAAAAATCCTTTCGCATGCAGCAGGAGCCCAGTTCAGCATTTCCGCCGAACTCAGCGCATCATATACCAGCACTTCCGCCATTCCCACCAGTTCCCGCCCGCGGACGGTTATCAGGCCGGGGTCGCCGGGACCCGCTCCAAGCAAATAGACAATACCCTGTTGCATGCCGCCATTCAACTCCACCATCCGCTTTTTGGCGACAAGAAACCCCGCCATGCCCGGATTCATTTCATTGATGGCTGAATTGTCACAAAACATCCATATATGTTGCTTTTCATAAAAAATATCTCCCCGCTATAAAACTTCACTGCATTTTAGCCTTGATAAGGAGGGTATTTCCCATTATTTAATAAAATTATTTAACTATTTTGAAAAAATATGGATCCTTTGCATTCTCCGACAGTAACTCTTGTTGAGCCTACCAAAAAAGAAAAAAGCACCCTCTTCAAACCATCTTTGTATGGAGGGCGTATGACGAGAAAACAATACTGGGTACGCTATTTCACATTTATCATGATAGGTAGAATTATATGTAATAGTTTCATAGAAACTGCATTTGACCTGACAGAATTTATTGTCTCCGTAATATTACTATTGTTGTTCGAGATATTCTACACCTTGCCTATTACAATAAAGCGTTACCATGATGCTGGGTATTCCGGCAGTTTAGCCGTATGGCTGGCGGTAATTAGTACAATAATGTTATTTCTTGCCATATTCACCTCGCCATCATCTGCTGTTGGTGTGTGCTCTTTATTGATGTGCATCATTCTTGGAATTGTCAATTTAGTTATCCTTTGTAAGGATTCCGAAATAGATGACAATAAATATGGTCCTTCCACCAAGTACCCGGATTTGGTTAAAAAGGAACAATAACCATTCCCGTCATAATTTCATTTTCTATTCTATCCTCTGTTCTGGAAATGGGATTTTTTCGATCAATCTACTTTGTAAATATCTTCTCCGCATCAACAAGAAAATCACGGACAGGAGTCCTAAAGTACCGGGTGGACTGCCGGTCCGAATCCCCCGCCGTGCGCAAAGTGGAGCTTTATTATTCTCCGGACGGCAAGCTCCTCTCTCAAAAAACGGATGATTGAATTCGCCGTTTTTCCGCACATTTCCGTATGACAGAAGCCGGGGAACTCCCCCCGGAGGCTGACACGGCGCCCTCTGGATTCAACAAAGCCTGATGATATAAGGTCAAATTTGCAATGATTGAGTTATTCAATATCGATCTCCTTTCCTATACGGTACAGACGGCGGAAACCGCCCCAACGCATTCCTATACCATTTACTGGTTGATTCTGCTGGGCTCCATGCTTCTGAGCTGGCTGGTCAGCGCGCGCATGAAGAGCCGCTTCAGCGAATATTCCCAGATTTCCATTCCCGTAACAGGGAGGCAGGTGGCGGAGCAGATGCTGAAGGACAACCATATTACGGACGTGAAAGTGATTTCCACGCCCGGCCATCTGACGGACCATTACAATCCGGCAGATAAAACCGTCAACCTGAGCGAGTCCGTTTACAATTCCAACAGCATTGCCGCCGCTGCCGTCGCCGCCCATGAAGTAGGGCATGCCGTACAGCATGCCCAGGCTTACCACTGGCTGGGCTTGCGGTCCGCGCTGGTTCCCATCGTCCAGCTCTCCTCCAATCTGGTGGGCATTGTGCTGATGATCGGCATTGTGCTGCTGGCCATGGGCGGCTCTCCGTGGGTGCTGGGGCTGGGCATTGGCCTGTTTGCCGTGACCACTGCCTTCGCGTTCATCACGCTTCCCGTGGAATTTGACGCCTCCGCCAGGGCCCTGAAATGGCTGGACCGCTCCCACCTGATGAACTATTTCGACCATGGAAGGGCCAAGAGCGCCCTGTTCTGGGCCGCCATGACTTATGTGGTAGGCGCGCTTTCCTCCCTGGCCATGCTGCTGTATTACGTGTTCATTTTCCTGAACGCCCGCGGCAGGGAATAATCCCGTGCCCTGCTGCGGAGGGAAACCCCGAGGCGTTCCGTCCGGAACTGTCCGGACTGCCTGGCCCGGCCGCCAGCCCACAAACTCCACTTGGGCGCATGCCGCACCGCGCACAGGGAAAATGGAAAAAACAAATGCCAGCGCCCCCGTGAGGCGATGGGATTTTTTCAAAAAAGCGCCGCCCTGTCAGGGCTTTTTACCTGACAGGGCGGTGCCGGTTTCCGGCTGTATGGCCAGAGCCGTTTCATATTCCACGTCAAGAAGAGAGCGCCATCCGGGGCCGGCAAAATATCGTCATCGTCCCGACGATCGCCCATCAATCAGAAAGGGGCGTCTCCCGCGGCCCGCGCGGAAAACGCCCCTCTCCTTACTTCCTTGATGACTTCAGGTTATTACTGAAGAATTGTTCTCGGAAACTCCGGGCCACACCGGCATTCACCCGGCAGGACACGGAGTTCCCTTATGGGCGGAGCCATTTATTGGTCAATGTAAAGGATCGTGCCGTCCGGAGTCAGCAGAATATCGTAATCGTCCAGATTGTCCATTACCTCCACCTTGTAACGGATGAGTTCTCCCTGCGTCACTTTGTCCGCCTCCCTGATTCTGCCGCCGGGGTACGGTTTCAGGGCGGCCGCGCGAACCGGCTCAGGAAGGGAAGATACCGCTATTTCTTCCTTCACCCGGACAATCTTTCCTTCAGGAGTCACTTTGACGTCAAATTCAAAACCGTTGATTTTGAACTCGGCCTCATAAAGTTTTCCTGACCCGCTGGCGTCCCATTCAATGAAGCCGGCCCTGGGCCAGGCGCCTTTAACGGCAGAGACGGCCGCGACGGGTACGGAGGATTCCGGAATATCCGCCCATGATGAAGGAATAGCCAGCGCCATGACGGCAAATATCACTTTCTTGCGTATATTCATGCTGAAATAATAGGATGATGTTTATAGTTGAGTTCCTCGAAGAGCCTTCTAAAAACTCCGGGCCACGCCGGCGTTGACGCGGTGGTACAGGGAGTTCCCCCTCGCTTCCAGGCTGTAGCCTCCGTACACGCTCCAGCGCTCATTGCACTGCAGGGACGTGTTGTACTCCGCGCGGAAACCGTGCCGTTCCGGGCTCACCGCCCTCCCCCTCCAGCTCATGTCGCTGTACGGGCTGTACACCGTTCCTTCCGGCACGTCCTGCAAGACGTCTCCCACGTAGGATACGCGCAGGGCCTGCGCCCACGGCCTTCCCTTCCATTCGTCCGTCCTGCCTATTTCCAGCCCCACGGGAATGGACAGGCGCTTCAGCGCCGCCCCTCCGAAATCACGCCCATACCCTCCCTGTTCCCGGAAAGCGTCCTGCCGGCCATGCGTGAATTCCACCCTCAGGAAGGGCGTCAGCCTCCATCCCCCGGCATAGTCCGCCGTCCGGGACACTTCCGCCTGCGCCAGCCACGTCTCATTGTTCCATTTGCCCGTAGAAGCCGGAGCTCCGCTTAGGCGGCTGGTCATTTTGTTGTTCGTCTCCGCCCACGTGAGGCTTCCCTTGAAGGTCCAGCGGGCGCGCCTGCTTTCTTCCAGCAGACGGCCCCAGTACAGGGAGCCCATCCGGGTGTCCTGCGTGTTCCGGCCCTGGAAGCCCCGGCTTTTGGCATGCCCGTAGAGCTGGCCGAAGGCGATCCCCCAGATGCCGTTGTCATGGCCGAACCCGCTGTCCGCCCCCACGGAGTAGCCGCCTCCGCTGTAGTCGTAGCCGTCCGCGCCTCCCCGGCTGCGCTGCCGGGCGAAGTCTCCCAGGCCCATGCCCCACAGGTCGCGGGCATGCTTGTCGGCCAGGCGGAAGACGTTCAGGCGGGAAAGGACATTGCCGCCCAGGGCCGCCGCGTTGGAGGCTGAGCTCCAGAGGGAGTTGAAGGCCAGTTCCCCAACCAGTTCCGGGTCAATGCTGCTGATGGGGGTTCCGTCCGCCTTCCAGACCAGCTGGAGCTGTTCGGCGTAGCCGTCTCCGTCGGCGTCCGTCCACCGGTGGCTCCAGGTTCCCGTGTAAGACGACTCCGTCAAAGTTTCCCTGAAGGGTGTGTTCCGCGTCCGTCAGCACGTGGAAGACGCGGTCCTGTTTCCAGGAGCGGTCCGCATAGAAGTACGGGGCGTTGGAGCCCGTGTCCGCCACGCCGATGAGGCCTCCGGCCGTGAAGGATTGAGCCGCGGAGAGCGTCAGGCCCGGCCCGGAGCCCGGCCCGGACTGGAGCTGGTGGCGCATGTCGAAGGTGAAGCCGCGGGAGAAGTCGGCGGTGTTGGCGTTGATGAAGGCGCTGTCACCCGGGCGCAGCACGGCGTCCCTGCCGGAGAGGGAGAAGGCGGCGGCGTTGGCCGTGCTTCCTCCGATGATTTCCAGCGTACCTTTTTCCACCGTCAGGGAAGAAGAGTCATTACCCAGATTCCGCATGTCTTCAAGATTCCTGCCGAAGACGGCGCCGTGTTCCAGCAGGAGGGTTCCTCCATAGAGGGTGGTGTCGGCCACGAAGTTGTTGTACCGGCTGGCAACGAGGTGGGCTTCTTCCCCCTGGTAGAGTTCGCTGCTGAAGATGATGGTTCCGTCCGTGTCGTGAATGTTCCCTTCCTCATCCGTGCAGCGGTTGAGCGTGAGGGTCATGGGGCAGTCGGAGTTTTCGCTCCGGCTGGTAATCGGGTCGTTGAAGCGGATTTCGCGCCCCTCCTCCGCGGCTAAGGCGAGACTGCCCTGTGTCTCTATAGCACTTTCGGGGATTGTTGCACCCGTAGTAAGGTGAATAGCATTGGCGACGCCGTTTTCCACAGAGAAGGTGCCGTCGTCATGGCGGGTGAAGACTCCCCCGGTCATGTTGCCGCTGAAAAGCACGTCTTTCGTCAGGGCGAGAAGGTCGAGTTTCCCTGCTAATTCAATGGCTCCTCCTGAGGTCTTGGCATAGTTGTTGATGAATGTTGCCCCATCGCTGAAAGAGATATCCCCACTAGAGCAAATCACGCCCCCCGAAGCTGTAGTGGAATTGCTGAAAGCATAATTGTTGATGAATGTAGCATTGGCTCCTACAGCTATTTCTTCATGAAATCCCATGCCAACAGAGCGATGGCGCGCGGAGTAGAATACGCCGCCAAAAGCTCCATTCAAATTACTGAAAGCATAATTGCCGATAAAGGTTGCATTGGCTCCCACAGTAGATTTTGCTTTGTTGGAGGTAATAACTCCTCCGATAGCTGACTTGGAAACGCTGGAAGCATAATTGCCGATAAAGAAGGAATTGTCTCCTACGGTTATTGTATTATCGTTACTATAAATAACCCCTCCTTCAGCTCTATTCAAATTACTGAAAGCATAATTGCCAGAGAAGACAGCATGATCTCCTATGGTGATCGGCGAAATTGAACTGTTTAACAATACCCCGCCACGGGCCGACCTGTTATCAACGCCTAGCACACAGTTGTTGGAAAAAATAACGCCGTCTCCTAACTTCAAAATCTCTCCACGATGAGAACTATATAACAGAGCAATGGCAATTCTATCGACATTATCTCTTCTGTTTTCTACGCAGTTACGGTCAAATTGTACCTTACCTTCTATCATTAACGAAGAAAAGGTCATACTCCGAGTTAGCTGGTTTACGGAACCACTCAGGATGATGGAATTCATTTCCAATGTTATGTCATTTAACCCTGCCCCGGAAAAATCATAAAGGACCTCCCTTTCTCCCAATCCTGCCAAATCAATGGTACGGAAAATACCCGGATCATTGGAACGGAAATTGACGGCTACCGGCAAGCCGGCGGTCAGCGAGGAATCGTCATTATGCAGAATGACGGTATCCCCGGAAGACAGCGCTCCGGAATCAGCCAGTTCCTGAAGCGTGTTATACACATGCTGCCCCGGGTTGGCTGCCTGGGCGGCGTCCACCACAAATTCCGCGCCGGAAGCGGCAGTCGCCATCGTTACGGAAAACAGAAGACGCCCCAGCAGGAAGCGGCGCAACGGCAATGGAAGAATAAGTCTCATATCTTTTAAAAAGAATCATTAATATCGGAAGGCCCGCTAAATAGCGGATTCGAAATACGCCCGTCAATAACCCTCGTGCACGGCATGCGGGAACTCCTACCGCAACAAGGCGGCAGGAGCCTTTCACGGCCCCTGCCATGGGGAAAACAAGCGTGCTCCGCCCCCCTATTCCGGCGGCGTTCACGAAAAGTTTCCCTCGGCGGGAATCCGGCCCTGGGCCTCTTCCGGATGAGCCGGGTTCCTCTTTCCGGCCGTCAGGCGGAAGAAGAGGGGCACCAGGAAGATGGCCAGCAGCGTGGCCGTAATGATGCCGCCCAGCACCCCGGTGCCCACGGCGCGCTGCGCACCGGACGCCGCCCCATGGGCGAACGCCAGCGGAACGACGCCCGCCCCGAACGCCAGGGAGGTCATCAGGATGGGCCGCAGGCGCAGTTTGGCGGCGGCGACGGCAGCTTCCGCCGCATTCATGCCTTCCCGGTAAAATTCCCTGGCCACTTCCACAATCAGAATGGTATTCTTGGCGGAAAGGCCAATGGTCGTAATCAGGCCCACTTTGAAGTAGATGTCATTGGGCATGTCGCGCAGGAAGACGGCCAGCAGGGCGCCAAGCAGCCCCAGGGGCACGACCAGAATAACCGCCAACGGAATGGACCAGCTTTCATACAGGGCCGCCAGCACCAGGAAAACAATCAGGATGGACAGAGCGAAAAGCAGCGTGGCCTGGGAACCGGCCAGCTTTTCTTCATAAGATTGCCCCGTCCATTCGAACCCCACGCCCTGCGGCAGGGAGGCGGTAATCTGTTCCAAAGCGTTCATGGCGTCTCCGCTGCTTTTGCCAGGCGCGGAAGAACCGTTGATAGTGAAGGAGGTATAGTTATTGTAGCGCGTGAGCTGCGGAGGCCCCGCCGTCCACCCCAGCCGGACGAAGGAGGAAAGGGGCAGAAGTTTCCCCTGGCCATTGCGGACATGAAGGTCCTCAATGTCGTTTCCGTTCAGGCGGCTTTTTCCGTCCGCCTGCACCATGATGCGGCGCACCTGGCCGTCATGCATGAAATCCCCCACATAGCTGGACCCGAACATGACGGCCAGCGAATTGCTGATCTCCGCCATGGGCACTCCCATGGAAAAGGCTTTTTCCCGGTCAATGGAGACATGCAGCCGCGGCGTATCCGCCTGGCCGGAGAAATAAACGCCCGCCAGATTGGGGTCTGCATTGGCGCGGGCCAGGAGTTCGTCCCGGGCTTCCGCCATGCGGTCATACCCCAGGCCGCCCTTGTCCTGAAGGCGGAAATCAAATCCGGACGAATTGCCCAGCTCCGGCAGGGCCGGCGCGTTCAGAGCCATGACCATCATCTGGCGGTCTCCGGCAAAGCGGGCGTTGACGCGGTCAATAATCGCCTGGGCGGAATTGTCTTCACCGGACCGCTCATCCCAGTTTTTCAGGCTGACAAACAGCATCGCCATGTTGGCGCCGGTGCCCATGAAGCTGAAGCCGCCCACGGAATAGGCGTATTCCACCGGCTCATGCCGCATCAGGTAGTTCTCCACTTCCCGCAGCCGCGTGCTGGTTTCCTTCTGAAGAGAGCCGGCAGGAAGGGACACTGTCACCATGAAGTTGCCCTGGTCTTCTTCCGGAAGGAAGGAAGTGGGCAGCGTCAGGTACAAATAGCCGGCCCCTGCAATAATGAGGGCATACAGGAACAGGGAGCGCACAGGGCGGCGGATCATTCCGGATACGGCACGGCCGTACCGGTCCGTGGACCGGTGTATCGTCCGGTTGAACCATCCGAAAAACCCTTTTTTCTCCTGGTGCTCCACGGAGGAGGGTTTCAGCATGGCGGCGCACAGCGCCGGAGTCAGGGAAAGGGCCAGAAACGCGGAGAAGGAGATGGACACAATGAGCGTTACGGCAAACTGCCGGTAGATGTTTCCCACCGCTCCGCTGAAAAAGGCCATAGGCACGAAAACCGCCACGAGCACGGCGGTGATGCCCACGATGGCCCCGCCGATCTGCTTCATGGCTTTCACCGTGGCGCGCCGGGCATCCAGGCCTTCCTCCATCATGATGCGTTCCACATTTTCCACCACCACGATGGCGTCATCCACCAGAATCCCGATGCTGAGCACCATGCCGAACATGGTAAGCATGTTGATGGAGAACCCGGAGAGCCACATCACGGCAAAAGTTCCCAGCAGGGCTACGGGAACGACGAGCGTGGGAATCAGGGTGGCCCGGAAGTTCTGGAGGAACAGGAACATGACCAGGAACACCAGCAGGACGGCTTCCAGCAGGGTTGAGATGACTTTCTGGATGGAGATTTCCACGAAGTGGGTGGTTTCATAGGGAATCTGGTAGGAGACTCCGGGCGGGAAATCCCTGGACAGTTCATCCATCTTGGCCTTGAGGAGGCCCATGGTTTCCACGGCATTGGAGCCGGGAGCCATCTTGATGGCCATTCCGGTGGCCGTCTGGCCGTTGCAGCGGGAAAAGAACGCGTAGCTGTTGGCGCCCAGCTCCACCCTCGCCACGTCCCCCAGTTTGACGGAGGAACCGTCTGAAAGCGTCCTCAACGCAATGGAGGCGAATTCCTCCGGCGTACGGAAAGCGTCCTCCGCTACCACGCCGGCGTTGATGGGGGCGGATTCGGGAACGGACGCCCCCCCGATGTCCCCGATGATGATGCGCTCGCTCTGGGCAGCCACGGCATTGACAATATCCGTGGGGGTCAGGCCCAGCGCCTCCAGTTTTTCCGGGGCCGGCCAGATGCGCATGGATGTCTCCGCACCGAAAAGCTCCACACGCCCGACGCCTTTCACACGCTTCAGTTCCGGGATGATGCGGGCGGAAGCCCATTCCCCCAGCTCCGTATCATTCAGGCTGCCTGTAGAAGAGAGAGAGATCATCGCCTGAATATTGTTGGATGATTTTTCCACGAACACGCCTTCTCTCCGGACGGATTCCGGCAGGCGGGATTCCACGATTTTCAGCCTGTTCTGCACTTCTACGGCGGCAATATCCGGATCCGTGCCCTGCGTGAACGTAGCGGCTATTTCCACGGCTCCGTCGGAGCTGCTGGTGGCGGACATGTACATCAGGCCGGGCGCTCCGTTGATTTCCTTTTCAATGACGGCGGTCACGGCTTCCTCCGTATCCTGGGCGGAAGCCCCCGGATATGTGGTGCGCAGGGTGATGACCGGGGGAGCAATGTCCGGATACTGGGCAATGGGCAGGCTGGGGATGGCCAGAAGGCCCATCAGGGAAATCAGGAGTGCGACTACCCAGGCAAAAATGGGGCGGCGTATGAAGAAATCAGGCATGGCGGTTTATTGCTGGGCATGGGGTTGCGGCCGGGCGGCGGCGCTGCGGACTTTCATGCCGGGGCGGAGGGACATCGTGTGGCTGACGGCAACCCTGTCCCCATCCCGGAGGCCTTCTGAAACCAGCCATTCCCGGCCGTTCAGCGTATCCGCCCTGACGGGGCGCGCTTCCAGCACTCCTTCCGGCCCCACAACAAAGACGGAAGCGCCCTGCGCGGTGCGGATGACGGCATCCCGGGGAATGGCGAAGACGTTGTCCCGCACCGCCCTGTCAAATACCACGCGCACATAGGCGCCGGGCAGCAGTTCATGGTCCGGGTTGGGGAACAGGGCCCGCATTTCAATAGTATCCGTATTCGGGTCCACCGCCATGTCGGAAAAAATGATCCTGCCGGAATGGGGGTATTCCTCCCCATTGGAGAGCAGCAGGCGCACCTTGATTTCGCCCAGCGGCACACCCTTCCACAATCCGGATACGACGGCGCGGCGCAGGCTGCTGTACTGGGAGGCCGGCTGGCTGAAGCGGACATAAATGGGGTCAATCTGTTCAATGGTGGTCAGGTGGGTGAATTCGTTCTGGTTGGCAAACGCCCCTTCCGTCACCAGGGCACGGCGCACGCGACCGGAGATGGGCGCCTCCACCCGGGTATATTCCAGATTCAGGCGCGCCTGCTCCAGAGAGGCGGCCGCGGCGGCATATTCCGCCCTGGCCCGTTCTTCCTCCGCCCTGGCCTGCTTATGCTCACGTATGCTGACGGCGCCCTTGGCGACCAGGGAGGAATACCGGGCGGCCTTGTCCTCCGCATCCGACAGAACGGCCCTGGCACGAGCCACTGCAGCCTTGCATTCATCCAGGACAGCCTGAAGCGGAGCCGGGTCTATTTTAAAAAGAAGATCGCCCGGCCGGACCGTCTGCCCTTCCTGATAGCAGCGTTCCTGAATAATTCCCGTCACGCGGGCGCGCACTTCCGCCTGGAGATACGCTTCCATACGGCCGGGAAGATTGGCGGTTACGGGAACCTGAGTACTGCGTACCGTCATGACAGACACTTCCGGCACGGTTTCGCCGGGAAATCCGCCTGCCTGGCTTTCACCCTCCCGCTGGCAGGAGAAGCAAACCACCAGCAGGGGCATGCAGAATAAAAGATTAATTATTTTCATCAGGAATCATGCTGTTTGGAACCTCAAGAAACCCCGGAACCGCACTTCCGACAAGACCGGGGATTTTTCAATTGCCATATGATGTAAAGTATCCCATAATGGGAGAGTCAAGAGGCAATGGAAAAATTAAGTGGGGAAGGTCTTTGTCATTTATTGTAAATTATTGACAATAAAAACCCTATAGATGACGGAAATAACTTCGTCTTCAGAAAGGTTTCTTCTGCGCGCAGCTCCCGTTGCCGCCGGGGCTCTTCCGGCGGAAACAATCAATTCCCTCCCACCAACCGCAATACAGGATGGACAAACAGAATTTACTAACCATCGGCAATCTGTCCAAACAGACCGGCGTACATGTCAAATCCCTCCGGTATTATGAACAACTGGGCATTTTGCTCCCGGCCTATACGGACCCGGACACCGGCTACCGTTACTACACTCTTTCCCAGATTCCCGTGGTGGATACCATCCGCGCCTGCATTTTCCTGGATATTCCCCTGAAGGAATTTACCGGCTTCCTGACCAGGGACCAGCGAAGGATCCATTATAAGAAACTTTTCTCCCACGGCACCATGCTGGCACACCGGAAAATCAGGGATATTCAGGAAAAGCTGCGCCTGCTGGAAAAATTCCGGAAACAGATGGACCGGGAAGAAGATCTTCTGCTTCATGGGGAACAGGCCATCCACGCATTGCCGGAAAAATACTGCTGGGTGGCGCCCTATGCGGGAAAACAGCATACTCCGGAATTTAACATCCTCATGACCCGCATCTTTGACGATATTGACCGCTGCCAGCTGCGGCTGGGCGCGGAAGCCGGCCTGCTTTCCTTCCACCGGAAAGCAGGGACGGAGCAGTTCCTGTATGTGGAGGTGGAAGCGGCCGGAAGAGACGCCCGGCGGATGAAGAAAATCATGCGTCTGCCCGCCGCCTCCTTTCTCTGCGCCATCAGGCAGGAAAGCGGCATTGCGGAGGCGCCCGGCGTTTTTCCGGACCTTTTTGCGCAGGAATATGATAAAATCATTATGGAGACGGAATTGTTTCCCGGAGATTACGATGTGGCAAATCCCAAATTCGAACTGAGATGCAGCCTGCCGCCGGGTGGGAAATGAATCCGGAAATTTCCGCGCATCCGCTGGCGGGAGCGGAAGATGCAAAAGCGCTCCCGCCAGCCGGGAACCGCCCCCCGCGAACCTCCGCCGCCCTGCGGAGCGGCCCCGCGCCTGCGGACACAAAGTCTCAGGCAGTTTCATGAAATGGCATTGCATTTCCTTATGCAGCATATAAAATAATGGGGTGGCACATTGCGACACTACACAACCGGACTTAAAGGAAAATGCCGTCAGGGCTTTCAAGGCCATGTTGCTGGCGCGGGCTTTTGACACCAAAATTTCCAGCCTTTACAAAGCGGGCAAAATTACGGGGGGCGTTTACCTGGGCCGCGGACATGAAGCGATTGCCGCATGCGGAGGCGTCTTTCTGACTGCCGGCTACGATGTAATCGCCCCGTTCATCCGGGAACAGGCGGCACGCGTCACCTGGGGGGAACCGATTATTGAAGCGGCACGCGCCTATCTGGGTTCCGCCCTGGGATATATGAAAGGGCGGGACGGCAACGTCCACCGGGGCCTGCCAGCGGAAGGCTATATGGCTCCCATCAGCCATCTGGGCAGCACGGTGGCTTTCGTCATCGGCTGCCTTTTCGCCAAGCGCCTGGACGGCAAACTGCCCGGCCCCGTGGGAGTAGCTTTCTGCGGCGACGGCACCACGTCCACGGGAGCTTTTCACGAAGCCGCCAATATGGCGAACGTGGAGCGGCTGCCTCTGGTGCTCGTGGTAACCAATAATCAATTTGCCTACTCCACCCCCAATATCAGGGAATTCGGAGAAGCCTCCCTGGCGGACAGGGGCCGCGGCTACGGATTCACCGTGCATGAAACGGACGGCACGGACTTCATGGCCACGCTGGAAACCTTCCGGACCGCCGTCAATAACGCGAGGGAAGGCCGGGGCCCCCAGTGGGTGCTTGCCAAGACCCTCCGCATGTGCGGGCACGGGGAACATGACGACGCCTCCTACATCCCCAGGGAACTGAAAGAGGAATATGAAAAAAAAGACCCCGTAGCAGTCGCGGAACGGCAGCTGCTGGCAGCCGGCTGGCTCACGCCGGAAGAAACGGCGGCTTTGAAAAAACAGTATGCCGATGAAGTCCAGCTGGCCGTAGCCACCGCGCAGCGGGAACCGGAACCGGACCCCTTCCGGGAAGACTGGAACGCCACGGTATGGAGACCTTATTAAGCCAGCAAACGGAATATTCCCATGAGCGTAACATACATTGATGCCATCCACGACGCCCAGAAAGACCTGCTTACGGAAGACAGGGACGTCTTTCTGTACGGGCAGGACATAGGCGTTTTCGGCGGCGCTTTCAAAGCGACCAAGGGCCTCAAGGAGCTATTCCCGGACCGGGTGATTGACGCCCCCATCAGTGAGGACGCCATGGCCGGCATGGTGACCGGGGCCGCCGTCATGGGCAAGAAGCCCATTATGGAAGTCCAGTTTGCCGACTTCAGCACGATCGCTTTCAACCAGATTGTCAACATGGCGGCCACCCATTACTACCGCACGGGCATTCCCGCCAACATCACGGTGCGCCTGCCCTGCGGGGGAACCCCCGGCACCGGCCCTTTCCACAGCCAGAGCCTGGAAGCCTTGTTCGCCCATTATCCGGGCCTGCACGTCATGACTCCGGCCACGGTAGCGGATGCCTACTGGATGCTGCGCCAGGCCGTGGAAATTCCGGACCCCGTCATTTTTCTGGAGCACAAGTTCCTGTACCGCTGGCTGAAGGCGGAGGACAACTACCGGGAAACCCCGGTCATCCCGTTCGGCACGGCCCGGATCGCCCGCACGGGGAAGCATGCCACCGTGGTGGCGTACAGCGCCATGGTGCCGGAAGCCGTGCGTGCGGCAGACCTGCTTGAGAAGGAAAGCGGCTATGAAGTGGAGGTCGTGGATCTTCGGACGGTGCGCCCGCTGGACATGGATACCGTTATCGCCTCCGTAGCGCGCACCGGCCGCGTCCTGGTCGTCGGGGAAGATTTTCCGTGGGGAGGCGTCACGGCGGAAGTTGTTTCACGCATTGTCGCGGAAGGCTTCCACCTGCTGGATGCCCCGCCCCAGAGGCTCAACGCACGGGATACCCCCATCCCCCAGCACCCCAACCTCTGGAAGGCGCACCGCCCCACGCTGGAATCCATTGCCGCCTCCATCCGCCATCTTCTATCCATTTGATTCAACCCAGTTTCCATCATGCCTAAAGTACCCATTCTGATGCCCCAGCTCGGGGATTCCATTGCGGAAGCCACTGTGCTGCGCCTGCTGGCGGCCCAGGGCGATACCGTAGAAGCCGACCAGGAAATCTTTGAGGTAGAAACCAACAAGGCCACCATGGGGGTCACCACCATGTGCGGCGGCATCCTGAGCGATGTGTTCATCAAGGAAGGGGAATCCGTCGTGGTCGGCGCCTGCATGGCCATGATTGAGGCCACGGAAGAGGAAATTGAGCGTTCCGGAGCGACTCCGGCCGGAGATTCCACCCAGCCGTCCCTTCCAGCCAGTCCGGAATCCGTTCCCCAGGCCGCGCCCTCCGCCCCTCCCCGGGAGGAAAAACCCGCAGGCGTCCACTTCGGGGTGACGGGGGAATCCTATCAGGAAAACGGAACGGACCTGAAAGTCCAGCCCAGCGTACGCGGCCTCCCCGTACCCGCCGGCATGAAGGGCGCGCACTACATGTCCCCCCGGATGAAGGCGCGCATGGATGAATTGGGCATGAGCGCCTCCGACATCGCTTTCATCTCCGGTTCCGGGGCGGGCGGACGCGTCACCATTGACGACCTGGAAGAATTCCTGGAATATGTCAGCCAATGGCCGCACCGCAAGGCCTCATCCATGCGGCTGGCCGTGGCGGACGCCATGCGCCGCAGCTGGACGCGTCCGCTGGCCTCCGCCGGGCGTCCCGTATTCATGGACCCCCTCATCAAGCACAGGCAAAATTCCCCGCTGCGGCCCGGCATCACCCTGTACTTTGCCCGCGCCCTGGCCCTGGCCCTGGCGGAAAGCCCGGAATGCGCCGGCTACCTGGTGGGGGAAAACATTCTTTCTCCCAAAACAATTGACATCGGCATCGCCGCCCAGGTGGCGGACGGCGTCATGGTTCCCGTGCTGCGCCGCGTGAACGAACGGACGATGGAAGAACTTCTGGAAGACTATAACAGGCTGATTGCCCAGGCGCGCCGCCGCAGGCTGGCTCCGGAAGACAGCACGGGCGGCATCGCCACGGTCACCAACTTCGGCGGCTTCGGCCTCACCTTTGCCGCGCCCATGCCCATGCCCAGCGAATCCATTATCCTGGGGGTGGGGGCCGTCACCAAAACCCCGGTCTGGAGTGACGAAGTGGAGGCGTTTATCCCCATCTCCAAGGCCAACATCGTGGCTACGGGAGACCACCGCGTGGTGGACGGAGCGGACATCGGCCGCCTGCTCAAGCGCGTGGCGGAATTGCTCCAGCGCCCGGAATACCTGTAACCAGCCCCGTTCCCCCAGCTTCACGCCGCATGACAACAGACCCGCCCGTATTAGGCCTGGTAGCCGGAGACGGCGTTTATCCGGAATATATTGTCCGGGGCGCACGCCGCCGGATGCCGGAATTGCGTATCGTGGCCGTAGGGTTCAAGGGGGAAACCAACCCCGCCGTCATCCCCCTGTGCGACGCTTACCAGGAATTCAGCGTGGGCCAGATAAGCAAGCCGTTCACTTTCCTGAAAAAGCACGGCGTAAGGAACGTCATCATGGCCGGCGGCATCAATCCGAAGAACATTCTTTCCCTCCGTCCGGACCTTCGCGCCCTTTCCGTATTGATGCGCATGCCGGAAAAAAATGCGGACTCCCTGCTTGGGGCCGTCATCACGGAAGCGGAAAAGGAAGGCTTCACCATCCTCCCGGCCTCCACCTACATGGAGGAGCACATGCCGCAGCCGGGGCATATCGCCGGACCGCCTCCCACGCCTGAACAATGGGAGGATGCCCGCTTCGGCATGCAGACGGCCAAGGAAATCAGCCGTCTCCACATCGGGCAGTCCGTCATCGTGCACGGCGGCACCGTCATCGCCGTGGAAGCGATTGAAGGCACCAACAACTGCATACGCCGCGGAGGGGAACTGGGCAACGGCAAACCGGCCACGCTGGCCAAAGTGGCCCGCCTGGGGCATGACATGCGCTTTGATATCCCGACAGTCGGCCCCGTCACCATTGAAACGTGCGCGGAATGCGGCGTCAGGCAAATCGCCCTGGAAGCGGGCAAAACCATCTTGCTGGAACGCGACCGGGTGGAGGAATTATGCAAAAGGCATAAAATCAGCCTGCATGCCCTCCAGCCCGTGGAACAGGACACCCCTTCCCCGGAAAACCGGCCCGCATAAAAATCCCCTCGTCCGGAAATCCGGACAAGGGGAGGTCATCCCGCGCACGGGAGGAAGAATGGGAAACGGCTTGCTTCAACCGCCGCCGGGACTAAGAATTCTTATCCTTGTCCATCATGGATTTGGCCTTGTCGCTCACGCTTTCAGCCATGTCCTTGACGGCTTCCTTGCCTCTTTCGCAGGCGTCTTTCATCTTGTGCTTGCCTTCCTCCATTTTGCCGGAAGCGGCATCGTTCGCACATCCGCAGCCCTTATTCATATGATCCTTGGATTCGCACATAATAAGCAAATATTTTTATTGTTCATCGTTTGAGTTAACCGTTTTTCACAGCGTCACCGACGGCTTCGGCCTTATCGGCAGCCCTGTCCGCCGCATGGTCAACGGCGTCCCTGCTGTCCTGATAAGCATCCTTGGCGGTTTCCTTGCCCTTTTCATAGGCGTCCCTGGCAGCCTGCCTGCCTTCCTTCATTTTTTCGGAGGCGGCGTCCTTGGCAGCCTTGGCGCCCTCTTTCATGTGCTCTTTGGCTTCAGCCATGTCCTTGTCTCCCTTGGAGCAGGAGCCGCTGCCGCAGGCTCCCTGGGCCAGGGCCACCACCGGAATCGCAACGGCCGCTGCCGCTATCATATAGATCAATTTTTTCATGATGTTATTCTATCTGGTTTCATTCCAATAGACTCTTTTTTCATGAAAAACCATGAATCCGGCAGTGTCATTCTGCGTTCACTCCCTCAGGTTAAAAGCCAGAACCGCCGCAGAGGCAACGCAATCCCGGCATGGCACGGACCCCTCTTTTTTCAATTCCCTGCAATGGGAATAGCCCAGCTTTTCCACAAACCGCCGCCTCAGCTCCTCCCTGGACTGCACGGGCGTACACAGCAGCGCCCCGTAAAGGGCGCCGCACAGTCCGTCTGGAGCCTTTCCGGTACCGCAGGAGGAAACGGTTTCCAGCAAATCCTCCCTGCCCAGGGCCGCGCAGACGGCCTGGGCGCAGTTGTGGCGCCAGGGCGCCGTGCGGAAGGTGGACAGAGCTTTTTCTTCTATATTCATGCCCTTACTGTAGGCTCCGCCTCTTTCCGGGTCAAGACCCCCTTTCCGGCCGTCCATCCGGGGGCGGGAAGACGGTTTCTCCCGACATCCCGCGCCGGAGGAGCTCACTTTCCGGCAAGCCTCCGGCTGGTTTCCAGGCGCGCAGCCAATTCCTCAAAGGGAACGGTTCCATCCAGACAGAAGCTCACCCAGTTTTTCTTATTCATATGGTAGGCCGGAAAACGGCTGCGATTATCCGCAAGAATCCCGGACTCACCGGGACAAACCCGCAGGTTCAAAACCTCCACCCGTTCCTTGGAACTGCCCCCCAGCTTCAAGCGCGGCACAGCCAGAAAAGCGGCGTACCATTTTTCCGTATCCTTCCGCCGCACCACTGCGTTCCCCGGAAACTTCCTCCACAGGAATTCCAGTTCCTCCCCGTAAGCTTTACGGATGTGCGCGATGAGGCTCCGGGCGGGAGCCGCCTTGAAAAAATCAGGTTCAAAGCAGCATTCCGCCACATGCCACAGTTCTTCCTCATATTCCCTGCGGAGCATTCTTGTCCGCAACCTGTCTTCCGTTCCCGGGTCAGCATGCCGGATATTCTTCCCGTCCGCATCATGCACCGTTGCATGAACAGAACCATCCGCGTGTATTTCCAATTCCATGCAGAGCTGGCCGTCCAGCAATGCCGCCCTGCGCAGAAAACCGCTTTCCACACGAACGAAACCGAAGGAGAGCAGCTTTTCCACGCACAGCTTCCTGTCCCTGAAAACGCGTTCCACAGTTTTTTCATACCAGCTTTTCCGGGGAATACGGCGAAAGAACATAAGAAAAACAAGGTTAAGGACGAAGGAGGGAAGAGCGCCCACCATTTCCGTTCAGGTTCAAACGGAATCATGATAGGGCCGCACGAAAACGGCACAAGGATAAAATAACCCGCGGCTCTACTCCGGGACGCACACCGGAAAAACGGCCCTATCTGCCCGTCAGCACGTACCACACGAACAGGCTGTTGTGCTTCACGTACCGCCTGAGCAGTCTTCCCGGCTCCCGGTAAATGCGGTACAACCATTCCAGACCGTTCTTCTGCATCCATCGCGGAGCCCGTTTCACCGTACCGGCATGGAAAGCGAACGCCGCCCCTACGCCCACATAAACCGCGGGGGGCAGCAATTCCCTCTGCTCCGCCATCCACCGCTCCTGTTTCGGGCAGCCCAGCCCCACCCATACCACATTGGCCCCGCTTGAAGCAACCGCCTCCCGCATGTTTTCCAGATCTTCCTCCGTCCAAGGGCGGAACGGAGGGGAATACGCCCCGGCCAGTTGAAAACCGGGGTATTTTTCCTTTAATGCCCCAGACAGGGCTTCCAGCAGCTTCTCATCCCCGCCCAGCAAAAAATGGCGCAAGCCCGGATATTGCACATTCGAACGCACCAGCGCTTCCATCAAATCTGGCCCGCTCACGCGGCACGCTTCCCTTTCCCCGGAAGAAAGCCCCCGGTTCAGTCTCCACACTACCGGCATACCGTCCGGGCAAATCACGTCCATCCGTTCCAGCACGTTCCCGTAATCCCGGTCATGCACGCCGAGGGTTACCACATGGGCATCCGCCGCGGCCACCAGAAACGGAGCTTCCGCCTCCAGCGCGCGTTCCGCCAGCGCAGCGGACATCTCTTCCACGGAACTGACGGCTACGGAAAAGCCGAATACGTTTCTGGTTTCGCACGGTATCCGCGCGCCGGGACGGTCAGAATTGTCTGGAATAGTCATGGCCTGAGAACATGCAGCGTGAGCATTACGGCAGGGACAGTCTCAGCCCGTCATACGCGGGCATGACGTTTTCCGGCAGCTTGCCGGAAAGAATCCCGTAATCCATATCATGGGACAGGTGGGTCAGCACGGCGCGGCGGGGCCGGACGGCGGCAATGGCGGCCAACGTTTCCTCCAGGCACATGTGCGTGGGGTGCAGATGATAACGCAGTCCGTCAATAATCAGCAAATCCACTCCTTTCATCCTCTCCAAGGACGGGGCCGGGATGCTTTTCACATCCGGCATGTAAACCAGGCTCCGGCCTTCCGCTTCCAAGAGATAGGCATATGTCTCCACCCCGGCATGGAGCACCGGAAGGGGCGTCGCCAGCACGTTCCCCACACGGAACGGAGCCGTCACCTCGTGAGGCTCCGGCCTGACGTACCCGCTCCGCCCCGGTTTAGGAACGAACGCCCAGCCGTACATGGTCCGCAGGGCGTCCACCGTCATGGGAGAAGCATACATGGGCAGGCCGCCGGACCGGCGCCAGCAGAAGGCGCGCAAATCGTCAAAACCTCCCACGTGGTCCACATGGGCATGCGTATAAAGAACGGCATCCACATCCGTGATATTTTCCCGCAGGGCCTGCTGCCGCAAATCCGGGGAAGAATCCAGCAGGAGGCGGGTGCCAGCGGCCTCCACATAAATTGAAGAACGCAACCGCCTGTTTCTGGGGTCCGGGGACGTGCAGACCGCGCAGGAGCAGCCTATCTGCGGCACTCCGGTGGACGTTCCTGTGCCCAAAAAGAGAATGTTCATCACAGAGGTCATGATTGCGTTTAGGGCAAATGATGCCATAATGCATTCAAAATCCAAAGCCCGAATGCTTACATTGCTGAAAATTAAAAACCTGGCCCTTGTGGACCAGCTGCTCTGGGAACCCAGTTCCGGATTCATCTGCATCACGGGGGAAACCGGGGCGGGGAAATCCGTCATCATTGGAGCCATACGCCTGGCGCTGGGAGAACGGGCGGACAAGACGCTCATCCGCTCCGGGGAACAGCAATGCAGCGTGGAAGCTGTGTTCCATCTGCCGGAATCCTCCCCCGTGCACGCCATTCTGAACGAGCATGGCGTCCCGCCCTGCGAAGACGGCAACCTGATTATCAAGCGCCTCATCTCTTCCACGGCCAACCGCCAGTTCCTGAACGACAGCCCGTGCACCCTGAATCTGCTGAGGGAAGCGGGAGCCTGCCTGGTGGACATGCACGGCCCCAGCGACCACCGCTCCCTGGTCTCCCAGGAAAGGCAGCTTTCCCTGCTGGACGCCTTCGGGGAGCACGCTCCCCTGGTGCACGCCTATTCGGACGCCTGGAGGCAATGGCAGGATGCGCGCCGGGCCTATGATGACCTGGAACATGCGGAAGCGGCCACCGCACGGGAAATAGAACTACTGCGCCACCAGGTGGATGAAATAGATTCCGCCGCCTTCACTCCGGAAGAAGTGCTCACGCTGGAAGAACGCTGGCAGCGCGCCCGCAACGGCACCCGGCTCCGGGAACAGGTCTCCAAAATGCTTTCCATGCTGGAGGAAACGGATGTGCCCGGCCTAGGGACCCAATTGAGGGAATTGACACGGGCGGCCCATGAGCTGGAACGCATGGACGCCTCCACCGCCGCGTGGCTGGCTCCATTGGCGGGAGTGAATTTGGAACTCAAGGAAATTGAGGGACGCCTGGCGGATTATTCCGCCGAACTGGACTGCGACCCCCGGGAACTTTTCCAGCTGGAGGAACGCATCAACCTGCTGGAATCTCTGAAAATGAAATACGGCCCCTCCTTTGAGGACGTCTGTTCCCGGAGGGAGGAGGCGACCAGCCGCCTGGACCGCATTGAACACCGCACGGAACGCCTGGACGAGCTGAGGGCCTCCATCGCCGCCCTGCGCAAGCAGATGGACGCCGCCGGGCAGGCTCTGACCAGAGCGCGCCAGGACTCCGCGCCCAGGCTGGCGGCTTCCATCGTCAGGCACTCCCGGGAGCTGGGATTCCGCCAGGCCGTCTTTGAAGTGAGCCTCTTCCCCCTTCAGGAACCGGGCTCACAGGGAATGGAAACGGTGGAATTCCTGTTTGGCCCCAATCCCGGAGAACCCTCCAAGCCTCTCCGTCTGATTGCCTCCAGCGGGGAACTGGCGCGCATCATGCTGGCGATTAAAAGCGCCCTGGCCCACAAGGATGCCACCCCCCTGCTGGTATTTGACGAAATAGACGCCAACGTGGGCGGAGAAGTGGCGCGGGCTGTGGGATTCAAGATGCAGCAGCTCGGAAACAGGCACCAGGTGATCTCCATCACGCACTTCCCGCAGGTGGCGGCCCTGGCCTCCCATCATTACCTGGTTCAGAAAGCATCCGCGGGCAACCGCACCATCTCCTGCCTGCGGGAGGTGAGCCATGAAGAACGGGTGGATGAACTGGTCCGCATGCTGGGCGGCGGCGGAGACCACGCACGCACGCTGGCCCAGGCCCTGCTGCAGCCCTCCTGAACGGGAAACGCCGGTGGGGGAGAGGCCGCCCTATTTCCCCAGGCGCCCCAGGCGTGGGGTGAAACCCCGCAGCCTCAGGGAATTGAATACGACGCACAGGGAACTCAAACTCATCGCCCCGGCGGCAATCATGGGATTCAGCGTAAGGCCGAAGGCGGGATATAAACACCCGGCGGCCAACGGAATGCCGATGATGTTGTAAAAGAAAGCCCAGAAAAGATTCTGCCTGATGATGAGCAGCGTGGTGCGGCCCAGCTGGACAGCTTCCGCCACGCCTGCGGGGTTGCTTTTCATCAGCACGATGTCGGAGGATTCCATCGCCAGCTCCGTTCCGGACTTCATGGAAATGCCCACCCGGGCGCAGGCCAGAGCCGGGGCGTCGTTCACGCCGTCCCCTACCATCGCCACCTTGTCCCCGCGTTCCTCCATCTTCATCACATGGGAGGCCTTTTCATCCGGAAGCACGTCGGAGACCACCTCGTCAATGTGGAGTTCTCCGGCCATGTGCCGCGCCGTGGCGGCGTTGTCCCCCGTCAGCATGACGACGCGCAGGTTCATCCGCTTCAAACTGTCCACCGCCGCACGGCTGTCCGGTTTCAGGGAATCCGCCACCATGATGACGCCGGCAGGGCATCCGCCCCTACCCACATACAGCGGGGACGCGCCCTGCCGCATGAACTCCCGCAGGCGGCTTTCATCCTCCTTCCAGGAAATTCCCTTATCCTGCATGAATCCGGAATTGCCCACCGCATAAGGCACCCCATCCACCGTTCCGGCAATGCCGCGGCCAGGAACCACGGATAAATCCGCCACGGCGCGGACAGGCAAATTCAGAAGCCTGGCGTGTTCATAAACAGCCTTTCCCACAGGATGTTCCGAACCCTGTTCCAAAGCCGCCGCCATTTCCACCAGCGCGTCCGCATCCATGCCTTCCTCCGGCAGCACGGCCACTACCCGCGGCTCCCCTTCCGTCAGGGTGCCCGTCTTGTCAAAAACGACGGTATCCACGCGGCTCAGGGCTTCCAGAGCCCCGGCGGACTTGCACAGGATGCCCAGCCGCGCGCCCCTGCCCGTCCCCACCATAATGGCGATAGGCGTAGCGAGCCCCAGGACACAGGGGCAGGAAATCACCAGCACCGCAATTGCCCTGGCGAGGGCGAAGGAAAACCCCTCCCCGGCAGCCATCCACCCAACCAGCGATACCAGGGCAACGGCAATGACCGCAGGGACAAAGAAATAGCATACCCGGTCCGCCAGCCGCGCAATGGGCGCCTTGGACTGGCTGGCCTGTTCCACCAGGCGGATCATGCGGGCCAGCGTGGAATCCCCGCCCACGCGTTCCGCGCGGATTTTGAGATACCCGGCCCGGTTGAACGTTCCGCTGATCACCCGGTCCCCCGCCGCCCTGTCCACCGGCATGCTTTCCCCCGTCAGGTCCGATTCATCCAGAGCCGCCTGCCCCTCTTCAATCATGCCGTCCACCGGAATCCGCTGCCCGGTTTTCACCACCACCAGATCCCCGGAACGAATTTCATCCAGCGGAACGGCGCGCTCCGCGCCGTCATGCCATACCAGCGCCTCCTGGGGAACCAGCTTCACCAGCCCTTTTACGGCGGCATTCGTTTTCCGATAAGAGCGGCGTTCAAGGTATTTCCCCAGGGAAATCAGGGTGACGATCATGGCTGCAGATTCAAAATACAGCTCCATTCCTTCCACACTGAAACCCTGCCACATCCCCGCTACCAGCAAATACAGCCCATACAGAAAAGCGGAGCCGGAACCGATGGCGATCAGGGAATCCATATTGGGAGACAGCGCCACAAGCTGCCGCACGCCGTTTATCAAATAATGCCGGTTCAGCCACAGGACGGCACCCGCCAGAATGCCTTGTGTCCACCAATTCATCCAGAGCCCCCAACTCCCTTCCGGGACGGGCCAGTTCCACATGGGGCCCATGGACAAATACATCAAAGGAACCAGCAGCAGAATGGACCAAACGAGACGGGAGCCGCCCGTTTCCTCCTGTTCCAGCCTTTCCTCCCTCTCCGTTCCGGCAAGCGGCTCCTCTTTCCAGTCCGCCAGGCGGAAGCCGGCTTTCTCCACCACCGGAGCTATCCGCTCCATGGCGGGGGAATCAGGCCTTTCAAACAAGACGGTCATCTTCCCCGTCAGCAAATTCAGCTCTACGCGCTCCACCCCCTCCAATCCTTCCACGGCGCGCTCCACCTTAGCGGCACACCCGGCGCAATGCATACCGGAAACAAGATAGTTCTTTTCTTCCATTGTCATTAAAACGGAATGTTTGATGTTCCGGGTCCAGACAAGACCCCATACTGTTAGCCGAACCTAACACATTTATTCCGTTCCTCAAGCCGCTTTCGCGGCTTCAGCCCCCTCTGATAAAAAATGACAAAAAAACGCCCGCGGCCCCGTACCAGTAACAAACACCTCTAATTTCCTCCATGAACATTCCTCCTCTATTCAAAGTCCTGGCCAGCGCGGCCTTGTTGTCCACCCCCCTCCACGCCCAGCTTTACACCCTCCATGGAGACGGCGTCAAAAAAACGGAGAGAGTCGTGGAAAAAGCGGATTATTCCGATTATGAACTCGTCTGGCACGACGAATTCGACAAAGACGGCCGTCCGGCCCCTGCCAAATGGAATTACGAACACGGTTTCGTCCGCAACAAGGAAGCGCAATGGTACCAGCCGGAAAATGCCTATTGCAAAGACGGCATGCTGATTATTGAAGGCAGGAAGGAAAAACATGCCAACCCCCATTACGATCCGGAGGGAAAAAACTGGCAGACGACACGGAAAGAGGCGGAATACACCTCTGCCTCCCTGACGACGCGCAGCAAATTTTCCTGGCTGTACGGGCGATTTGAAATCCGGGCCAGATTCAGCCCGCGGGAAGGCATGTGGCCTGCTTTCTGGACCTTGGGCGTCAAGGAAAAGTGGCCCATGTGCGGGGAAATAGACATCATGGAGTACTACCAGTCCACCTATCTGGCCAATCTCTGCTGGGGTTCCCCCAAAAAACACGTGGGCAAATGGAGCACCACTTACACGCCGCTCAAATGGCTCCAGGAAAAACACGCGGACTGGGCGGACAGCTTCCATGTCTTCCGTATGGACTGGGATGAAAAGGAAGTGCGCCTGTATGCGGACGATATTCTGCTGAACCGGACTCCCCTCGATAATACCGTCAACGCCTCTTACAAGGAAGTCGCCAATCCCTTCCGGCAGCCTCACTTCATCATCCTGAACCTGGCTCTGGGCGCCACCGGCGGAGATCTGGACAAACTGCCGCTGCCCCAGAAATACGAAATAGACTACGTTCGCATTTACCAGAAAAAGGATTCCCCCCATAAAGGAACCATTCCATACCGCGCGGAAAAGTAACTGCCCTCTTCCGGAAACAGGAAAAAGGGCAGGGATTGCGGCATGAAAAAAGCCCCATCCGGACAAACCGGACGGGGCTCTTCAAAGAACAGAAAGAGGGGCAACTCAGTTTACGCGGCCCAGATAGGAACCGTCTTCCGTCTTTACGGAAATCTTTTCACCGGGCTTGATGAAAAGGGGCACCTGCACCACCAGTCCGGTAGTCATCGTGGCGGATTTGTAAACATTGTTCGCGCTGTCGCCCTTGACGCCTTCAGGAGCTTCCGCCACTTCCATGGTGATGGCGGCGGGGAGTTCTACGGAAACGACCGTTTCATCCGTGAAAAGCAGGATGTAGATATTGCCTTCCATCAGATAATCCTTGACGGGTTCCACGATTTCCGGAGACACGGTGATGTCTTCGTATGTATCCGGATTCATGAAGTGATAACCCATGCCGTCAATGTAGCTGAACTCATATTCCTCACGGGCGAGGTTGACGCCTTCCAGGGATTCATTGGAAGTCAGGCGAAGGTTATACACCTTTTTAGTGGAAATGCTGCGGATGCTCATTTGCACATAGGAAGCCATGCGGGGGGGGCACTTGTGCTCCATGCTGACTACAACGCAAACGTCATTGTTGTAATTGACCGCGTGTCCCTTGCGAAGATTGATTACGGGTACTTTTGCCATGCGGCCCGTACCATACCATGTTTTCCCCTCCCGTCAAGGCGAAAAAGCCGGGCAACCCCTTGAGGCGCTTGGAGAAAACACTCCTGAACAGGGCAGCGGGGAAGAAAGGAAAAACGGCTGTTCCTACCGGCTGAGGTCCTGCTGGAACAGGACTTTGATGCCGCTGGAATTCAGCACGGTGCGCCCGAAGTTGAGATCCTCCACGTGAAGAGCCACCAGAGACCCCCGCCCCACGCAAGGCAGCAGGGGATAGAGAAAGTTGACGTTCATTTCCGCGACATACAGCGCATCCAGGCATTTTTTGAGGTCTGCGGGGCCATGGCGGAGCACCGCCACCAGCACCCCGGACTCCGTATAGCAAATACCTTTCTCCAGAAAAATTTCCGACGTCCTTTCCGGATCGCTGACAATCAGGCGCGCAATAGTCGCCTCATGGCAGTCCTGCATGCTGAATCCCAGACAGAAAATGCCGTGCATGTCCAGCAGGCCGAGGAGGGCGGTCAGGGCCCCCACCCGGTTCTGGAGCATGATGGAATATTGCTTTATCGTGCTGCCGGGGGCTTTAATGGCTTCTTCCTTCATAACAATAAAGCAAATAAGGGCTGTATTCTATTTGGCGTACGTTTTAAGCACGCGCCTGATGATGGCCAGAGCCTGCTGGATTTCCTCTTCACTGACATTCAGCGGCGGCAGCAGACGGACGGTTTCCGGCCCGGCGGGAACGGAAAGCAACCCTTCCTGCCGCAGGGCCTCCACCACTACGGAGGCGATCGTCTTGCCCTCCGGCGCGGCTACCATTTCCGGGTTCAGGCCAATGCCCAGCAACAGGCCCAGGCCACGCACGCCCTGAACAACAGGCAGGTTCCAGGATTCTATTTCCCTGCGAATTTCCGCGCCCAGGCGCCGCGCCCGCTCCGGGAGCCCCTGGGAAACAACTTCCCGCAGCACGGCCAGGCCTACCGCAGTGCCGAGCGGGTTGCCTCCATACGTGGAGCCATGGGAGCCGGGATCCATGATGGAGGAAAGCTCCGTACCCTGGCCGTCAATGGCGCGGTCGGAAATCCAGAAGCCGCCGATGGGGAAACCGCCGCCCAGAGCCTTGGCCCAGGAAATGCCGTCCGGTTCCACATCCGGAGCTACGGCGCGCCATCCCATGATGTCGCCGCAGCGGCCAAAGCCGCACTGCACTTCATCCATCAGCAGAAGAAGATCGTGCTCTCTGCATAACTGCGCCAGGCCCCGCAGAAATTCCGGAGTCACGCAGTTGACCCCTCCTTCTCCCTGGACGGTTTCCAGCATGAAGGCCACCGTTTCCGGCCTGATGGCTTCGCGGGCCGTTTCCAGATCGTTGAAAGGCAAATGGCGGAATCCCGGCAGCATGGGGTCAAAGCCGATTTTGATTTTATCCTGCCCCGTGGCGGACATGCTGCCCAGCGTCCTCCCGTGGAAGGATTTGTTGAACGTAAGCACCTCATAACGGGGCTTGCCGTCCGGCTGGGGCTTGCGGTGCCCGTAACGGCGCGCTACTTTGATTAAACCGTCATTGGACTCCGCACCGCTGTTGGCGAAAAAGACTTTTCCCGGGCGCTCCACGCATTTGGTCACGATGAATTCCGCCAGATCCGCCTGCTGGGGGATCTGGTACAGGTTGGAGCAGTGCACCAGGGTGGCGGCCTGCTTTTGCAGGGCCTGCGTCACCGCAGGATGGCAGTGCCCGAGCACGCAGGTCGCAATGCCGGCACAGAAGTCCAGATAGCACTTCCCCGTGCTGTCCCACAGTCGGGAGCCTTCTCCGCGGACGGCAGCCATGGGATAACGGCCATAGGAATGGAGTACGTACTGGTTGAGCTTTTCTTCTGTGTTCATAAGTTAAGGTAATATGGGCGTAGTTTGCTCTTCTGGCCCCGTCTGTAAATGATTTTTTTGGGAACCACGTCATGATTGCCGCATTTTACCCCGGAAGACAGTCACATCTTTGTCCGCCGCTCATTCATTTTTCTTTTCTTTTATCATTTTAACGGCAGAATAACCACCGCAACCAGCAATAATCCACTATGGCTCATTTTTTCAACCTCAAAGGCTTTCTGGAAGAATTCAAGGCATTCGCCCTTAAAGGGAACGTTATTGACCTGGCGGTGGCCGTCGTCATCGGCGGCGCATTCAACAAAATCGTCTCCGTCTTCGTCTCCAGCATTATCACCCCCATCATCGGTTACCTTACTTCCGGGGTCAACCTGGCATACCTGGTGCTGAAACTGGGCGATGTGGAATTAAAATACGGTGAATTGCTCCAGGCGACCATTGACTTCCTCATCATCGCCTTCTCCGTCTTTGTAGCCATCAAGCTGATCGGAGCCCTGAGGCGCAAGAGCGAAGAAGCTCCGGCCGCCCCTGCTCCCAAGCCGGATGACGTCGTCCTTCTGGAACAGATCCGGGACATCCTGCAAAAACAGGCGGACGCCAAATAAGTTCTTTTGAACGGTTCATGCCGGTTCCATGCGGGACCGGCATGTTTTTTCCTCTTTACTTGTTCCGCCGCAAACGGGAAAGTGATTGCATGACTTCTCCGCTGCGCCTTTTAGCCTTTGCCCTCTTTCTTGCCCCGTCCCTGCTTCCGGCGGCGGAAAACCAGCGCTTCATTCTGGAACGCCCCTATCCGGTGACGGAAATCCCGGAACCTGACCGCAGCCTTCCCGTCACCAACGTGATTCTGATGATTGGGGACGGAATGGGCATTCATCACCTTTCTGCGGCATGGGCGGCCAACAGAGGCCGCCTGTTTATTGAAAACTGTCCTGTTACGGGCATTTCCAAAACATGGTGCGCGGACAAGCTGGTCACGGACTCCGCCGCTGCGGGCACCGCCATGGCGACAGGAACCAAGACGCTTTACCATCGGGTCGCCGTATGCCCCAGGGGCAACAAGCTGGATTCCCTGGTGGACAAGGCTGCGGACATGGGCAAATCCACCGGCGTCATCGCTACCTGCGAGCTGAATGACGCCACCCCGGCATCTTTCTGCGCCAATAATGAAAAAAGATCGGATGCTTACGGCATCATCGGGGATTACCCCCGTTCCCGCGCCGATTTCATCTTTGGCGGCGGCGGCAAATACTTCACGCAGAGGCCGGACGGCAGGGATATTTTCCAGGAAATGCAGGCGCAGGGCTACCGTGTCGCCCGCTCCTGGGAAAAAGCCGGAGCCTTGCCTTCCGGAAAAACGCTGGTTGTCGCCGCTCCGGGTAATCTTCCCCCTCCCTCCAAACGGGGCGACGTTTTCCGCCAGGCCGCAGTGAAAGCCCTGGATACCCTTTCCCGGAATCCCAACGGATTTTTCCTGATGATTGAAGGGTCCAACATTGACAAGGCGGCCCACAGCAACAATCTGGAAGAAATGATGGAAGAGCTCCTTGATTTTGACCGGACTGCGGGAGCCGTGCTTGACTGGGCCTCCAAACACCCCGGCACCCTGGTCGTCATCACGGCGGACCATAATACGGGCGCGTTCGCTCTCACGGGCGGCAGCCGGGAACAGGGGGAAATAACGGGCCGGTTCGGTTCCGGCAGTCATGACGGCGTGGCTGTTCCGGTGTATGCCTTCGGCGCGGGAAGCGGCGACTTCACCGGCATTTATGAAAATACGGATATCTTCAACAAGATTATGAACGCCCTTAAAAAAGGTGCGGACAAACCCGTGCGTTAGGCGCCCGGTCAAGGCTGCGGCCTGTCCATGCGCCGCGCCACCAGCCCAGCCCCGACGGTAGCCGCACCGCCTATCAGGAACACCGCTTGCGGGCCGCCCGTATTCATCCAGATCACGCCGCCCAGCACGCCGTAAGCGATAGAAGCCACATGATTGATGGCCAGCCCGGTGTAAATGCTTGGCGTAATGTCCTCCGGCTTCTCGCAGATGCGGGCCACGTAGGTGCTCCGGGCCATGCCTAGGGCAAACAGCAGGTTGTCCAGGACAAAGCAGGCGGTCACTACTCCCACGGCCCAATGCAGGGGCAGCAGTTCCGGAGCGAAGGCGTATGCCAGGCACAGGAGGGACAGCGCCACGCTGTCGAAAATCGTCACCTTCCGTTCCCCGTAGCGCTTGATGCTCCAGCCGATCAGGGGTTGAGTGACCAGCCCGATGACGCCGGCCATGAGCAGGGTTTTTCCGATATATCCGGGAGACTGGCCCAGCGTGCTGACCATCAGCCAGAAACCGAAGGTCAGATAAAGCTGCTTGCGGATGCCGTGCAGAATTTCCAATCCATAATAAACGGCATATCTGCGCTTGAAGACGAAACATTGCCTCCATCCGCGCCGCTGCGGGAAGACGGGCGTCTTCACCCGGCTCAGGAACAGGGATGCCAGCAGGCACACGCCCCCCGTGACGAAAAAGTCCACGGCAAAAGATTGATTGAATTTCCACTTGATCCACACGCACAGCGCGCCCAGCAGCGCGGCCGCCGTTCCCAGAGCCTTCATCTGGCCGAGCCGCAGACTGCGGTTTTCCGGCCTCGCCGTATGGATGACAATGGTGTCAATCATGCCCATCAGGATATGCTGACCCAGACTCACCGTCAAAATCCACGCAGACAAAGTCCACAGGCTGGTTCCGGCGCCGCAGAAAGCCAGCGCGTACATGCCGCCGAACATCAGCAGGCACGCCACCCCGGCCATGCGGACCTCATTAAACATGAAAAGCAGGCTGACCGCAAAAAGAGACAGGATGCCGGGCAATTCCCGGGGAAATTCAATCAGCCCGCGCATCTCCACGTCAAGATGCTGGGCATCACGCAGAAAATTGCTGAAAACGAGATCATACACACCGCTTCCGAACTGGCCCAGAAAAAGCGCCAGCAGCACAAATACCATCGTCTTCCTGATGCGGGGGGAAGCGGCTCCATTCATAGCGCGGGAATACTCTCACAGGCGCCCGGACGGAACAACCGCTATTTTCATGTGCCGGTTTTCTCTGCATTTGCAAAAATAACCTCGAAACGGAATTTTCCCGGAAAATGCCGCGTATTTACGTACGCTATGATTTCCAAGTGTACCTTTTCCGCCACGGTTTTCAGCCTGTTTTCCCTTTGCTGGGGCGCCCCATCCGCTCCGGTTCTCGAAGCGCCCCATATCATTCCCCTGCCCGCCGCCATGCGCGTCCAAACCGGAGAAAGCGGGTTTTCCCTGAAAAACGGCGTCAGGCTCCCGGAAAAAAATCCTCTTTCCAGGCAGGCGGAACGGATTTTCCGCGACAACGGGATCAACACGGCCCTGGTTAAAAACAATGCGGACATCATCTTTACGGAAGACGCTTCCCTGAGCAGGGAAGGCTACCGCCTTGCCGTAACGCCGGATTCCATCTCCATTGCTTCCGGTTCCGTGAACGGAGCCCTGTATGCCCTTCAATCCCTCGTTCAAAGCATCGCTGCCGACAAAAACGGAGCTCCGGCCCTGCCCCGGATGGACGTAAAAGACCAGCCCCGCTTTTCATGGCGGGGCCTGATGGTAGACAGCTGCCGCCACATGATGCCCGTGCGGGACATCAAAAAAGTGCTGGACCTGATGGAACGGTACAAATTCAACACCCTGCACTGGCATCTGACGGACGACCAGGGGTGGCGTCTCCCAATCGCCAAGTACCCCAGGCTGACAACCGTGGGAGGCGCCCGGGCTCAATCCCCCGTCATCGGCAACCGCAACAAGGCAGACGGCACGCCCTACTCCGGCCATTACACCGCGGATGAAATCCGGGAAGTGGTGCGGTATGCCAAAAACCGGGGCATTACCGTCATTCCGGAAGTGGAAATGCCGGGCCACGCCTCCGCCGCCATCGCCGCGTATCCGGAACTGGGCAACACGGACATTCCGGGCTATGCGCCCAAGGTGCAGGAAACCTGGGGAGTGCTTCCCTACACCTTCGCTCCCACGGAAAAAACCTTCCGTTTTCTGGAAGACGTCATTGACGAAGTGTGCGCCCTGTTCCCGGACAGTCCCTATATCCACATCGGCGGGGATGAGGCTCCAAAAAACCAGTGGAAGCAGTCCCCCGCAGCGCAGCAGGTCATGAAGGACAACGGCCTGGCCAACGAGCATGAACTCCAGAGCTACTTCATCCGCCGCGTGGAAAAAATAATCAACAGCCGCGGAAAAAGGCTCATCGGCTGGGATGAAATCCAGGAAGGGGGCCTTTCCCCCACCGCTACCATGATGGTTTGGCGCAGCCAAATGCCGCACATCGCCGCACAAACCCTGGCACGGGGCAACGATATTGTGATGACGCCCAACAGCCACCTGTACTTTGACTATGACCAGGGGCCCGGAAAACCCGCTGCCCCCGAATACGAGACGATTAACAATAATCAGCTGACCTGGCAGCATGTTTACGGACTGGAACCGGTTCCTCAGGGAACGCCCCGGGAACGGGAAAAGCAGGTGCTGGGCTGCCAGGCGAACATCTGGACGGAATATATCCCGAACCTGCCGAAATGGGAATACCATGTCTTCCCCCGCGCCCTGGCGCTGGCGGAAGTTGCCTGGACCCCGCAGGAGCTAAAAAATGAGAAAGATTTCCGTAAACGCCTCGATCGCCAGCTTCCCTTCCTGGACGCCCGCGGCGTCAATTACAAAAGACCGGACAATGGAGCCCCCGCACAGCCGGAGGCCGTCATTACGCGGGAACGCCGTTAAGCACGGCAGACGGGGTCCTGCGGCGCCTCCTTCCGGAGGCCGCATTATGGGCTAGCCAACCTTCATGAAAACCATTACATTGACGGCATTATGAATTTGGAACTGCTTCGTCAGGTTTGCGTGACTCCGGGCGCTCCGGGGTTTGAAGACAAAATCCGCGATTTCATCATCCAGGAAGTGGCCCCGCTGGTGGACGCCGTGCGCGTGGACAACATGGGCAGCGTGATTGCCATCGTGGAAGGCAAAAACACGGAAAAAACCATGATGGCCGCCGCCCACATGGATGAAATCGGGTTCATGGTCCGTCACATCGACGACAAGGGGTTCATCAAATTCCTGCCACTGGGCGGCTTTGACGCCAAGACGCTGACGGCCCAGCGCGTCATCGTCCACGGTAAAAAAGACCTCATCGGCGTCATGGGCGTGAAACCCATCCACGTCATGTCCCCGGCGGAACGCACCAAGCTGCCAGAAGTGACCGACTTCTTCATTGACCTGGGCATGAGCAAGGAGGAAGTGGAAAAATACGTTTCCGTAGGCGACTCCGTTACCCGTGAACGGGATTTGGTGGAAATGGGGGATTGCGTGAACGTCAAATCTCTGGACAACCGCGCCGGATGCTACGTGCTGATTGAAGCCCTCCGCGCCATCAAGGCTTCCAGGAAGAAACCCTCCTGCAACTTCGTGGCCGCCTTTACCGTTCAGGAGGAAGTGGGCCTGAGGGGCGCGCAGGCCGGCACGCTGGACATCCAACCGGATTTCTCCATTGCCCTGGACGTCACCATCGCCTGTGACATTCCCGGAACTCCGGCGCACGACCAGGTTTCCCACCTGGGCGCAGGCGCCGCCATCAAGCTGTATGACGGTTCCGTCATTGCAGACCGCCGCATGGTCAAGTTCATGAAGGCCATGGCAGACGCCAACAAAATTAAATGGCAGACGGAAATGCTGCCGGCGGGAGGCACGGATGCCGGAGCCATGCAGAAATTCGTTCCGGGCGGTTCCATTGCCGGGGCCATTTCCGTTCCCACCCGCAATGTGCACCAGGTTATTGAAATGGCTCACAAAGACGACCTGGACGCTTCCGTAGCGCTTCTGACCGCCTGCGCCATGAACGTGGACAAATGGGACTGGTCCTGGAACTCCGTCAACGAATGCCCGGCGGAAAAACCCGCCAAGGCCGCAAAAACGGCAGCCAAGCCCGCCAAAGCCGCTGCCAAGAAGAAAAAGGCCAAATAACAGGTCTGGCCATTCATTCATCACTACCCGGCAGGCCGCACCGGAAACGGAGGCGGCCTGCCTGTTTTCAGCCTCCTTCAAATGTTCCGGCAAACTCCGGACACCGTCCTCTCCCATTCGGCCAGGCATACCGCAGGTTCCTGCGTCACCCCCCCGGAGGCTTTTTCAGATGGCCCTTCCATAAAAAAATCCTCCGGCATCTCGCAATGCCGGAGGAGAGACAATCCTGAAAAAGAAAGTTACTTGGCGGCGGGGGCGGACGCTTCCTTCTGGGCGGGAGCGGGGGCCGGAACTGCTTCTACCTCCACATCTTCCTCCACTTCCACATCTTCTTCCGGACCGGCAGCGCCAGTCTGCTTCATGGCGTCCTTCAGGGCCTGGCTTCCGTAAAAGTCGGCCTGCTGCAAACGCTGCATGTCAGTCATCATGCCCATGAAAATGGGCAGAAGCTCGGCCTGGCGTGCCTGCATGGCGGCATCCATTTCAGCCTGAACCTTCTGGGCGCTCTTGGAAAGGGCTTCCCCCTTTTCATTGATTTTTGCCATCTTTTCCGCAGCCGCGTCTGCAGTGGCCTTGTCCTTCACCGTGCTGAGCGTGGCGGACATTTCCTTCATCAACGCCAGCATCTGATCAGCGGCTTCCTTCGCTTCCTTGGAAACTTCAGCGGCCGGCGCAACGGGCGCGGCAGGAGTTTCAGCGGCGGGTGCCGGAGCCGGGGCATCCTGGGCGGAAGCCATACCTGCAAATGCCAGGGCACATGCCGAACTAATTGTTACAATGCTCTTCATAACGTTTCCGTTGTACAGGCTCGCCATGCACGCGTCAATGAATCATTGTGTAACGGCTCCCCGTGATGCCGCAGAAAGAGGAATTTGCGTTTTTTCCTCCCTTGAAGGATTTTTTCAGTTGCATCTTTTTAGAATTATTATAAATTTATTTCCGATGACTAAGACCATAGAAAACCTGAAAGCTGCCATTACGGGCGAAAGCACCGCCTCCGCCACTTACGCGGCCTATGCCGCCAAAGCCGCCCAGGAAGGGCAGCCCCTTATTCAGAAATTGTTTGAAGCCGCCTCCAAGGCGGAATCCGTCCACGCCGCCAACCACAACAAGGTTCTGGAAAAGCTGGGAGCAACAATGGAGCCCATCGATATCCAGATCCATGTAGGAACCACCGCCGAAAACCTGAAAGCCGCCATTGCCGGGGAAACCCATGAATTTGAAAGCATGTATCCGGAATTCATCGCTGTGGCGGAAGAAGAAGGGCAGAAAGCCGCCGTCCGTTCCTTCACGTGGGCCACGGAAGCGGAAAAAGAACATGCCGATTTTTATTCCGTCGCCCTGAAGGCCCTGGAAAGCGGAGATACCAGTTCCCTGCCCAGGCAATACTGGATATGCCTGGTTTGCGGAGACACGTTCAAATCTCTGGAAGGCGTGGATGCGTGCCCCCTCTGCGGCACCAAGGCTGAAAAATTCCTCGTCATCGGATAAATTCCGTTTGAGCACCGGAGGCCGTCCTCGGCACCCAGGAACCGCCCGGAACATTCCGGGCGGTTTTCTGTTTTTGCCGCAGCAGTCCATGGAAGAAAACCCTTCCCTTTTTACGGAGGCGGCCCACATCGGAAAAAGCTTCTCCAACATTCTGCTTGCGATTCATTTTAAAACTCTTATAATTTTTCTTCGCTTTAAGCAGGAAGCATTCTTTATCCCTCCTTTGCGATGATCCCTCCCCATGCATCCGCCGGTTCCGCAGAACGGTATCCGTCCGCATACGGCCTGTCGGCCGCTGTCTGCCAGGCTCTGCGCGCCGCGTTCATTCCCCGCCGCATGCGCTGCCTGTGGGCAGCCGGGCTTGCGGCGGCGCTGGCGGCCAATCCCTATGTGCTCAACGATGGCCAAAGCCTGCTGATGAGCAGCATGGGCATCGCCTGCTCCGCATCCCTGCTCTGCGGCACCATTCTTCTCTGCCTGAAATACCGCTTCACCGCCTATGTCCTTCTTCCCGCCATCATTCTGTTCAATGCGGGCCTGTACATGATGCAGATGCGGTACGGATTGGTCCTGAACCTTTCCGTGCTTTCCAGCATGGCGGAGACCAATTTCCAGGAAGCCTGCGCCTTCTGCACCCCCGCTTCCATTGCAGGAACCCTGCTTCTGGCCGGGTTTATCTACCTGGCCATCTACTGGAGCCGCCGTTCCCTGCGCCAAAAAGCCACGTGGGGCGCACTGGCATGCATTTGGGGCCTGTACGCGGCCCTTCTGCTGCTGAGCATTCCGGCAGCCTCCTACAGCTCGGAACCCCTTTATCTTTACTACACGTCTGACAAGGCAAAAGGCTGGCCTCTCGTGGATATTGCAATGACGTGCAAACTGGCGGACGAATACATCACCCAGGATGCGGGGCGTTTCAACACATTGCGGAACCTTCCGTCCTGCGCGGAGCCCCTTTCCCAGTGCGAAGCCCCAGACGACCTGGCCGTGGTTTTCCACATGGGGGAGAGTGTCCGGGGGGACCATCTTCCCCTGAACGGTTACCATCGGAACACAATGCCCCGGCTTTCCAGAGAGCCCAACGTCGTTTCCTTCCCCCATGCCACTTCCTTCGGCATCGTGACCAGAATTTCCGCCATCGGCATGTTTACGGATGCGGAACTGTGCCGCCGCACTCCCGGTCACTCCTCCTTCATTGACCTGTTCAACAAACACGGATTCCGCACCGTCCGTATCATGGACCTGAGCGGAGATTCCATTCATGATTATTCCCTGGGCATCCTGACACGGAACTGCCGTGAACGGAGACAGACGCCGCTCCAGCACCAGACGCCCGGAATGATGCAGGAACGAACTTCCCTGGTCATGGAGGAATCCCTGAAAAACTTCGGCCGCAACAGGCAGCTTTATATCATTTACAATAACGGGAGCCATATGGCGTTCAGCTATCCCGCGCAGGCGGAACGTTTTACCCCGGCATCCTGCAATATGGACGACCCCAAGGCCCGTCTGGAAGAAACCGTCAATGCCTATGACAATTCCATCGTCGACCTGGATGCCTCCATTCACCGCATGATTGCACTGTTGAAGAACAGGCCCGCCATTTATTTTTACTGCTCCGACCACGGCGTAGCGCTGGGAGAGGAAGGAAAAATGTTCCAGGGCCATATCCTGCCGCCTGTTTACCGGCCTGCCATGTTCATCTGGTATTCGGACGCTTTCGCCTCACGCTATCCGGACATGGTGCGCGCCCTGAAAGCCAACCGGCTGAAAGCCGTCTCCCACGACCACATCTTCCATACCCTTCTTTCCCTGGCTTCCATCCGGTCGGAAATCGTCAGGAACGACCTGAATCTGGCTTCTCCGGACGCGCGGGAAACTCCGGCCCCCCTCCAGCCGGAAACGCTGGCGGAATGGCTGCCCATTCCCGCACCGCCGCAGCCGTAACAAGAGGAAGCCTCCACGCGCTCCGCGAGAAACAACAGGATGCGGCGGCTCCTACCGCACCCGGACTTGCAGAGGATGGCCGATGCACTCCCGGACACGGCGAGCCTCCGCTTCCCAGCCGGCAGCGGACCGAATGGGAGAAGCCTTGTCCCAAACCGCCCCCATGTACCATTCAAAGGGTTCTCCGTTCGCGACCTTCCTGAGCAAGTAGGTACAGCCTTCCGCATCCACCGCACGGCCTTCCGGAACCCAGGGCACGATTACGGCGGTTCCCAGGCATCCGTCATCCTTCCGGGGCCTGCTCCATGCGGTCATCAGGCCGCCGGACTCCCGGTCCTCCATAACCGCTTCATAATCATTTCTGCGCTTTCCGGTATCCATTCCCACACCGGCCTTCACCGTTTCAGTCCCCCGGACGTTCAAGACGCTGCGGACTTTGGAGAAACGGTTTCCCGCATCCAGCGTCACCCTTCGCGTCTCCGCCACACGCACGCCGCCGCCAATGTCCCACGGTGCATAAACCACCTCAAAAGCAGTCTGGACCGGGCCATTGTACAATGTCCGGGCGCTGGCCCAGTTTCTAGACACATGCGGTTTTCCATCCCTGAACACGGCAATGCCGCCGCAGCCCCGCCCCGGACCTACATTGTACATATCCAGTCCCCAACCGTGATCCCGGTGGTAATCCCCCCGTTTGTAAAATTCATTGATAACGGGAGCACCCGCGCGCTTGCTCCATACATCCGTCCCACTGGAAACCAGGCCCTCTCCCTCAGGGGCTGGCCTGGCGACGGCCGGACCGTAAATCCGGTGCGCCGTAAGATCATTTTCCCACGCGAAATCATCCAGCCGCTCCGGTACCGGACGGCTGAAACAGACATCCGCGGAAGGCGCTTCGCCCAAGCAGGAATTCTCCAGAATCCAGAAATCACGGATCGTCCCGGGACGGAAATTGCTCTGGAACAAAAGGGTATCCGTCGTTCCGTCACCATCCGTATCCGCCAGCTGATGCGGAATAACACGTCCGTGACGGACGTCAAAAACGCGAAGGCCGGCGGCATCACCGGAACCTCCGGACGGCCATGGAACCGACACGGTTTCAGCAGGGCGGAACCTGCCCAGGGGATTCGTAACGGTCACGGTCTTTTTCCGCGGATGATCCCGGCCAATGACATATTTACGCAACTCACTCCCGGCCATCAGGTAGGCCCCTGCGCCGTACACCTCCGTATCTTTCCCGGAATAATGGCCCGGCTTGTCCGCAATAGGCTGCACCCAGCCCAGCGCGCCCTCCTTGCTGACCGCATCACAGGCGGCCTTCCAGGCTTTACGGATGGAGGGAAGGTATTCATCCGCATCCAGATATCCCTGGTTCACTCCCCACAGCATCCCGTACATGATAAAGAGGGTGCCGCTCATCTCTTTCAAGGGAGGTTCGTCCGGATCCAGCAGGCTCGCATGCCAGGAACCGTCGGGCGACTGGCATTTTTTCAGGGCTGCCGCCAGACGTTTAAGCAAGTCTTCATAAAAGGGGCGGGAAGGCCAGTCCGCAGGCATGTCCTGCAAAATAAGAGGCAATCCGGCAATCACCCAGCCGTTGCCCCGGCTCCAGAACATCTTTTTCCCATTTGCCGCCGGAACGGTAAAATAGCGGGAATCCCGGAAAAACAGGCCCTCCTCCCGGTCAAAAAGATAGTCGCAGGTAAGCTTGTATTCCCTATCCATAAACTCCAGATAACGGCGGTCTCCGGTATAGGCCGCCAGTTTTACGAACACGGGAGGAGACATAAACAGGGCGTCCGACCAGCTCCAGCGGTCCTGGCAGCCCGGAGTCAGGAATTGGAGGGAAGCGGAGGAAGGCCGGTTCATCACCTTGTCCAGCACGGCGCGAATCTTTTCAGCTGCGGCGGGATTGCCGTCTTCCATCGCCATCTCCATCCAGGCATGCCCCACGGCATGGTCGTCCGCATGATAATGCCGGTTCAGGGTCTTCCATTCCTGCTCTTCTCCCGCTTTTCTCAGCAACGGCAGCCCCGGCCCTTCCGGAACGGACAGGCCATATTGCACCAGGCCGGAATAAAAGGCACCGTAAGTCCAATGCAGCGGCGAACGTTTTTTGGGATGCTTCGCCTGCCATTCCGCCACCAGCTGAAGATTGTCCCGGATGGTCTTTTCATTCCAGTCTGCGGAAGCCCCGGAAACGGAAGTTCCTGCGGAAAGCATGGAAAGGACCGGCAACAGAAAGTATTTCTTCCATCCATTTTTTGAAAAGGCAAAGAAACGCATGTCATATCATACGGGAAAAGAAGGCTGGAATTTTCTTGTAACAAGAATTTTTCTTTTTCCGCGCTCCTCCAGACCGGGAAAGGAACGCAAGGGCATATATGGTGCCATGACGGAAAAGAAAGCTGTGTTATCAATCATTTTTCTACCGTCATATACCATATATAGCATATGAATAATTATTTAACACATTATTTATACATTTTTCTTGCGGGAGGTCTCTTTCTGTGATTCATTGCGTTCCAGCGCAGGTAACGGAAGACGGTGAAAATCCGTCGCGGACGCGCCGCTGTAACCGGTAGACGATGGACCGGACACTGGCTGCCCAGGCAGCCGGGAAGTCCCCATCACATGTCGCACCGGAAGCCAGAAGACGACCTGATGCTGCCGTATTCCCATCCCGCGGACAGGATGAACATACGCACAGGTCTTCGGCATGCCCTCCCTTTCCGGGAATGCACACATGCGGTCGGCCCCTGCCTATGGTCTTTCCAGGCTTTTGCCCAGGCTCGCGGATGAGCGGTCACCACCCTTTCCAAGCGAGAAACCCACCATGGCAACAAGCATCATCAAACGTTCCGGGAAAAAGGAACAATACCAGGGCTATAAGATTGAAGAGGCCATTAGAAAAGCCTTCCACAGTTCCGGGACCGCCTACAACCGTTCCATCTATGAAGAGGTGGAAGCCAAGCTGAGCCATCAGGACAGCGCGCATGTGGAAGAGATTCAGGACATGATTGAACGCGCCCTGTTCCGCTCCGGATATTTTGACACGGCCAAGGCCTTCATCACCTACCGTTTCCTGCACAAGATGCAGCGCGAACAGCTTGGCGGCCTTTATTCCGGCAATACCTACGTGGACTGCAAGCAGACGGTAGAGGAATATATCGGCCAGAGCGACTGGCGCATTGCCGCCAACTCCAATACCACGTATTCCAATGCGGGGCTCATCAACAACACGGCGGGCAAGGTAATCGCCAACTATTGGCTGGACCAGGTTTACTCCGCACGGGAAGGAGCCGCGCACCGGGAAGGGGATTACCACATCCATGACCTGGATTGCCTGACCGGATACTGCGCCGGATGGAGCCTACGCAACCTGCTCAATGAAGGATTCAACGGCGTGCGCAGCCGCGTGAACAGCAGGCCGCCCCGCCACTTCCGGGAAGCCCTGGGCCAAATGGCGAACTTTCTGGGCATTCTGCAAAGCGAATGGGCCGGCGCCCAGGCCTTCAGCTCCTTTGACACCTTCTTGGCTCCCTACGTTTTCAAAGACCAGACGGACTTCCCCCGCATCAAGAAAGACATCCGCAGTTTCGTCTACAACCTGAACGTACCCTCACGCTGGGGACAGTCTCCCTTTACCAATGTCACAATCGACTGGACTGTGCCGCGCGACCTGCGGGATCAGGCCCCCTTCAGCGGAGGGGAACACCTCTTTGAAGGAATAGAAGACGCGAACCTGCTCGCCCTGGCTAGGGAACGCGGAGCCAACAAGCTGACGGAGCTGACCTACAAGCATTTCCAGAAGGAAATGAACCTGATCAACAAGGCCTTTTACGAAGTTCTTACGGAAGGGGACAGCACCGGACAGCCCTTTACCTTCCCCATCCCCACCGTCAACATCACGGAAGATTTTGACTGGGAAGGGGAAAACGTGCCTCTCCTGTTTGAAAACGCCGCCAAAATCGGTTCCTCTTACTTCCAGAACTTCATCGGCAGCCAGTACACCGTCAATGAACACGGGGAACGCGTGCCTGACGAACGGGCCTACAAGCCGGATGCCGTGCGTTCCATGTGCTGCCGTCTCCAGCTGGACCTGCGGGAACTGCTCAAACGCGGCGGCGGCCTTTTCGGCTCCGCGGAAATGACCGGCTCCATCGGCGTAGTGACCATCAACCTGGCCCGGCTGGGCTACCTGTTCAAGCAAAACCGGGAGGCCCTGTTCGCCAGGCTGGGAGAACTGCTGGATCTGGCCAAATCCTGCCTGGAAAAGAAAAGGGCCTTCGTTCAGGAAATGTACGACCGCGGCCTGTACCCCTACACCAAACGCTACCTGCCCACCTTCCGCAACCATTTCTCCACCATTGGCGTCAACGGGATGAACGAGCTGCTGCGCAATTTCTCCAACGACACAATGGACATCACCTCTGAAGAAGGCAGGGCCTTTGCTGAAGAGATTTTGGAATTCATCCGCTTGCGAATGCAGGAATACCAGGAGGAAACCGGCAATCTGTACAACCTGGAAGCCACGCCCGCGGAAGGCACCACGCACCGTTTCGCCCGCGAAGACCAGAAACGCTATCCTGACATCATCCAGGCCGGCCCTGTGGGGCAGCGTTATTACACGAACAGCTCCCAGCTTCCCGTGGACCACACGAGCGACCTGTTCCGGGCGCTCCAGCTTCAGGACGAACTTCAATGCTGCTACACGGGAGGAACCGTCTTCCACATGTACATGAACGAAGCCATCAGCTCCCCGGAAGCGTGCCGGGACATTGTCCGCAAAGTGCTGACCCGCTTCCGCATGCCGTACCTCACCGTCACCCCGCTCTTCTCCGTCTGCGAAAAGCACGGCTATCTGCGCGGGGAACATGAATACTGCCCCTTCTGCGATGAGGAGCTGCTCCACATCCACAGGCATGAATGAAAATCGTTTTTCCTATAGACGCCCGACTTCAAAACCCAACCATTAATACGACAATGACCAAACAGGAAATATTAAGCAAGTACGCACAGGACCGGACCCGCTGCACCGTTTACACGCGCGTCATGGGCTATCACCGCCCTGTGGAAACTTTCAACGCCGGTAAACAGGGCGAGTTCCATGACCGCGTCCACTTCGTGGAACCGGGCCGCCCCTGTTCCTGCTCCGTCCAAACGGAACAGCCGCGATAATTCTCCCAACAACATATGCGAAGTCGATGGGAACGGGTCGGGGCATAGCAGACATCACGCCGCTCACCTTGCTGGATTTTCCAAATAAGGTGGCCTGCATCTTCTGGCTGAGAGGCTGTAATTTGTTTTGTCAGTACTGTTACAACGTCTCCCTGGTCAGGGGCACGGATTCTCCCGCCGGAGACCGGACGGACTATCTTGATTTTCTCAGAGATCGGGTGGGATTTCTGGACGGGGTGGTCCTGTCCGGCGGCGAGTGCACGCTGTGTCCCGACCTTATCCCTATCTGCCGCAATATACGGCAGCTTGGTTTCGCAGTCAAAATAGACACCAACGGCACCCGGCCCGGCGTAGTGAAAACGCTGGTGGAGGAAGGGCTTTGCGACTACATTGCACTAGATTACAAAGCGCCGGAAAAATTGTTCGGCTCCATTACCGGGCGTCCGGACTTATTTCCCTTCTTTACTCAAACACTGGATTATCTGATCAACAAAAATTTCCCGTTTGAGGTTCGGACGACAATCCACTCCGACCTTCTCGGCGAAAAGGAAATCAACCAGATCAGCGGGGATTTGACGTCGCGCGGCTATAGAGGGACCTACTACCTTCAAAATTTTTTTAATACAGAGGAAACACTCGGCCAAATCAGCGCTCCCGAACGGATGATTGACTTATCCCTGCTGAACACACACATCCCCATAGGGTTGCGCAATTTTCCCATCACAGAGAAAGCTCCAGGCTCCAACTCCGGAAAACAGCAGCCGTCCCCTCTGACATAATTTTTTTAAATAAAAGTTTCTATTTGTAAAATCGGGAAGTACCCTTCCGCCCGCCAACCATATTACCAGTTATTATTCATGAGTGAAACCCAAAACAAGCTGCTCAAGGCAGCTATCAGCCTGGCCGCCGCAGGAGTCGTCTTCTTCCTGCCTTTCGCTTCATGGGGAATCCAATTAAGCCCTATTGAAATCCGCGTCATCGCCATGTTCGTCATGGCGGCGCTCTTCTGGATTTTGGAACCCATCCCTATCTGGACCACCTCCGTGATGGTCATTACCCTGTCCCTGCTGTGCGTCTCCAACGGCTCTCTCTCATTCTTGATGCCGGAGCGCTATGACAAGGCGGCGGTATCCTCCATTCTGGATGACGCCATAGGCAAAGGGATCAATCCGGAGATAGTCGGCAAATTGAAGGAAAATGTCGAAAACCGGTTAAATAAGAAAACCAAGCTGGACGCGGAAGAAGTGAGGATGACCCTGGGGTTCCAGCTCATGGACGCTTATGAAAAAATAGATCTGAACGCACAGGAACTGTCCCGTGAAGGAAAAACGGAAGAAGCCGCCGGGCAGGAATCCATAGCCGCCCAGCTCAAGACCGCGGCCGGGCGCCTGTACAGCAAGGAAATAACCTCGCGCATCCAGGGGCTGCAATTTGTCAACACCATGCAGCAAAAATCCACGATGGCCACCTTCGCGGATCCCATCATCATGCTTTTCCTGGGCGGCTTTTTCCTGGCTGCGGCCGCAACCAAATACAGGCTGGACATGAACCTGGCCAAAGTACTTTTAAAACCCTTCGGCACCAATCCCAAATTCGTACTTCTGGGGCTGATGTCCGTAACGGCCCTTTTCTCCATGTTTATGAGCAATACGGCTACGGCCGCCATGATGCTCGCCATCCTGACGCCGGTGCTGGCCCTGTTCACTCCGGAAGACAAAGGCCGCGCCGCCTTTGCCCTGGCCATCCCCATCGCCGCCAACCTCGGCGGTATCGGAACGCCTATCGGCACGCCCCCCAACGCAATCGCGCTGAAGGCATTGCAGGGTATGGGGCTGGACGTCTCCTTCGGCAAATGGCTCATGTTCGGCATTCCTTTCGTCATCGTCATGATTCTGATTGCATGGCTTCTCCTGCTGTGGCTGTTCCCCATCTCTCAAAAGAAACTGGAACTGCAGGTGGGCGGTAAATTCCTGAGAACCCCCAAGGCCATTATCGTTTACGTCACCTTTGCCGTTACCGTCCTACTGTGGGTAACGGGTAAGGGCGTGCACGGGCTGGACTCCAATACCATCGCCATGATTCCCATCGCCGTCTTTGCCATTACGGAAACCATCACCAGGGAAGACTTGAAGAAAATGGGCTGGGACGTGCTCTGGCTGGTAGCCGGCGGCTTTGCCCTGGGGCTGGCCCTGCAAGACACCGGACTGGCAAAAAACCTGATTGGCTCCATTCCCTTTGCCGAATGGTCCCCCTTCCCGCTCATGGTGGGGACGGGAATCATCTGCCTGTTCATGGCTACCTTCATGAGCCATACGGCTACAGCCTCCCTGCTCATTCCAATTATCGCGGTCGTCGGCGTCAACATGGGTGACAATCTGGCTCCCATGGGGGGCGTTACCGCCCTGCTGGTATCCGTGGCTTTCGCCTCCTCTCTGGGCATGAGCCTTCCCATCAGCACCCCCCCTAACGCCCTGGCTTATGCCACCGGCCTGGTCAGCTCCAGGGGGATGGCCATTTCCGGCGTCATTCTGGGTATCCTGGGCATGATTTTGACCTATGTCATGATGATGATTCTTGCCCAATGCCATGCTTTTTAAGTAAGGTAATGTTCCATGCCGGGACATGTTGCCCCGGCATGGCCAACATCAACGGGAAAAGCGCCATATGATCATTGAACAGGAAGAATTCCAGAAAAAATTAAAACGCATCAATCTGGCGTATTTTTCCGATCCGGACCGCATTATCACCATCAGCAAGGGAAACGCCGTCGTCCGCCAGGGGGAACAGAATAAAAGGCTTTACCTGATTTTATCCGGCAGCGTGGTTTCCTCCCGCCATGTCGTTAAAGAAGACCCGGAAACAGCTTCCACTTCCCACAAAATCTACAAGGCGTTCCGGGCCGGCCCCGGAGACTATTTGGGAGTGCAAAGTTTCTTTTCCGGATGGTTCCGCAGCTCCTCCGATCTCATTGCGGAAACTGATTTGGAACTGGCCTATATCGACACCACCACCCCCGCCGTGGATGTGGAACGCTACGGCACGCTCCTGGAGCAGTTTGTTCCCGCCATTGTCCATGAACTGGCGGCACGCAATACCCGCGTCTTTGACCGCACTGCGGAAAAGGAAGAAGCGCTGCGGATGCTCCACCGTTCTGAAATGGCCGCCACCCTGGGGCAATTATCCGCCGGAATAGCCCATGAGCTCAACAATTCCCTGGGAGTCCTGTCCCGTAAAACAGACTTTGTTTTGGAAACCCTGGACAACATGTTCCGCCAGGAAAACGCCTTCCGGTATACCCTGTACAACAAAGGATTGGAAGGGACTTCCTCCGCATCCACTTCCGAACAGCGCAGGCTGGCGCGCCAGTTTGAAAAAAATTACGGGCTTTCCCAGGACGTGGCCAAGGCCCTGGCCCTGATTCCGGACATACAGAATCAGCCGGAGCTGCTGGACAAACCATTCCTCAGCCAGCTGGAACAAAACCTCCCTTATTGGGAATTGGGTCACGACCTGCATGACATGAAACTGGCTGTCAGGCACGCTACAGCCATTGTCCGTTCCGTTCGCCTGCTGGGGGGAGGCAACACCAGACGGGAAGAAGGAGTAAACGTGGCGGATTCCCTTACGGAAGCTGTTGCTCTGGTCAAGTCCAGTCTGCGCGGCGTTGATTTTGAAATGGTCCTGCCTCCCAGGGACTCCGTGCCCGGCATCTTCGCGGATATGACGGAGCTCGTTCAAATTTGGATCAACCTGCTTCAGAACGCCTGCGACGCGCTGAAAATAGAAAATACCCCCAACCCTGCCATCCACGTAGAATGCCGGGTGGAAAAAATCAGCAGCAAGGACCAGACATCCCATACCACCCGCGAAATTCTGGTCTCCGTCACAGATAACGGCCCCGGCGTTCCAAAGGACCTGCATGAAAAAATTTTCCGTCCCAACTTCACTACCAAAAAGAAGGGGCTTTCCTTCGGCCTGGGGCTGGGGCTCACCATCGTCCGGCGCATTGTGGACAGCTACGGCGGCCGCATCCGCCTGGAGAGCGTGCCGGGCCATACCGTTTTTACGATAATCATACCAACCATCAACAATCATGGAAAAAATTAACATCATTTGCGTGGACGACCAGCCGGAAGTCCTTGACAGCGTTTTGCGCGACCTTCGTCCGCTGAATTCCTGCTTCCGCCTGGAAGGGGTGGAATCCGCATCCGAATGCCGCGAACTGTTGGAAGAATTCGACCAGGACGGAGAACTGACGGGACTGGTTATCTCCGACCACGTCATGCCGGGAGGTTCAGGAGTAGAGTTGCTTGGAGGCATCGCCAAAGACGACCGTTTCGCCGGGACGCGCAAAATCCTGCTGACCGGGCAGGCCACCCATGCGGACACTATCCAGGCCGTCAATGACGCACACATTGACAACTATCTGGAAAAGCCCTGGGATCCCGCCGTTCTCCTTACGACCGCCCGCAAACTGCTGACCAGGTTCATTATGGAAAAGGGCATCGACCATACGCCTTATATGTCCTGCCTGGATCAGGCCACTCTGCTGGATTACCTGCGGAGAAACTGACGCGCCGGAAGAAATATGCCGCGCCCTCCGCTTTCTCAACGCACGCATTCTCATCCGTGACGGGCATTCCCCTGCTCTGCGCCAAGGAAGGGAACAAAACCGCTAACCGTCTTTATGTTTGATATCCTGCTCCAACACAACACCCTGGTTCTCTTCGGAATCATCTTTTTCGGCATCGCTCTCGGCAGCATTAAAATATACGGACTGAACCTGGGCCTTTCCGGCGTTCTTTTCGTGGCGCTGGCCGCCGGCCACTACCGCCTGGCCATTCCCGACGGCGTAGGGCAGCTGGGTCTGGCGCTCTTTGTATACTGCGTGGGCCTCAGCGCGGGCAACCGCTTCTTCTCCGCCATCGCCAAACAGGGCAGCAAACTGGCCATCATGTCTGCGGTGATTGTAGGAGTGTCAGCGTTATTCACCTGCCTATTCGGCATCTGGTTCAAAGTTCCCGCGGGAATCTCTTCCGGCATCTTTGCCGGCGCATGCACCAGCACCCCGGCGCTGGCGGCCGCCACGGAAAGCCTGCCGGGAGCCTCCGGAAGCGGCGTCAGCATCGGTTACGGCATCGCCTATCCATTCGGCGTGGTGGGCGTGGTCCTTTTCGTCCAGCTCCTGCCGCGCCTGCTGCGCTTTGACCTCAACAAGGAGGCCAAAGCCATGCATTCCAGGCAGGAAGTCAGCATCATTTCCCGCCTTGTCCGCGTCACACAGCCCAACCTGATAGGCCAGAACATTGCGGACTGCAAGCTGCTGGACGGTCTGCACTGCATGGTCACCCGCGTGGTTCGCAACGACAGGCTGATGCCCCTGACGCCGGAAGACACGTTCCGGGAAGGAACGGAAGTCCTCATTGTGGGCAACAGCGACACCATGCCTCACGACATCGCCTTTCTGGGGGAGGTATGCGACAATCCCTACCCCATGGACTCCCAGAAGGAGCGCCGCAAACTGATTCTGACAAACAAGAACTATGCCGGGCACAAGCTCCGCGACCTGAAAACCCTGCGCACGGACGGCGTCATTATCTCCCGCATTTCCCGCCTGGGCTTCACCTTCGTCCCCACGGGGGAAACCACGCTGGAACGCAACGATGTGCTGACCGTGGTGGGCTCCCCGGAAAACCTTACCAAATACGGGGACAAAATCGGCCACCGCAGCCAGGACATGAACCAGACGGACCTGCTCTCCCTGGGCTTCGGCCTCTCCCTGGGCATCATTTTGGGCCTGGTCAACTTCAGCCTCGGCAACGGCGCGGGCATCTCTCTGGGCATTGCGGGAGGCCCCCTTATCGTCGCCCTGCTGCTCGGCCACTTCGGACGTCTGGGCCCCATCGTCGGCTATATCCCACGCCCCACCCGCCTTCTTTTGCAGGATCTGGGGCTGGTTTTCTTCCTGGCTGACGCCGGCATCAAGGGTGGAGCGGACCTGGTGGATACGGTAGCCACCCACGGCGCGGCCGTCTTCATCATGGGCGTCATCGTCACCTGCTCCGGCATGTTCGCCGGTTACTTCGTGGGCATGAAAGTCTTCAAGATGAACATTCTGGAATGCCTGGGCGGCATCTGCGGCGGCATGACCTCCACCCCGGCCCTGGGAGCCATCGCCAGCAAGACGGACTCCCAGGCCCCCGTGGTCAGCTACGCCACCGCCTATCCCGTAGCCCTTATCCTGATGACCATCGTCGCCAAGGTCATCATCCAGACCATCGGCGGCGTGGTGGGAATTTGACAATGGCAGAGATCATCTGACCTGAAAACTATTATCTCTGTTTTACCGCTTCAGCACGGGGTTCCATTCTTTTTCCGAATGGAACCCCGTTTTCATCATCTTGCGGGAGGGATAGACACAAAAATCATCCCGGATTCGGCTCCGAAAATCCAATGTCTCTCAGAGCCAATGATCCCAATTTTCCATTTGAAAAAATCCTTTTGCCGTCAATATCATTTTGATATAAAAGCGAAATATGAAATGTATTTTTCATATTCAAAAAAATCATATTTTATTGACATTTTTTCAATTTATGTTGCCATGCATTTAAGTCTGTCTTTCATACCTTATGAAAAACATCCTCTGGCTTTTCCTCTTCAGCATGCTCATGTCTATAGAGAGCTTTGGCACGCTGGCTTCATATGAAGCAGACATACAAACACTGCTTTCTTCAGGGCGATCCTCCTTCATTGCCGGTAAAATCCGGGAAGTCCTGCGCAGCCGGCTTGATTCCGGCCCGCTTACCTCCGACAAAATACGAAAACTGATTCAATCCCCTCAAGTGGCGGCATTGTGCTGCCTGCACCAGTTTTTCAATACTGCCGAAGGAGGGAAACCTTTCACTCAGGAGGAACTCAAGGATCAGGTCTTCAGGAAATGGCTTTCCAGCCACCCGAAAGTATTCAACATGCTCGCCCAATCTGGTCCAGCCGGCAAAAGTACTCTTTCCGTTTTTTACCAAATCTGGAATACCAGCGATCAGAATTTCAATCCCGTTGAACTCAGCATGGCATTGGGAGCCGGCCTTGTCGCAAACATCTTTTCTCCTGAAGAATGCATCGCCAAATTTAACTTCTACCGGGATTCTCATCACCACGCCAAATGCTATCCACAGGCAGAAACCTTGCAACCCTGGGAATGGGCCATCGTATTCCGGGGAAAAGAAGGTTTTGAAGATCTGGCATGGGCACAGCAATTTATCGCAGGGAAAAAAATCAGGCCGGAGAAAGCCGGAAGCAGATTTCCCGGATTCATTCCCTACCGTAAAAAGAATGACAAAGGCGTCAGCGTCCATGCCGGAAGCGCTTTTTACGACCACAAGCCCATCACGCTGAAACTTTACACGGAATACGGAGGAGTATGCGGCGCCGTCTCCAAAGGCGCGGCTGGATTCCTGCGTTCCAAAGGAGTTCCCGCTTACCCGATTGGACAGCCGGGACACTGCGCTTTCGTATGGAAACACCCCAATGGCCACTGGCAAATCGGCAACAATCTCGGCGGCTGGAATTGGGCCAGCGGCGGCGCTCAGATTCCCTGGCAAGGCCCTGTTCAACTGGTGATGGCTTACGATTCATTCATTCATCATCCTCATGCGGAAGAATCGGCTTTAACGTATTATCTGTCCTTCTGCACACAAAAACAGGAACATGTGGAGTTGCTCTTGCGGGAAGCGCGTCAATTTAATCCCTTCAATTATCCTGCGTGGCAGCGTTATCTGGATATCAAGGCCAAAAACGCCAGCGACCGGAGAAAACTCGCCTTGCTCAAGGAACTGGCTCAAGCGATGCCCAATGAGCACAATCTCATTTGGCACGCGGCGAAAAGCGTGCTGAATATCCGGGAAAACAGGGTGAATCCCTATGAACTCTATGCCTGCGCGCTCGGCCCCGACTGCACGCCCCATGCGGAAGAACTTTTTACCCGCCTGGTCTGGAACAGGTTAGTGGGGGATTGTCCTGAAATCAAAGGCGTCGCCGAATACAAGCCGGGCTTTACCGGAAAACATCTGTCCTTATGGACCCAAAAGGGAAAACACGCCGTATGGACACCTAAGATGAAAAAATATTCGGTCAAAGTGATGCAAAGAGTCATTGAAGCGTTGACGGAAAGGGATAAGACGCAAAAATACTATGTGGAAACCTATCAAACCCTGTTAAGCATCTGGGGGGATGGGAAGTTAAACAGAGAGGGAAAAGAGTTTATTGAAAAAATTTCCGCCTCAACGGAAAAGAACGCGGGAATGAAACCCGGCTCCACGGAAATAAATTGATATGAAGAAGAAACCATCCATACGAATATGGCCATATATCGCGGCAATGATCCTTTGCTCTTTCAGCTTCCTGCCCGCTTCAGCAGAGTGCAAGGCCGAACTAGGTGATTTTATCTCCTATACTACCGCCAGCGGTTCCAAACCGGCTGCGTTGGGCGCGGCAGAAAAAGGATTGGGAAAAATCTCCAAAAAAGTATTGAGCGAAATAGCCGTCCAGGCCATCAAAAAAGCGAGCGGCCTCCTTACCCTGGCTGAAAATCTGAAAACGGATAAGGCTTTCCGCCACGTGCATATCGTTTATATCTATCGGTTTGTCCATCACGGAAAGGTAGAATCAGAATGGAAAATAGGCCACATGACCAATATATCCCGGTCCGGAGTGGACTACCATCCTCCAAAAGATATTCCTTATGTAGTAAAGGAAGGAATAAATAAAATTAGTAATCTCTTAAAAAAACAATTAAAGGAAGATTGCAAAAACCACCAATAACCTGAACAGAAATATGAAATCCATATCAAACATATTCGCCATATTTTTCTCCTGCATGTTGGGGATCATCAGCCAGATTGAGGCACAGGAAGAACAGCCCCGGCAGCTGAACGAACAGCAGCAGGAAGAGGAAAAAGATATTCCTGTCATTATGAATCCTACCATTTTTGACGAGAAAGATTTTGATAAGCTTCTGGAAAAACAGCGGGAATATGTGAAAAAACATTACCCAGATTATCAAATCTGGGCTGAAGGAGAGTATACAGATTATTCTGATGGTCATCGATATTCATTTTTTAATTTGCAAAACGAAGATGAGGAATGGGTCCTGACCATCCGTTTCGATATTGAGGAAGCGTACCAGGCCTACATGAAACAACATCAAAAGGAAATAGAACGGGAAGCCGCACGGCTCATCAGGGAGGGCCTCATCAAGATTGAATGATCGGCCTTTTCCTGTAACGAAGAGGAAACACGAACCAGCATTGGAACGTTCATGACCTTTCTTGTTTTCCCAAGGAAAAAACCATAACAGAATTCCATATGAATCATCCTCTGAAATTCGTCGCGACCACGGGCATTGTTCTGTTTTTCCTTATGCTGAAAACAGGAAGTCTCGCGGCAGCGCGGGAAGAACAGCCGCGGCAGCCGGACGCACAGCAGCAGGAAGAAGAAAAAGATATTCCTGTCATCACCAACCCCGCTGTGTTTAATGAGAAGGATTTGGACAAGCTCCTGGAAAAACAGCGGGAATATATAAAAAAACATTATCCGCAAGAGCAGGATTATTTTGACAGCCGTCACTATTCGGAGTTTGATTTACAAAACGAAGATGAGGAATGGGGCCTGACCATCCGTTTCGATATTGAGGAAGCGTACCAGGCCTACATGAAACAACATCAAAAGGAAATAGAACGGGAAGCGGAACGACTCATCAGGGAAGGCGTCATTCAAATTGAATAATCTGATTGCTTCCTGTATAAAAGGGAGAGGCAAAAACCGCACGCCGCCTGACCAGCATCATGAAGCCTGCATCAACCATACTCGCCCTATCCGTCTCCTGCCTGCCCGGGTTCATCAGCCCAATTGCAGCGCAGGAAGAACAGCCGCGGCAGCCGGACGCACAGCAGCAGGAAGAAGAAAAAGATACCCCTGTCATCACCAATCCCGCTGTGTTTAATGAGAAGGATTTGGACAAGCTCCTGGAAAAACAGCGGGAATATATAAAAAAACATTATCCAGATTACCGCATCAGAGGGAAGGGCTGAAGAATGGGTCCTGACCATCCGTTTCGATATTGAGGAAGCGTACCAGGCCTACATGAAACAACATCAAAAGGAAATAGAACGGGAAGCGGCCCGGCTCATCAGGGAGGGCCTCATCAAGATTGAATGATCACCTTTTCCTGTAGAAAAAGAGAAGAACATCGGCAAACCGGCATTGGAATGCGCCTGTCTTCTGCCGCATTGGCTGTATACCCTCACCTCTAAGAGAACTCCTAACTCATCACATCAGTAAGGCGGCTATGGCTCCCACGCCAAACGCCGATTTCATGATGAAGCCGGAGCATCAGGGTTTGTTTCCGCCACCTCCAGGCAGACGGACTGGAAGGCCTTTTTCCAGCGGATGCGGATGCCGGCGTCCATCAGGAAATCGCCGCCCAGCACCTGTTCGTGAACGTTCGTGAGAGAGCCGTCTTCATTCATGTTGATTTCCCGCACCAGGTACCTGGCGGCAGGATTCAGGCCTTTCAGGCGCAGGGGTGGAGGGGAATCCGCCAGCCATTTATCCATCAGCCAGGCGAAAACGACAGCCCGTTTTCCGCATACATACATCAGGGAGGCCACCCGGCTTTCATACGGGGACGATAGGCGGTACAAGTCCCCGAACTGGACTACGGGACGGATGCGCTTGTATTCCGCCAGAGCACGTTTGGCAAAGGCTATGTCCTCCTCCGTCATGTCGCATGGCTGGAGTTCAAAGCCAAGCCGTCCGGACATGGCCACGTCAAACCGGAATTTGAGCGGCGTGGAGCGGCCCGTCTGGTGGTTGGGGGAGGCTGTCACATGGGCGGCCATGGAAAGAGCCGGGAACAGGTGGCCTATGCCCCACTGCATGAACACGCGTTCATAAGCGTCCGTATTGTCGGACGTCCAGAATTCATGATGCCTCCGCATGGTTCCATAGTCGGCGCGGCCTCCGCCGGAAGAACAGGCCTGGAATGTCACATCCGGGAATTCCGCCGCCAGCGTATCAAGAACGTGTTCATAGCCCCGCACATAGTCAATGGGCAGATTCCCCTGGCGGCAGGCGTCCAGCCAGGGAGAGCCGGGGTCGGAAATTTTGCGGTTGCAATCCCATTTGACGTAGGAAATGCCCGGATGTTCTCCAAGCAGCTTCCGCATGGCGTCAAGAATGTACCTACATACATGAGGATTGCTCAGGTCCAGCAAATACTGGCTGCGTTCCTGCCTGTTTTCTCGATGCGGGAGACCGATGACCCACTCCGGATGGTTCTGATAAAGCTCCGAATGAGGGTTCACCATTTCCGGCTCCACCCAGATGCCGAAGCGTATCCCCAGTTCTTCCGCATGGCGGATAAGGCCTTCCAGCCCATGGGGCAATTTAGCGCGGTTCACCTGCCAGTCCCCCAATCCCGCGCGGGCGTCATTGCGGGGGAACCGGTTGCCGAACCAGCCGTCATCCAGCACGAAAAGCTCTATCCCCAAGTCCGCCGCACGTTTCATCATGCCGTGCAGCACTTTTTCCGTAAAGGTAAAATACACCCCCTCCCAGGAATTCAGCAAGGTTGGCCTCTCTGTTCCTCCGCCGCGCAGGCCGTAGCGGCGCGCCCAGCAGTGGATGCGCCGGGAGGCCTCTCCCTTGCCGTTTTTACTGTGCGTCAGAATGAGGGGCGGCGTTTCAAACACGCCGCCGCCGTCCAGCAGATAGGGCGCGGGAGCCGTATCCAGTCCCGCTCCGGCAAAAAGGTAATGATACGGGCTGTGCCGGAACCATATCCGGTAATTGCCGGACCATGCCAGCGCCCCCAGAACAACCTCCCCGGAATCCTCCCGCGCCGGACCGTCCAGAGAGATGATGAATCCGGGGCTTCCCTCCTGGGCGGTGCGGGTGCCGGTTCCGGATACCAGGGCAAGTTCATGCCCCCGGGCCACTTCTTCCTCACTCATCAGGGACTCGCCGCCCCAGGTGCCGCGGAAGCTGGTGACGAAGTACCGTTCTGCGCGCAAACCCAGTTGTGCGGACGCAGCGCGGTGCAGGCGGATGCCTTCTTTCCCTTCGTTCCGAACAACCGCCCACTGCAAAAAGGTGTCCGATTCCCTGTGGGAGCGCACGTGGATTTCCACCCGCACAGGGTAGGAAGGGTCCTTCCCATAGAAGACGGCTTCTTCCCGGTCGTCATCCAGTTCCAGCACTTCCCAACCCTGGCATTCCAGACTCAGGGAAAGGGCCCCGTCCGCCTGGGTCACGCAAATGCAGTACTCGCCGGACGCATTGGGAAGCCCTGTTACGGAATCCGCCAGGGAGGAATACAGGAGAGGAGCATCCGCGGCGTTTTCCAGGGCATCCTCCGGCTGATGCAGCCTCGGGCCGTAATAGGCGCGGCGCACACGGCCCTGTTCATCTTTGCACAGGGTCATCTGGGAGGAACGGGTCAGCAGATGAACGGAATCCGGAGTCATGATCGGCAAACGTGGAAGGGGCCAGTTACTTATGCAGGCAGGCAAAAATGTTCCTGCCTTATCCACATTAAGGGCCTCCGCGGACGGGGAAGTCAATGGCAAAATGACAGGAGCTGCCGAACGGCTTCCCTACTCCTTCCACAGAAGGGAAGAGGGGCGGAATTTCATGGTTTTCGATTCATGCACCAGCAGCCTGCCGCCGTTTTCCGGATGGCGTACGATGCGGGCGCGGCGGCGCTTGACGCGGAAAGTGCCAAAGCCCCGGAATTTCACCAGCGACCGCCTCCGGACCGACCGCGCAATCGTCTCCAGCACCGCGTTCAACGCGTGTTCCGCCTGCCGGGAAGTAACGTCCTTCCCCAGCTCACGCTGGAGCTCCCTGATAAATTGTGTTTTATTCATAGGCCTCCCAGCATGACCTGCCCCGTTTTTCCGGTAAAGAGGCAACGGCGCGCGCTCATTCCTGCCACCATACCCATACAAATGCCCCCTTCCGTTCCGGTCTGCGAGTTTCCTCCTTGCCCCCGCAGGCCGGCCCCATTAAGGTTCCGGGGAAATGCCTGCCGCTGATGCCCCGTGCCCGGAACAAGCGTTCAACGCAACCGCGCTGAAGTGGCACACCTGCGCCTGGCTTCTGCTGCCCGTGCTGGTATTCCTGGCCGGGTGGATGCACTGGTACGCCGCTCTCCCTCTCACGCTCCTGACGGCTGCGGGACTGGCGCCCCGAAAACGCAAGGAACCGCAAACAAGGGATTCTCTCCCCGCCTTCCCCCTGTTCACCCGCTCTTCATTTCTCGCCCTGGCGGCGTTTGCCGCCCTGATGGCGCTTTCCGGATGGGGGGAGTGGGTCAACCAGCACCCTGACCATATCGTCAGAAATGCCTGTCTGCGTGAATTGGTCGCCAGCCCGTGGCCCGTCATCTTTCCGGACGGGAACGTGCTGATTTACAACACGGGGTTCTGGCTGGTCCCAGCCCTGGCGGGAAAACTGGCGGGGCTGGACGCCGCGCGCATGCTTGTCGTTCTGTGGGGAGCCTGGGGCCTGTTCCTTTCCTGGCTGTGGCTCTGCGTTTTCTCCGGACGCCGCTCCCTGCTGCTCGCCCTGCTGATGGCGGCATTCGGCTCTCTGCTGAATCTCCAGTGCTGGCTGGGGCTGAACCTGTTCCGCCTGCATTACTTCGGCACGGCGGAACAAATCATGTGCAGCGCAAACGCATCCATTCCTGTTCTGCTCTTTTTCATCTTCCTGGCTTCAGGACGCATGCCCCTATACTGGATGCCTATTCTGTTCGCAGCCACGGCCTTTTATTCCCCCCTCGCGGCCCTTGGAGGGCTGCCCCTGGCGGCCTGCCAGTGGCGCCGCCAATGGAAAGGCGTCCTCCCTCTCCGGGATGTCCTGCTCCATCCCTCCTTTTCGGCCGCCGTTCTGCTGGGAACGTGTTTTCTTCTTTATTATGGGGCGGTAAACGCGCCATCCTCCCACATGGGCATGCGGCCTTTTTATACGCGTCCGGGGGATTTCCTGCTTATGGCGACCTCATTCCTGCTGTACGCCCTGTTCTGCTGGCGGGATTTCCAGAGGAATCCCCTCTTTATCTGTACTCTGGCAACCGGCCTGATTCTGCCTTTTTTTTACGTGAACGGAGACGTCAATGACCTGCTTTGCAAAGGAAGCGTTCCGGTCATGGCCTGCCTGCTTGCCTTTCTGGCTTCCTCCTGGACGCGGCGTCCCGGTTTCCGCGTCTGGATATGGCTTCTGCTGGCGTTCGGAATGGCGCCCCGGTTCAACATTCCCTATTATTGCTGTTCTTCCAGCGCCTTCCAGGCGTTTCTGGCGCCTCCGGCTTCGGAAACAGAGCCTTCTTCCTTCGCCAGCCGGGAGTGGAAGCAGCTCTTCTATGCGCCCCAGGCGCGCCGTCAGGATGAATGGGGCCGCACCATGCACCACCCCGGACACCGGTGGTATCCCTACTATTCCGGCACGTCGCGCCCATGGCTGCGCTGCATTTACCGTTTTTAACGGCAATCGCTCCGCCCCGGAAAAAGATTCCGCACGCTGCCTTTTTTAAAGGAGCCGGAGGGATGCCGGGAGGATTTTTTCGCTTCCTATAAATAAACAAAAGAACTTTTGGAATTGTTCCCCGTCATCTTGGCTGGAGCATGAAAATACCGGACGTTCCCCGCATACATTCCGTTTCCTATTTGGGCTTGCGGGAAAACTCCACCCAGGTTTCTTCAATAATTCCGGCAAGAGGTTTTCCATACTTGTCCACTTCACTCTTGGAGAACAGGCTCTTGATCAATTTTCCGGAAACAGGATCAATGATAAACACGGCGGGAGGTCCAAGAACCACATACGGCGCGCGGGGAGAATCCACACACCCCACGATTTTTGCGGCTTCTTCCGGAACCATTTTAAATTGAAACGTCCCCGGAGAATTGCCCGGCACCTGTTTGGTATCCACCAGCCAAAATATAAATTTTTTCCCGGCGGCATTTTTGAAATTTGTTTTTTTGATATATTCCCGGGTAAAAATATTGCACTGGGAACACCACGAAGAACCAGTAAGATAAATTACCAGCGGCTGCTTTTTCTTCATAGCTTCATTACGGAGTTTATCAAAAACGGGACTGCCCGACTTATTAACTTCAGGTATCCTGTCTTTATTGGCAAACCCGAAAATGGGAGGAAGCTGTTGCGCCACGCCGGCCTGTGGGGCAAACACCCCTGAAACCGCAGCGTAACAACACAGAGAAAGAAAAAATCTCATACGTGCTCCTACTATAAACACTATCCTGGAAGAGTCAAACAGCAAGCATTCCCCGGTTTCCAAGTAAAAAAGAAATGCCCTTTACACGGTCCATAACAGGGCTATTCACTTGCCAAGTCCGGATGAAGCTGTAAGAATCCGCGCCATGAGAAAACTCCTGATCCGCTCCTGTCTGATTGCCGGGCTGGCCTGGACCTCTTCCTGCGCCTCCAACAAGGAAACGGCACCTCAGGACCCCGCCCCAGTTCCTGCCGTTCAGCCGGAACAAACCGCTTCAGCCAACCAGCCCGCACCCTGGGCGCCCGCTCCGGCGCAACAGGAGATTCTTCCAGAGGATGAGAATGAAGAATCCGCACCGGGGCCGGCTGTCTTGCCGGGCGATTTCCGCCCCGGACTGCGCACCCCCCGGCTGCCGGAAACCCTGCTGTACGATCTGGACGGCAAGTTGATTACCCCTTCCGCCCCATAATCTTTTCCCACCACCATGACTGCGACCATTCCCAAGGGTTTCCACCCCGAACCTTTTTCCTACCACCAGGAGCTTGAACTGGATATTGACGCCCTTTCCAATGCAGGCGACGGCATTGGCCGCGTGGACGGATGGGTGGTTTTTGTCCCCTTCGCCCTGCCGGGAGACCGTGTAAAGGCGCGCGTCTGGCGTAATGACAGGAACTATTCCTCCGCCGATCTGGTGGAAGTAATTAACCCCAGCCCGGACCGCGTGGAACCGGGCTGCCGCCTGTTCGGAACCTGCGGGGGATGCCAGTACCAGCATTTTTCCTATGACCGCCAGCTTCTCTGGAAGACCCGGCAGGTAGCGGATCTGCTCCGCTTGCAGGCAGGGCTGGAACTGCCCGTCAATCCGGCCGTAGCCTCCCCCCGCCAATACCATTACCGCTCCAAGATTACGCCTCATTTTGACAAGCCGAAGGAAGGAGGCAAGCCGGCCATCGGTTTCCTGAAAGCAGGCTCCAGAAGGGACGTAGTGGACGTGCCGCAATGCCCGATTGCCATGGAGTGCATCAATGAAGCCCTGCCCCTGGCCCGCAAAAGCGTTTACCAGGCCGCCGCCCGGTTCAAACGGGGAGCCACCATTCTGCTCCGGGCCTCGGAAGAAACCGTCATCACCAATAACAATGCCGTCGCCTGCGAACGGGTGGGCGATTTGGAATTCCATTTTCTGGCGGGAGACTTTTTCCAGAATAATCCTTTCATTCTTCCGCTTTTTACGGATTACGTGGCCCAACAGGCGAGTATGGACGGGGAGGAATTCCTGGTGGACGCCTACTGCGGTTCCGGCCTGTTCGCCCTGAGCCTGGCGAAGAAATTTAAAAAAGTGCTGGGCGTGGAAGTCAGCGAGACTTCTGCGGACTGGGCACGCAGCAATGCCCGCAGCAACGGAATTGAACACGCGGAATTTCTGGCGGCGGACGCCGGAGCCATTTTTGCCCGGGTGGATTTCCCTGCAGGAAAAACCGCCGTGGTGATCGACCCTCCCCGGAAAGGATGCAGTGCGGAATTTTTGGCCCAGTTATTTGCCTTCGGCCCCGGAAAAGTCGTTTACGTTTCCTGCAATCCCGCCACCCAGATACGGGATCTGGCGGAATTCGACAAGGCCGGGTATTCCGTCACCGCCGTCCAGCCCTTTGACCTGTTCCCCCAGACCAAGCATCTGGAATGCGTGGTCACCCTGAAAAAAAATACCTGATTTTTTCCATGCCCAAGCTTTATATCAAAACCTACGGCTGCCAGATGAACGAACGGGACTCCGAACAGGTGGCCCGCATGTTCGTGCAGAAGGGCTACACCATGACGGACCGCGAGGATGAGGCGGACGTCATCCTGTTCAACTCCTGTTCCATCCGGGAACAGGCGGAACAAAAGGCTCTGGGAAAAATGGGGCTTCTGGCCAAGCAGCAGCGGCACCGTCCGCATGTAGTGTACGGCATGATGGGCTGCATGGCCCAAAGTAAAAAAGAGGAGCTGTTCAAGGAACTGCCGCGCCTGGACCTCGTGGTCGGCACCCAGAAATACCACCGCGTATTTGAACATGTGGACGGCATTCTGCGCGCGCGCCAGGAACGCCGCATGGATGAGTTGCAAACCGCCTTTTCCGGTACGCATGTGTGCGATGTGGCGGAAGAGGAGGATTCCCAGAACCGAATCCGGGATCACCTGAATCCCGGCGTGCGCTCCACGGCGTATGTCTCTATCATGCAGGGGTGCGAAATGAAGTGCGCCTACTGCATTGTTCCCTACACCCGCGGCGCAGAACGCAGCCGCCCCATCCGGGACGTGGTGGATGAGGTGAAGATGCTGGCGGACGCCGGCGTGAAGGAAGTCACGCTGCTGGGCCAGATCGTCAACCGGTACGGCAGGCAGATGGAAACGGCAGGCGGCAAGGGCGGCTTCGTCCAGCTGCTGGAAGCCGTGCATGAAGTGGAAGGAATCCGGCGCATCCGCTTCGTTTCCCCGCATCCCATCGGTTTCCGCCAGGATCTGGTGCAGGCGTTCACCTACCTTCCCAAGTTGTGCAGCCACATTCATTTCCCGATGCAGAGCGGCAGCGACCGCATCCTGAAAATGATGCGCAGGCCGTACAGGAATGAAACCTATCTGGACCTTTGCTCCCGGATGAAGCAGGCACGCCCGGATTTGTCCATCACCACGGATATCATTGTGGGCTTCCCAGGAGAAACGGAGGAGGATTACCTGCTGACCAGGCAGGCCGTGGAACAGGTCCAGTTTGACAACGCATTCATTTTCCGCTATTCCCCGCGCCGCGGCACACCCGCCGCCGTTATGGAGAATCAGATTCCGGAGGAAGTGAAGGAAGCGCGCAACCAGGATCTTCTGGCCGTAGTCAATGAAATAGCTATCCGGAAAAACCGGGATCTGGTAGGCACCGTGCAGGAAGTTCTTCTGGAAGGGCCGTCCAAAACGAATGCGGCGCGCCTCTCCGGCCGGACCTCCCAGAACAAGCCCGTCATGGTGGATGCCGCCCCTGACCTGGCGGGAGAGATCCTTCCCATCCGCATTGAGGAAAGCACGGGATTTACTCTGTACGGCGTTCCATGCCCCTCCAGGGGATAATTTGCACGCTCTTTTCTTCCATCCGCAGATAGAGGGTTCCGGTTTCCCGGAGACGGTATACGGCTGTTCCCTCCGGTACGGGGCATTCATGCTCCGTCGTGAAAATGACCGCGCGGGCGCCTGTGGCCCTGATCCACGCCGCGCTGTCCACCGGGTCGCGCGGATGATGCCCGATGAGCAATACGTCCGCCCGCGGTGTTTTCTCCGCACGCGCCAGGGAAGAAAACCCGGTATTCCCTATCATCAGGAACCGCCGCCCTCGGCATTCCCATGACAACACCCGGTTCCGGTCCTGACGGATTCCCGTGCGCAACGGGACAGGAAAATCTTCCAGCACAAGTGCATTGCCCGGCCGTAACCTCCATTGCCGGACGGGACATTCCCCGAACTCCGCGCCCCAGTTCCGGATTCCGGGATATTCCTTCTCCAGTTCTTTCTCTCCGGCCCGTTCCGCTTTGCCGTTTCCCCAGGACAGCATGCCGCAGGGCCGGATACTGCGCGCCTTCAGCACGGGAAGGAGGGTGTACCGCACCGCATCTTCCGTTCCGCTTCCCACAACCAATGCGGGATTGGAAATGACTGTGGCCCAGGCATCCTTCTGCAAGGGAACGATAACAGCTTCATTTTCCCCGGAAGGCGGTGCGGAAGAAAGATAACTGTACGGCAGGGAAGCCACTCCCCCGGCTACGGACAGCATGGCGGACGCCAGCCAGGAAGCGGCCGTATTACAGACATGCAGCATCCACGGGCACCACGCGAACATCAGCCCGGACAGGGAAATGCCCATAAGGGGAAAGACAAGTACGCTCAGGCACAAATTGGTCAAGGGAGCATACAGGTTCCAGGTTCCGAAGTGCCATGCCGTCAGGGGAATGGAAGCCAGCCACGCCCCCACGGAGACGATCAGCGCGCCGCGGCATGCTTTTTCCAGCCGCACCAGGAATCTTTCCCGCGCATGATAAATCCGGGGAGGAATAAACGGGTCCGGCGACCACAGGGGCTTTTCCCGGCTGAGCCATTCCGCCAGGCAGACAATGACGGCAAAAACGCAAAAAGAAAGCTGGAACCCCGGCTGGAAAACCTGGAGCGGGTTCATTAAACAGAGGAGGATGAAAGCGAGCGCCAGAATATTGGCCGGATGTCCCTTTCTGCGCAGCACAAACGCCAGAAGCCAGACTGTCGCCATGATGAACGCCCGTAGGGCGGAAGCGGACATCCCGGTCACGAACACGTACGCCGCCAGCAAAAGGATGCAGGCCAGCCGGGCCGCACGGGGGTACACATGCAAAAGCCTCAGCATACCCAGAACCAGCATGGCGGCCACGCCCACATGCATGCCGCTGACAGCGAATACATGCATGCAGCCGCTTTCCAGAAACTTCGCCATCGTTTCCGGCCTCGCGTCCGTCTTGTCCCCAAGCACGGCGGAAACCATCACCTGCCGGGCCTCATCATCCGGAGGGGCGCCCTCCCTGAGCAGGGAGGCAGCCCTTTCCCGGAGCCGCAGGGAAAAAGCCCGGAAACGGCTGCGCCAGTCTCCCGGCCCGTTCCGGCAGTACTCATCCAGCCGGATTCCGGCGATGATGCCGTGCAGGTACCCCCAACGCTCCCGGTCAAAGATGCCGGGACCGCACGGCGCCTGAAGCGGATACGCCTCTCCCCTGATCCGGTAGCGTTCCCCTGCCTCCAGAGGGCAGGCCCCGTCACGGGAGGAAACCGCGTACAGCCACCGGGAACCATCCGGGCGAAACAACACGGATTTTCCGGAAAAAGCCTCAACGGAGCCTTCCATAACCATGACTCTCCCCGCTTCCACGGGAACGCCTGCGTATTCCCGTTCATACGCGAAAAGATATACGGCGGCCCACATCGCCAGGGCAACGGCAAGCACCCCCATGGAGGGCGCACGTAAAAAACACGGCAGCGACGCCAGGCAGAAGCATGGAATCCAGAACCAAAGGGAAACATCCATTGCCGCGCAGGCGCACAGCAGGGACAAAGCCGGAATCAGCAAGGGAGCAGATGCCGTCATCCGTTCCGGCCACGGACGAAGAACACGCCGAACCTCTTCCATGCAGGGGGAACCTTACGGCAGAGCGTCTTCGCCGTCCGGCTCCAGAGGGAGAACGGAAGGCAGCGGAAGAACAACGTTGGCAGGCAGGGGGGCCTTGCGCTGGAGCACTCTGGGAGCCAGGGCCTCGCTTGTCTCATAAGCCCCGCGGAACATTTCCAGCTTGGCGTCCAGATTGTCGATGTAATGCAGGGCCACCGCCTCCGGCGTCTTGGGAAACACGGGAGAACCGAAGGCAAGTTCCCCGTGATGGGACGCAATCAGGTGCAGCAGGTGCATGCGCACGTCCGGTGAAGGAGGGTCCAGCGTCTTCCAGGAATCCGCCTCCGGAAGGGACATGATGCGCTTCCACAAATTGTTGACCAGTTCAATGCCCAGCGGAATATGGCCCAGCAGTTCTCCGGCCTCCGAATAAGGCATCGTAAAATCCTCCTTCGGGTAGCAATTTTCCCACAACTTCCCGCAGTCGTGGAACAGACACCCGGCCAGCAGAAGGTCACGGTTCAGCTCCGGATTCGCCTGGCAGACGGCAGAGGCCGTGCGCATCATCCCCGCCACGTGCTCCACCAGTCCGCCGCGGCGGGCATGATGGTAAGTGCGGGCGGCGGCGGCGCGCTGGAGGCGTTCCCCGAACTGCTCAATGAATTCAATGCACAGGGCGCGTATGCGCGGATCATTCATGCCCTTGATGAACATGCAGATTTCCTTCAGATCAGCTTCCTGCTTTTTCTTCAAGGTTCCGGAGCCGGCCAGAAAGTTTTCCTTTTCCTGTTCGTCCAGCAACCGCACGTCCAAATCGGCAACTTCCATGCCGAACCCTCCCTTGGCCCATTGGCCGCGCAGGCTCACAAAACTGCGGAGGGGCAGCGAAGCAAGCGTCCGGAACCAGGGTTTATCCTCCCACACCTTCAATCCCATGGTCCCTTCCGCATCGGCAAAAGACACATCCAGATACGGCTTGTTGCCTTTGGTCATCTTCTGCGCGCATTGGGCAATCTGGGCAAAAACTTCCGCTTCAACCTGGCCTTCTGCGGCCAGCTTGCCCAATTCCATGAGACTGACTTGTTCCATGCGTGCCATCTTGCCCCTCTTCCCTCCATCCGTCAAGAAAACGCGGGAGGACTACGATAATAAAAAAAGGAAACCGCTTATTTTCCCAATATTCATATGGACTAAATAATCCAATGACGGTTTTCTTAACAAGAAATCAGTAAATTAAATACATAACCTGACAAAATGATAAACGCCGTGACCGTTCCGAAGAAAATACCGATCAACTTCCAGGTCATCACTTTTTTGAGAAGGGCGGCTTCCGGAAGGGAAAGTCCTACTGTCGCCATCATGAATGCAATTGCCGTTCCGATTGGTACTCCCTTTGCGACAAATACCTCGATCACCGGAACAATAGCCGCAGCATTTGCATACATGGGTACCGCACAGATGACAGCGACAGGCACCGACCACCAATTTTCCCGGCTCATGGATTCTTCGAAGAATCCGGCAGGCACATAGCCGTGCACTGCCGCCCCAATGGCAATGCCGATTACCACGTACAGGGTCACTCCCTTGACGATTCCCCAGGCATCGCGCATGATAACGGGCAATTTGCCCATGAAGGGTGTCTTTTTCCGTTCCCAGTCATTGCTCTCTGCATTCGACTGAACCAGCAAGTCACGTATCCAGGGAGACAAATAACGTTCTAGCTTGAATTTCTCCAGGACTATACCCCCGACCATGCCCAACAGGATGCCGGAAACAGCATAGATCACCGTAATCTTGATACCGAATGCTCCGAGGAATATGGCGATCGCCACCTCATTAACCAAAGGAGACGTAATCAGGAAGGCAAACGTCACCCCCAAGGGAATGCCACCCTTCACAAATCCGATGAACAAGGGAATGGAGGAACAGGAACAAAATGGCGTCATGGCTCCGAACAGAGCCGCGAAGAAATATTGAAGCCCGTAAAGCTTCCTCGTAATCAGAAATACGCGGATGCGTTCTACAGGGAAATAGGCGTTTACCACCCCCATGATGAGGCTGATCGCGTATAACAGGAAAAGAATCTTGACCGTATCGTACACGAAAAAGTTGACCGCCTCCCCCAGTTGTGTGTGGGGAGTAAATTCCAACATCTTGTAAACCAGCCAGTTGGCAAAATCTTGAATCATATAATAAGAAAGGGTAATGTAGAAAGAATCAAACGAGAAGAATCCGGCTGAACAGCCAGTACCCGCCAAGCAACAGGAAGAACCATCCCGTCACAAGTTTCATGATTTGCTGGATTTTAGGCATGTGGCGCACGGCAGCAGCGGCTTTCTCCGCACTGAATGTCAGCAGTAAGGCAAATGCGACCACGGGCAGGGCCGTTCCTATGCCGAACAGGGAAATTCCTAATAGGGAACCAGTGCTCCCAGCCTGTATGGACAAAGGGACAGCCGTTCCGAAAAACAGCGCCGCCGAAGGAGGGCAAAGAGCTAGGGCGAACAGAAAACCTAGCGCAAACGCCCCCCAGATGCCGCCTTTAGCCATAAGGCTTTGAGCTGTTGCCTCTCCCGGTTTTTTCCCTAGGGAAAAGAACGGGATGAACCCCAGAAGGATCAGCCCTGCCACCATCATCACCGGGCCCAGATACACCGGCAGTTCCTCCTGCATCCAGAATGACAACATGGGGACCGATGCCAAGCCCCGGCTTACCAACCACCCGATCAGCACATAAGCGCTCACACGGCCCAAAGTATAGAGAAGTGAGGCGATGGCTGATTGATGACGGGAGCCGATGCCACGGGAAATGAATCCCACAGCGGCAATATTCGTTGCCAGGGGACAAGGAGAAACGGCTGCCGCTACGCCTATAGGCAGCAGAGATAAAAGAGGCCAGTCCATCACGGAAAATATTAGAAGGAAGGTAAACGTTCAATGAGCGTCATCCAGTGCTTTCCGGATGCTCTGAACCACATATTCCTTGAACTCCTGTTCATTACCACTCAAGTCCCAGATGCGATCCAGATCCACCCAGCGCGTTTCCTTGCCGTCCTTCCAATCCTTGAGAAGCAAAGATTTGGTTGTCAATTCATACTTGCCAACGGCGTCCTTGTCGGCGGGAATGGCGCGGAAAGCCAACTTGCCTTCCTTAAGCTGAATCGGAAAATTCTTTTCGATCGCCTCCTTCGTCCATGTCTCCATACGGATGCAGGTTGGGCATCTCGCCCCATATTCGTAATAAACCGCCTCTACCCCGGATTTCATCGTCACAGTTGTGGCGGCTGGTTCTTCACGGTTTTCAGCTCCCTGGTGGTTGATAACTTTGACGATGGCAAGCAGGATGAGCAGGGCAACCACCCAGACTACAGCCTTTTTCCATCCGGAGCATCCTTTGGATGCCTCACTGCTGCAACAGCTCCCTCCGCAACATGATACCTCTTTCGCATGAGAATCATTTTCTTGAGGTAACGCAGATTCTGCTACGCCGGAACAACAGCAGGATTTCTGCCGGGAAGAATCAGCCTGAATGGTCTCTTGAAGAATCTTCTTGATTTCATCCTTGGATGGAACTCTCCCCGAAACAAATACCTTGCCATCCACAGCCAACGCCGGGGTCACGAGTACTCCCGCTACGGCAAATTGCATGGCATCCGTCACTTTTTCCAGAGAAGCGTCCAAATGGAGTTCCTGCATGGCTTGCTTCGTCACATCCGCCAGTGCAGTGCACTTGGCGCATCCCGGTCCGTAAACGACAATGTTGTTCATGGTATTATTGATTTAGATTTTGAAGAATATCAAAGTGTTTGTGTAGAAATCAGAAGAAACTAGAGTATCATGTCCTTATCTCCGCAGAATGGGACTTTCCTTCAAACAGTCTAATACCTGGCGAAGGCACGGACAACACAGGGAATAATACACATTCTTCCCCCGCTGTTCACAAGAGAGCACACGATTGTTCTTCAACACATTCAAGTGGCTGGAAATCGTGGACATATCGCGCCCGGAATCTTTTTGCAGTTCGCAGACGCAGCGTTCCCCATCCAGAAGCATCTCCACGATCATCAAACGGACGGGATGCCCCAATGCCTTGAATACACCGGCAAGAGGTATCAGATCCTTGACGGAGGAAGCCGGGAGCGAAGAATGTGTACAGGAGCAATCAGGCATAAACGATGGATTCATTATTTTGAAAAATATAAAAATGTAAATCTATTTTTCGTTACGTCCATGGCGCGCCGCGCAAACACGGTATCCTACGGCAACAGCCTTGAAAACTATCCCCATGCTGGACAGGTCAATTCCCTTCCGATATGCTCGCTTGCATATTTTCCCGCCACCGCCATGCTGCACATCGGATGCCATCTTTCCTCCGCAAAAGGCTATGAAGCCACGGGCCGGGTTGCCCTCTCCATCAGCGCCAATACTTTTCAGTTCTTCACCCGCAATCCGCGGGGGAGCAAAGCCAAAGCTATTGACGAACAGGATATTGCCCGTTTTCTGGAATTAGCGCGGAACAACGGATTCGGAACGCTGCTGGCACACGCCCCCTACACGCTGAACCCCTGTTCCGCAGACCCCGGCGTCGCCCGTTTTGCGGCCCAGGTGCTGAAAGAGGATCTGGAACTCATGGAACATCTGCCGGGAAATCTTTATAACTTCCATCCCGGCTGCCATGTAGGTCAGGGAGCGGAAAAAGGCATTGAACTGGTGGCGGGCCAATTAAACGGCGTGCTTTCTCCGGAACAAACGACCATTGTTCTGCTGGAAACCATGTCCGGCAAGGGAAGCGAAGTCGGCCGGACCTTTGAAGAACTGGCCGCCATTATGGAGCGGGTGGACCTGAAGGACAAGCTGGGCGTATGCCTGGATACCTGCCATGTTTATTCCGCCGGATATGATATTGTCAACGGGCTGGATTCCGTACTGGAACATTTCGACGCCGTGCTGGGCCTGGAACGCCTGCGCGCCATCCACCTGAACGACAGCATGACGCCCTTCTCCTCCTTCAAGGACCGCCATGAAACCATCGGCAAGGGTTCCCTGGGAGAACAGGCCTTCATCAACATCATCAACCATCCCGTTCTGCGGGAATTGCCCTTCTTCCTGGAAACGCCCAGGGACGACGCCGGGCACGGCGAAGAAATAACGTGGCTGAAGGAACATTACCGCAACTGAACCGCCGCCAAGGGGCACCCATACTGATTGAACTCCGGTCTTTCTCCCGGAGAAAAAGCTTGCATCCGCTTCGGATACAGGATACACAAGCCTCATAAGTTAGTTTGAGCTAATTTCAATATCTGGTTTCCAAGGAAGAACCCATCCGATTTTTATGAAAGAAATGCGCATCGCGAAAATAACAGGGCGTGAAATTCTGGATTCACGCGGCAACCCCACCATTGAGGCGGACGTTTATCTGGAAGGAGGCGCCGTAGGCACGGCGGGCGTCCCCAGCGGAGCTTCCACCGGGGAACACGAAGCCTGGGAACTCAGGGACGGCGACGCAACCCGCTACCAGGGCAAGGGAGTCACCAAGGCCGTAGACAACATCCGCAACATCATTGCTCCGGCCCTGATCGGTCTGGAAGCCACGGAGCAAACCACGGCGGATGCCCTCATGAACTCCCTGGACGGCACGTTCAACAAAGCCAAACTGGGGGCCAACGCCATTCTGGGCGTTTCCCTGGCGCTTGCCAAGGCTGCGGCGGCCCAGCTGCACCAGCCCCTGTACCGCTACCTGGGCGGCCCGAACGCCAAGGTTCTGCCCGTCCCCATGATGAACATCATCAACGGCGGCGCCCACTCCGACGCGCCCATTGACTTCCAGGAATTCATGATCGTCCCGTCCGGCGCTCCCACCTTCCGGGAAGCCCTGCGTTATGGCGCGGAAGTTTTCCATGCGCTGAAATCCGTTCTTCATGACCGCGGCCTTTCCACCGCCGTGGGCGACGAAGGCGGCTTCGCCCCCAGGCTGAACTCTGCGGAAGACGCCCTGGATTGCATCGCCCAGGCGGTAGACAAGGCCGGTTACCGGTTCGGGGAGGACATTTCCATTGCCCTGGACGTGGCTTCCTCCGAATTTTATGAACCGGAATCCGGGCTGTATGTTTTCAAGAAATCCGACGGCAGCCGCAGAACCGCCGCAGAGCTGACGGACTACTATGTGGAACTGAAGAAAAAATATCCCATCGTCTCCATTGAAGACGGCTGTGCGGAAAACGACTGGGACGGATGGAAAACCCTGACGGAAAAACTTGGCAAAAGCACTCAGCTTGTCGGAGACGATCTCTTTGTCACCAACGTGGAATTCCTCAGAAAAGGCATTCATCTGGGCGTGGGCAACTCCATCCTGGTGAAGGTCAATCAAATCGGCTCGCTGACGGAAACGCTGGACGCCGTGGAACTGGCTATGGGCAACCGCTATACCGCCGTTATTTCCCACCGTTCCGGAGAAACGGAGGACGCCACCATCGCGGACATTGCCGTAGGAACCAACGCCGGACAAATCAAAACCGGCTCTTTGAGCCGTTCCGACCGTATGGCCAAATACAACCGCCTTCTCCGGATTGAAGAAGAACTGGGAGAATCCGCCCGCTACGGCAACGGATTTGGCCTGTTCTGACCTTTTTGCTGGAACTGGTATCAAGCAACGCCAACCCCCGGCCGCCGCGAGGCGGTGCGGGGCTTTTTCATTCTCCGGAGGAAACTGCATCCTTTTCTTTGGAACAAAATATGCCATGCTGGCCTTTTGGATTCCTCCCTGCCGACCAGTTTCCCGTTCCGCGCCATGTCTGCCCGCTTCTTTCTGCCCGCACGCCTTCCGCTATGCGCGGGACTGTTGTATCTGGCGTTGCCCCTCCTCCTTTTTCTGCAGGGATGGGTGCATCTGGCCTTTTCCGCGCCGCTTTGCGCCGCACTGGCATGCGGGCTGTACGTCTGCGCCCGGCATCTTCCGGCACAAAGGCTTCCGTTAAGCGGGCGCAGATTGGCCGCGCTGGGTCTCCTCTCCTTCTTCTGCCTGATGCTGGTGCTGTTGTGCGGATTCACGGGCCACTGCCAGCAACATGCGGATTTTATCATCCGCAATGCCGTTTATGAACGCCTTGCAGCAAATTCCTGGCCCCTCGTCACGGAGGACGGACATCATTTCATCTACTACCTGGGCCATTGGCTGCCTCCGGCTCTGGCGGCTTCTTTCTGCCCGGCATCATGGGCTCCCTGGCTACTGGCCCTGTGGACCTTTCTTGGGCTGGAACTGGCGCTGCTGGCGGCAACCGTCCGCTGGGGAATCCGGAAGACGGCCCGCTGGGCACTGATACTCCTCTGCCTCGGCTCTCCGGCAGCGGTGCCGGACTGCCTGGGAATTCCCCTCTCCTCCCTGTTTGCGGAATACCATGCCCAGATGGTCCTGTTCATCGGCATGCCCGTCCAACTCTTCAACACATTCAATCACGCCGTTCCGGCGCTATTGTGCGCCGTATTCGTCCTGACGCGCTCCCTGCCTCCCTCCGGGTATTATCTCGCGGGAACTCTTCTGCTGCCGTCCTCCCCGCTGGGCGCCCTTCTGCTCCTTCCGTATATGGCGTATGAAACCCTGTTCCGCCTCCCGGCGGCACGGAAACCGCTTTCCCGTCTCCGTTCCCTTCTGGGCCAGCCGGTTTTCTGGCTCGCGGCCCTGTGCACGGCCGTCATGGCCGTCTTTTATTCCCATTTGGACGGAGGAGGGCAATTCTCCTGCCTGTTTGATGCAAAATATGCGGAAATTTACCATTACGGGCAACAGCGGCTTCTGCTCCATCCCGATTCCGTCAAATACGCCAGCTTCCTGCTGGCCCTGGCCCTGGGGATACTGCTGCCGGGGGCGCTCCTCTTCCCAAAATGCCGGAAAAACCCGTTGTACTACATCACGCTGGGCATGATGGCAGGCAGCCTCTTTTTCCGCACGGGCATCATGAACAATGAACTTCTCTTTAAAGCTCCGGCCGTCCTCTATCCCTTCCTTTCCCTGCTCTTTCTCCGGGCCCTCCGCCGGGGAGACGTGAAATACCGGGCCCTCCTGATTCTTTATCTCGTTTTTTCCGCCCTCCCGAACCTGCAATGCATCATGGAAAAAGCGGAAACATTCTCCACCCGGGCGAGCATCATGCGGAAACATTGGCAAACGGCCGGCGGCACGCCTGACTGCCCGGGCACCCTCATCCGCCGCCAGTTCATGAAAAAGGACGGCCATCCCCTTCCCTCCTGGCTATTCAAAACCGGAATAAAACCACAATCACGGCAACAATAATCAATCCAGGCTGATGCCGAATATATCCGAAAGGGAACCGGCATCCACATCCAGTGCGTCTTCTCCTCCGGGAACGGGTTCCGGAGCTTTCGGAATCAAAACGGAGGAATCCATTCCGCGCAGGGTGAACAACAACTCCGGCTGCTTATCCAGCATCACGCCGAAAGCGTACAGGACTGCGGCCGCATGCTTGCACAAATCCGCCCAATCCGGACAGGAACAGGAAAAACGCCACTCTTCCGGCGCGGGAAACAGGCCGCCTTCCGGAGCGCACAGGATTTCCAGCAGCTCGGGAGACAAATTCCCTTTCAGCAGATCAATCCAGGAACCAATCTGCCCGGCGCATCGTGCGCGCAGCCGGGCAAGCGCCTCTTCATCCGGGGGGGAGGCCTGGATGCAAACCTCATACAAATGTTCACCCATCACCAGAGCATCGATGCGGCCGGGAACCGTTTTAAGGTCCAGAACACAGCCATAGCGCAGGTAGGTCCGGCCGGGGGCCAGCCGCATCCCGTACACCTCGCACGCGGACAGACTCTTCATCCATTCCTTCCCCCAGAACCTTTTCGCCAGGGTACGCCCGGAAACCGTTACGGGGCGCAGTTCCATCCCCTCCGCAGCCAGTTTCGCCGCCTTTTCCTCCGCGCGTTTCCGCAAATCTTCCCGTTTCAGAGGCATTTCGTCATCCATACGCACGGCATCGTAATAACATATCCGCCCCCATCCGCCACAGGGAAAAGACAGCCATGCTCCGTTTCTCTCTTTTCCGGCTCCACTCCGGTTTTCCAGGCATGCGGATTTTTCCCAGTTCCGCGGAATCTGCCTCCATTACCCATTTCAGGCTTTCAAAACGGAAGCTCCTGGGGCACAACATGTGGGTCATGTGGAAAGGCAGATTTTCTAAACCCACCGCTGATCTGGTTCAACGCTACGGCGAATCCGTCTCCTACGACTGGAGGCTTTTCCGCCAGGACATTGCCGGATCCATCGCCCATGCGCGGGCCCAGCTCAAGGCTGGCCTGCTTTCGCAGGAAGAATTCAACGCCATTGAATCCGGCCTGAAAGACATCCTGAAAGACATTGAAGCAGGCAACTTCTCGTGGAGCCGGGAACTGGAGGACGTGCACATGAACATTGAAAGCGAACTCACCCGGCGCATCGGCGCTCCGGGCGCCAAGCTGCATACCGCACGCTCCCGCAATGACCAGGTAGCTACGGACACGCGGCTTTACTGCCGGGCGGAAATCGATGAAATTTTGGGAAAAGTGCGCCATCTGCAGCGCGCGCTGGTCATGAAGGCGAAGGAATACGCAGATGCCATGATGCCGGGCTATACTCACCTGCAGCGCGCCCAGCCCGTCACCATGGGCCATCACCTGCTGGCTTACGTGGAAATGCTGGACCGGGATGCGGACCGCCTCAAGGACTGCCGCAGGCGCCTGAACGTCTCCCCGCTCGGTTCCGGAGCCATCGCCGGTTCCACCATCTGCCTGGACCGCCACGGAATTGCCGTGGAACTGGGTTTTGACGCAGTTACAGAAAACTCCATGGATGCAATTGCCGACCGGGATTACATCATGGAAATACTTTTTGACCTGGCCGTAGTCGGAGCCCATCTCTCCCGCATGAGCGAGGACGTCATCCTGTGGTGCACGGCGGAATTTGGCTTCGCTTCCTTGTCCGACGCCTATACGACAGGTTCATCCCTGATGCCCCAGAAAAAAAATCCGGATGTCGCGGAACTCACCCGCGGAAAAACGGGGCGGCTGTACGGTAACCTCACCGCCGTCATGGTGGCCGTCAAAGGGCTTCCCCTGACTTACAACCGCGACCTCCAGGAAGACAAGGAACCCCTGTTCGATTCCATTGATACGGTTAAACTGGCCTTGGACGTCAATGCGGAAATGATAGCCGCCATGACGGTGAACACGGCCAGGGCCAGGGAAGCGGCGTCCGATCCCATGCTGCTGGCCACGGACTTGGCGGATTATCTGGTGCGCCGCGGGGTCCCCTTCCGGAAGGCCCATGAGCTGGTCGGGAAGGCAGTCGCCATGAGCATCTCCACGGGTACGCCGCTCAACAAGCTGAGCGATGAACAATTCGCCTCCATTTCAAATGCATATGGAACAGACGCGCGCGACGTATTTGAATTGACAAAAGCCTTCGCCCAGCGTACCAACCCGGGGGCTCCCAATTCCGACAACACCCGCCGCCGCATCGCCTACTGGGAAGGCATCCTTTCCAAGTAACGCCGCCTGCGGAGGCGGACGGGAACGAAGAGAGCCTGCCGTCCGTCTCCGCGGGGCGCCTCCGGGTGCAGGAAGGGGACGCTTCAACCCCGCCGGCGGCGGCCACAACCGCAGCCGGCCAACCATCCCGGCAGCCATGTTCAAACCTGCTCTTCTCTCCTCTCTCAAAACTTATACCAAACAAACCTTTCTGGCGGACCTTTTTGCGGGACTGACCGTCGGTGTAGTAGCCATTCCGCTGGCCATGGCCTTTGCCATCGCATGCGGACTCTCCCCAACCCAGGGCCTCATCACCGCCATTGTGGCCGGGTTCCTCATCTCCCTGTTCAGCGGAAGCAAATATCAAATAGGCGGCCCCACCGGAGCCTTCGTGATCATCATCATGGGCGTCCTGGAGCAATACCACGCATCCGGCCTGCTGGTCTGCACATTGATGGCGGGCCTCTTCCTCATCATCTTTGGGTTCTGCCGCATGGGGGCGCTCATCCGCTTTATTCCATTCCCTGTCACCACAGGGTTCACCTCCGGCATCGCCGTGGTAATCTTTTCCACGCAAATTAAAGACATCTTCGGCCTCACCATCACGGAAAAAATTCCCGGAGAGTTCATTGAAAAATGGGCGTGTTACTTCCATTACTTCCACACCATCAACTGGGCGGCGCTGGGGCTGGCCGCCGGCACCGTAATCATTACCCTGCTGAGCCGCCGCTTCTGGCCCAGAATACCGGCCATGCTGGTGGGCATGCTGGGCATGACGGCCGTTTCCGTGGCGTTTTCGTTGCCTGTGACAACCATCGGGCAAGCCTTCGGCAGCCTCCCGAATACGCTCCCCCTGCCCTCCCTGCCCAGCATTGACTGGAGCACCCTGGGGGCGCTGACGGCCCCTGCTTTCACCATCGCGCTGCTGGCGGCGATCGAATCCCTGTTAAGCGCCTCCGTAGCGGACGGCATGACCGGAGGGCGCCACAAGCCCAACATGGAGCTGATTGCACAAGGTATCGGCAACATCGGATCCGCCCTGTTTGGCGGCATTCCGGCCACCGGAGCCATTGCCCGCACCGCCACTAACATCAAGGCTGGAGCTAAAAGCCCGGTTTCCGGTATGATTCACGCCCTGACCCTGCTGGCCATTCTGATGGCCTTTGCCCACTATGCCCAGCAGATTCCCCTGGCTGTCCTGGCGGGCATTCTGACGGTAGTGTGCTACAACATGAGTGAAATACACACGTTCAGCCGTCTACTGAAAGGGCCCAGGCAGGATGCGGCGGTGCTGGTAATCACCTTCCTGCTGACCGTGTTTGTGGACCTCGTTGTAGCCGTGGAAGTAGGCGTGGTGCTGGCCGCCCTGCTCTTCATGGGCCGCATGGCCCAAATCAGCGATGTTTCCGCCATCAAAAACGAACTGCTGGAAAATGATGAGGAAGATGATGGAAACCGCTCTGCCGCCAAGCTGGACATCCCGGAAGGCGTGGAAGTTTTCGACGTGAAAGGTCCCTTCTTCTTCGGTGCCGTGGAGCAATTCAAGGACCAGGTTCTGGAAACGCTGGAACATGATACCAAGGTGGTTATCCTGCGCATGCGCCTGGTTCCCGCGCTGGACGCCACCGGCCTGAACGTCCTTTCCGACTTCTGCCACCAGTGCCGGGAACACGGTTCCACTCTGCTGGTTTGCGGCGTGCAGCCCCAGCCTCTGGACGTCATCCGCCACGCGCCCTTTTACCGGGAGCTGAAACGCTACAATATCTGCGAGAATATTGACGCCGCCCTGAACCGGGCCCGCAAAATCATCAACGGCCCTGCGCCCAAACACCTGTAACAGCGGCCGTTCCCCCGTGCGGTCAGGGAGCAAGACCTCACTCTGCCTTATTCACGGCCTTCCGGTACGGGTGAGGCTGCTCCTGCTGCAAACAGCCAGAAATAACAACCTCGGGGAAAATGAGGGAAGGCCCCTTGCATTCCCTCATCCGGCTCATCTCCGGGAATCAGGCGGCACAATACGGCCTGTTAACTCTTATTGGGCCTTCCGGCAAAACAGGATGCCCGAGCATGGATCAACGGGCCCCGCAAGCCCGTTCCCGGTAAAGTGAAATAGCCTCGCATGCTCACGAAAAGCAGAAACGCGCTGCACTCCGAACCGGCTCCGTCAGCCGGGAAAGCGGAACCTGTTGAATTGCGCAGCTAAATACTCCAATACGGCACGGATAAGTTCCGTTAACAATCCGCCGCCTGCTCCTCATAGCGGGAAAGAAGGAAGTCCAGGTCTTCCAGCAGAGACTGGCAGGAACGGTCCCAGCGCTTCCTTCCCCGGAGAGCCATCACGCATTCCTTCCTGCCTGTGAAGCAATACCTGGTAATGCCATGCCCCCGCAATTCCTCCACTTGCTTTTTCAGCTCGCAGGCAAAAAACAGCCAGAACGGCACGCTGCGGGCAATCTCCGCGACGCAGACCGTCATGGGCGGCATCTCCTCCCTAAGCTCCCTTGCAAGGTGTTCCAGGCCCACTTCTGTGAGCATGCGGCGCAGACGCGCATACAGCTCGGACACCTTCATGACGGACAAATCGCACTCATGCTCCAGATAATAACGCACGGAAGCCAGCAGGTCTTCCTTGAACGGAAGGGTTGTTCCGGCACGCCGGGCAGCGTGCTCCAAAGCATCCGCCAGCCATTGTTCCCCGTACTCGGTAATCAGGCAATCACCAAGCTTGAGCAACGGTCTGTTGTTTCGGAAGCCGATCATGGAACAGGAAATTTAAAGAATGGGAAGCTTGCGCTGCAGGGGATCAATAAGCGTCTGGTGGCGCATCTGCGTAATCTCCTGGATAAACTCCTCCACATTGGAAAACTGGCGGTACACGGACACATAGCGGATATAAGCCACGGGATCTATGGCATACAATTTTTCAATCACCTTCTTGCCAATCTCGCTGGAAGGGACTTCGCGCAAATGGTCGCGGTGCAATTCGGAAATGATCTCTTCCACGGCGCGGTCCAGGCGATCCATGCTGACGGGCCTTTTTTCACACGCCTTTACCAGGCCGCGTAAAATCTTTTCACGATTCAGGGCTTCTCTCAGATTATCCCTTTTGACTACGCGCAACTCCGTGCGTTCAATCTGCTCATAGGTCGTATAACGGTAATCGCACCTCAAACACACGCGGCGGCGGCGAATGGTCGTCCCGTCTTTGGACATACGGGAGTCGATGACCTTATCTTCCAAATGACCGCACTGAACGCATCTCATGGCGCGACCATACTACTACATAACGCATCCATAAAGTAAAAAGTACGCCAAATATAGTACAGTAGACTTGATGATCAATGCTTCCCAAGCAGAACTTCCTGTGAATAAACCGGGGTGAAAATGCCGCAGGTCATGCCCCTGTTCGGTTTCCAGACCGCTCCGCTCCTGTGAATAAGAAAAAAGCCCATGGCCCTTCCGGGAGGAAAAAACGTATTTTTTTAACCTCCTCCCTCCACTAAAAAATACGGCAAGCATTCCGGACCGTACCAGGTCTATTGATTACGGATTCACCATGCCGCCTTGATTAACGACACTGCCCGCAACAGGTCTGGAGCCATTCAGATTCAGCACAGCGCCTTGCTTGACGAAGACTTTGCCCAAATTCACGGCCTTCCCCTCCATACCCTTCAAAGTCATCTCCACCTTTCCGGACAACGTCCAGGAACATTTCAGGGCAGAGGGCAGCACCTGTTCCAATACGACGCGGGCTGCTTCCGCCGTTTCTCCGCCGCCTTCCGCTTGGGTTACATGCACCTCCGCCTGGCCGGACAAACGGACAGGCATGGCTTTTTCCTGAACCGGCGAGGGCTTAATCTCCACGGCAGAACCACCCGGAATATTCCAGGACTGCCGGCCCGCCAGCTGTACATTCGTCCTCAACTGCAAATTTTTCCCCTCCGCCAGGCGAATACCTCCCGGCCCGATTACCAAACGGTCTCCGGAACTTCCCTTGCTCCGGACGATAACAGTCTTGACGGCCGGATCCTCCACACGGATACCAAACAACTTCACCCCCCCTGACACCAGGCTGGGTTTTACGGAAGAAGCTACATTCCACACGCATACGTTCTTCCCCGGCATTTTCCGGTTCATCCACGCGTCCGGAGAACCCAGGGGAAGATCGTAACGACCGCTTCGCACGGAGCCGGTATCCTTCCCGGCCAGCCGGGCGGCTTCATAAGCAAAACGGGCTCCTATGCTGATCTGAGACTGGCCGCTGTAATGCACTCCCATTTGATCTCCTGCGGTCAGTTTGGGAAGATCTCGGGTAGGGGCATAGCCCAGGGATGGACGGGATTCCGCCAGATCCTTCATCACCTGGCGGGTTGTCTTTCCCTGAACTTCCGTATCGCGTCCTTCCAGGCCGCCGGTAAGGTTACCCGTTTCCGGATCAGATTCATTCTTTCCGGCCCAATTGGCATTTTCTCCAAGGACGGCTTTCTGCGCAGCCAGTGCGGACGTATCCCCGTACGGTTTCAGATCTGCCGCCAGATTGCCCAGAAGTTCCAGAAAGCGGGAAGCGCTCTCCGGAACGGAAGTTCCGGCATTGCTTTCCCCCTGCAAATACAAAAGCCCGGCAAACTCCACTTTGGAATACTTGGACCTGTCCACACCCGCACAGGCATTCTTGACGGCCTGCACCAGCGTCCTGTAAGCCTGGCCGTTTTTCCGCCAATGGGAATTGTCGCCGCCGTCCCGGGAAGCTTTCACGACCGCAACGTCCGCATCCTTGAACCATCCATTCTTCTCCAGAGTAAAGGCAAACCCGTATTCCGGCCCCATGCATAAATTGCCGTTATAACGCGGCATAGCAGGCCTTACCTGCTCCCAGGATGTGGAAGCGCCGGGAAACACGCCTTCCCTTTGCCCAAAATTTTCATGCCAGTACAGAGTCTCCTTCGGTTCATACTTTTTTAACAGCTCCGGAGAAGCAGGGCTGCCCTTCACCGCCCCCAGAGAATTGGATTGGCCCGTCAGCAAAAAAATCTTCAATTCTTTTGCAGAACACACGGAAAAAAAGCACAGGAAAAATAAAAAGGATAGAAAACGAATCATTTGAATTGCATTTGCCTAGGGACGACTATAGCTGCCGGAATTTTCTTTTTCAACCGTCAACTATTACCCATAGGAACATGAACAGGGAGATGTAGGAAAAGACCAGCAGTCTTAAAACCCCATTCAAAATTTTCCGAGAAATAATCAGGAAAAATAAAAACCGGAAGAATTATTTTCTCCCGGATTTCTTCAAACAATTTTCTGAATAATAATGACGCAGAGGCGCATGGGCAGTTTCTTTGCTTCCCTTTCCCGCCTCTATCAGGCTTCCTGCCTTCTGCGCCTCCGCATGACCAGCCCCGCCAAACCCAGCAGGCTCCGGGAAGCCGTCGCCGGTTCCGGAACCAAATACGCAGACATGGCAGCCTCATGAAGTATAGCAACCATTTTTTCCCTACGGACAACTCCTTAACTAAGAGAATGTAGGGGGAGAAGAACGGGACCGAGCAAGAAAAGAACAGGCCCCGCGAGTCTGGAGACTGGCGGGGCCTGATGGAAAAAAATCCCGGCGGCGACCTACTCTTGCGGGACCTATCGTCCGACTACCATTGGCGCGGCAGCGTTTCACTTCCGGGTTCGGAACGGGACCGGGTGGGACCACTGCGCTCTGGCCACCGGGCTTCAGGGGGAAGA